>JABDJX010000105.1 GCA_013003245.1 Silicimonas sp. | reverse complement strand
CGACCCACTGGAGGGGTTCCACCCCTCCAGGCCTCCCCGGGATATTTAACCCAAGAAGAAAGAGCGAAGATTTGCTAACCGACTTCAGTTTGGTTGCGGTTCTTGGCCACCCGGCGCGCGGGTCCTTGCTGACGGCGGCGAATTGCGCGTGCGAGAGTGCCCGACATGCAGGAATAGGCTCAAAAGCCGGCCTGTTGTGCTGAGGTGTTGATGTCGTGCGTGTCAGGCGTCATCTGTTCTCCTGAAGCTTCCGACACAGGGTCGGGCCCGGCCTCTCAATTCATCACTGGGAGACCTTGAAGATGACACGACTGAAGAGACTCAAACTCATGCTGGCCATTATGATCGGTATGGGGGCTGCCACAGCGGCTGCAGCTCAAACCATGGTGGAAGACACCGATGGTGACGGCATGTATTCGATGGCAGAACTTTTGGCCGTCTATCCGGCGCTCACGGATGAGCGCTTTGTCGAGATCGATGCCAATGCAGACGGTGCTGTCGATCAAGAAGAACTTGCAGCAGCGCAAGAGGCAGGATTGTTAGCCGAAGGCTAAGAGCCTGATTGCCCTCCCTCACGGTCGCTCCCGGTTGCCTTTGCCGGGAGCGGTTTTTTGATTTTTCATTGGTCCAAAAGCGCGGCACAGCGCGCGGCGATACATTAACCAAGCGCCTTCATCCCTTGCGTCAGTCCGGCCAGTGTCAGCGGCACCATGCGATCAGCGCCCATGATCTCGCGGATCATCTGGATCGACTGGGTATATGGCCAATGCGCCTGGGGAGTTGGGTTGATCCATACCAAGTCTTTCCACTGGTCCGCCGCGCGCCGCAGCCAGACCTCGCCCGGCTCTTCGTTCCAATGCTCGTTTGCGCCGCCCGGAAGGGCAATCTCGTAAGGCGACATCGCCGCATCGCCGACAAAGATGCACTTCCAGCCCGGACCGTAGGTGTTCAGGATATCCCACGTCGGCGTGCGCGCATCCCAGCGGCGGCGGTTCTCGCGCCAGACCCCTTCGTAAAGGCAGTTGTGGAAATAGAAATGTTCAAAGTGCTTGAATTCGCCTTTGGCCGCCGAAAACAGGTCTTCGACCATCTGCACGTAAGGGTCCATGGAGCCGCCCACGTCCAGAAACAGCAGCACGCGCACCGCGTTGCGCCGCTCTGGTCTTGTTTGCACATCAAGATACCCATGATCTGCGGTGGCGCGGATGGTGCCATCGAGGTCAAGCTCGTCTGAGGCCCCCTCACGGGCCCACTGGCGCAGACGTTTCAGCGCCATCTTGATCGACCGCGTGCCGATCTCGTGGCTGTCGTCGAAGTCCTTGAACTCGCGCCGGTCCCACACTTTTACCGCGCGCCTGTGGCGGCTTTCGTCTTGCCCGATGCGCACGCCTTCGGGGTTGTAGCCATAAGCGCCAAAGGGCGAGGTGCCCGCGGTGCCGATCCATTTGCTGCCGCCTTGGTGGCGTTTTTGCTGTTCTTCGAGACGTTTGCGCAGGGTTTCCATCAGCGCCTCAAAACCGCCCGCCGCCTCGACCTCGCTTTTTTCGTCGTCGCTCAGGTGCTTTTCGGCCATCTTGCGCAGCCAGTCTTCGGGCAACACTTGCGCTGTGACAAGCGCGCTTGCATCAATCGCCTCGATCCCTTTGAAAGCCTGCGCAAAGGCGCGATCAAAGCGGTCGAACTGCGCTTCGTCCTTCACCAGCGTCAAACGGGCAAGGTAATAGAAGCTGTCGATGTCATATGTGGCCAGGCCGGTGTTGATCGCCTCGAGAAACGACAGGAATTCGCGCAACGAGACCGGGACGCCGGTTTTACGTAAAGTCTCGAAAAACGGTAGGAACATCAGGCAATTGCGTTTAGAAACGCCAATGTCACAAACAGGCCAAGGATCGAGAAGGCAATTGCGAAACCGGCTGCGTATTGTGCCATATCAAGCCGGTTGCCACCCCGGCGCTTGGCGGTAATCACACCCAGAATGGCGCCAGTGGCTGCAAAGATAAACAAAACCATGGATCAACTTTCGCGCATGCGGGGAGAGATCGACAGTATCTCAGACACGCGTTCGCGTATCACGGCTTCGTTGCCATAGCCATAGCGCGCCCAGGCCAAAGCCTCCTTGCGCGCGCTCTCGGCCTTGGCCTTTTGTCCAAGGTTTTCGAACCCTTCGGCTTTGACGAGCAGCATTAACGACAAAAGCGCTGCATGCTCTGAGCGGCGCACCACGGCAAGGTTCTGGTCGATCAGGGCGATGGCAATGTCCGACTGTCCTGCGGCCAGTTGAAAGGCCGCGACCTGAAGGGCGACGTGGGCTTCCTGAATGCGCGTGTCAGGCTGGCTTTCGTAAATACGGCCCGCCATCAAAAAGGCATCCAGTGCTTGTCTTGGGTCGCTGGCAAGGCTCAAGCGCCCCAGAATGTAGTAAGAATAAGCGATATTGGCGTCTGTCTGGTTGCCAAGCGTGGCAAGAGCAACAGCTTTTTCGGCAGAGGCCTTACGCCGGGTGTTTGAGTGGCGTGGATTGGTGGCCGTGTTGATCGCGGCTTTCCAGTCGCGTGAGGCGGGGTGCGGGGGGGCGATGGCGCTGCTGCGCCCGCGTGGGTTCAGGCGGTTCAGGATGGCGGGCAGACGTGCTGCCACCTCCGCGCGGGTCATGCCGTTTTGCAGGGCTTTGTCGTAATGCGTGCGCAGGATCAGCATGTCATAGCCGGTCAACACCGTGTGAAAGTTGTCGTCGTTGAAGATCGAATCGCTCAGCCGGTAAAGGTCGTTCACCGGGCCAAGGGCCTGGGCGACTTCTTCGTGCAGGCAGTCGCGGGTTTCCTGCGGGCTGACGTCGGTAGGCACAAAGATCGCCATCCGGTCGCGTTGGCGCAGGCCGGTCCAGAAAGTGGCCGGATCATTGCGCCGCGCGCGGTACTCATCCCAGCTAGAGACGTTTGCGCGTACAAAACAGGCTGCGGTGGGTGCCACGCTGCGGATCTGCGCACTTGGGACCGGCACGATGGTGATCGAAGCCGTCTGCGGCCCTGTGATGCGCGAAATGGGTATGTTTGCCTCATCCCGCAGACGCTTTAACAGGCGCTCCAGATCAGGTTCCAGGGTCGGTGTGGCTTTTCCGCTGACCTTCACGGTTACAGGGCCATTGAACCGGGTAAAAACCGGCAAGGTGCTGCCGTTTTCCAGCGTGAACGCCAGATCAAGGAAATCGCGGGCAATAACAGCGTTTGAGGCCTTGGGCGGCGTGGGGGCAATGCTTTTGAACGTCGCCATTGGCGGCATCGTCACCGGCTGCATCGTCATCTCGGGTGTAACACGACGCGCGGTTTCCGTGGAGGCACAGGCCGAAAGGGTCATGCTGAGTGCCAGAAACAGAAACGGTCTCATGCAGGCCTCGCGTATTTGATGAAGGGGGTTTTGACGCCGATGCGGTCGTAAAGCTGGCGGGCGGTGTGGTTGAAATCCTGCGTCATCCAATAGACCGAGGGCGCACCTGCGCTGTCAGCGGCGGCATAGACCGCTTCGATCAAGGCACGTCCCACGCCTTTGCCGCGCACACTCGGATCGGCGTAAAGATCCTGCAAATAACAGACATCATCCGTGCGCCATCCGTGACGGTGATAGACGAAGTGGGCGAGGCCGATTTGCTTCCCATCAACTTCGGCGATTAAGCCATGAAAATCGTGGGGGTTATCGCTTAGAAGACGCTCGAACTGCAGGTCGTACATCTTGTCGGGCAATTCGGTATCGTAAAACGCCAGATAACCGTGCCAAAGCTTTCGCCACGGGGCTGCGTCGTCTCTTTGCAAAGGGCGCACGTTCACGGTCATTCCGGGCAATCTAGCAGGTTGAACGCAAGTGGCCAGTGGCTCTGACGTCGATGTCAATAACGTGTGACTTATGCCAGATAGGCCAGCGAAAAGAGCGACAGAACGCTGGTACAGATGATCACCGGTGCGATGCGGTCGGTACGCACGCCGTAGAGCATCGCCAGTGAAAACGCCATCGCGCCAGCGGGTCCAGAGGCGTTCATCGTGAAAAGACCAGACCACGGGTTTTCGGGTGAAAAAACCTGAAAGGCCGACCAGACCACAAGTGGCAACCCAAGCAGTTTCAGCGCCGAGATGCCAACCACCGGGGCCGTGGCACTAAAGCTGTGCGACGACAGCACAACGCCCAGTGCGAAAAGCACCATGGGGGCGGCAGCGGCCCCGGCGAACTGGAACGCGTTCTGAAGCGGAACCGGCGTTGGAATGGCGGCCAGATTGATCGCCAGCGCCAGAACGATGGTGATCAGAACCGGGTTCTTGACGATCCGGGGCAGGGCGGCTTTGGCCCCTTCCTGCCCGGTGATCAATTCCATCCCGATGATGAAGAACGCAAACCAGACAGAGGCATCGAGGGCCACGATCACGGTGATCGGCAGCGCCCCAGCTGCGCCATAGATCAGAACCGAGATCGGCCCGACATAGAGCAGCGAGTTCACGAAAACCACGCACATCGCTAGCAAAAACGCCTCTCCGGAGTCGCAGCGAAAGCCAAAGCGGGCCAGCGCAAAAGCGACCAGAAACAGGATAACTTCGGCAGCGAAATAGAGCGCAATGGCATCAAAGCGAATAGAGGCCATATCCAGCGACGTCAGCAGCATGTAAATCAACGGCGGTTGCAGAACCAGAAACGCGATGCGGTTCACCGCGCGCGCTTCGTCCTGTGTCGCCCAGTTCATCCGGCCCAGGGCAAAGCCAAGGGCCAGCATGGCGAAAACCGGCAGGATGTTGTGGGTCAGGACCTGTAGCATGGGCGCGTCAGCGCTGCCCCCGCGCCATGAACGCAAGCCGTTCGAAAAGCGCCACGTCCTGTTCGTTTTTCAACAACGCACCGTGCAGCTTGGGCAGGGCGTTCACACCGTCGCGGGCAAGATCCTCTGGGTCCAGATCCTCTGCGAGGATCAGCTTCAGCCAATCCAGCACCTCGGATGTCGACGGCTTTTTCTTCAGTCCCGGTGTTTCGCGCACCTCAAAGAACTGGGTCAGCGCTGTGTTAAGCAAATGCTCTTTGATGTCGGGGAAATGCACGCCCACGATGGCTTTCAGCGTCTCGGCGTCGGGAAACCGGATGTAGTGAAAGAAACAGCGGCGCAAAAACGCATCAGGCAGTTCTTTTTCGTTGTTCGAGGTGATGATCACTATGGGACGATGCACCGCGCGCACGGTCTCGCCGGTCTCGTAGACGTGAAACTCCATGCGGTCGAGTTCCTGCAAAAGATCGTTGGGAAACTCGATATCGGCCTTGTCGATCTCGTCGATCAACAGCACTACACGCTCGCCCGCCGCAAAGGCCTCCCACAGCTTGCCGCGCTTGATGTAGGACGCGATGTCATCCACATCGCCGCCCAATTGGCTGTCGCGCAGCCGGCTGACCGCGTCGTACTCGTAAAGCCCCTGCTGCGCGCGGGTGGTGGATTTAATGTTCCACTCGATGATGTTCAGACCCAAGGCACCTGCAACCTGCCGTGCCAGTTCAGTTTTTCCCGTGCCGGGTTCGCCTTTGACCAAAAGCGGACGCTCTAGCGTGACAGCCGCGTTGACGGCCACAGCCAGATCGTCAGAGGCGATATAGCTGTCGGTTCCGTTAAACCTCATCCATGCGTCCTTACCTTTGGGTCAGAGGCGCAACTTAGCGGGGGAAATTAACCCCTTCAAGGGAGCGGATCGTGTAGTGACAAGCACTTGTTGATGCGTTATGTCGCCGAAAAAGAGGAGCCGGATGGTGGTGATCAGTGGCCTTCCGGAGAGCGATAAATGGTAAAAAAAGGGAATAAAATGAAGGCTGAAGTCTTTCTTCCGGACGATTACCGACCCGCCGAGGATGAGCCGTTCATGAACGAGATGCAAACGGAGTATTTCCGGCGCAAACTCATCAACTGGAAAGCCGAACTGCAGGATGACAGCAAGAGCACGCTTGAGGGCTTGCAGGACAGTTCACGCAACATTCCAGACATCGCCGACCGTGCCAGCGAAGAGACCGACCGCGCGCTTGAATTGCGCACGCGTGACCGTCAGCGCAAGCTTGTTGCCAAGATCGACGCGGCGCTACGCCGGATCGATGAGGGCGAATACGGTTATTGCGATGAAACCGGTGAGCCGATTTCGCTGAAACGCCTTGATGCGCGTCCGATCGCAACGCTGAGCCTTGAGGCGCAAGAGCGTCACGAGCGCAAAGAAAAAGTGCACCGCGACGACTGATGAAAGACCATGATTGGTCTTGGGCGCCCGTCTTGATATGCATCAAGGCGGGCGTTTTGCTATTTGGGGACAAGGGTTGACATGAAGATCACAATCGCAGGCGCTGGCATCGGTGGGTTGGCAGCCGCCATCGCCCTGACGCGCGACGGGCACGAGGTGACCGTGGCCGAACGCGCGCCCCAGATCACCGAAGTGGGTGCAGGCATCCAGATCAGCCCGAACGGCATGGCTGTTATCCGGTCTTTGGGGGTGGAACCCGCTTTGACGGAGGTTTCTGTCAAGGCGGAAGCGGCGCAATTGTTCGATGGGCTGAACGGGCGGTCTGTGATCTCGATGGACCTGAAGAACGATGCACCAGACCTGCACTGGGCCCTGGTGCACCGTGCAGATCTGATCGACATCCTGCTCAAAGCCGCACAAACGGGCGGCGCCACGATAGAAACGGGCCGCGAAATCGCCCCGCCCGGTGATGGTGCAGCCTTGCCGGGGGATGATCTGTTAATTGGTGCCGACGGGCTACGCTCGGCCATGCGCGCGGTTTTGCTTGCACAGGACAAGCCATTTTTCACCGGTCAGGTTGCCTGGCGTGGCGTGATCGAGGACGCCAAAAGCGATCCGGTGATGGAGGTCCACATGGCGCCCGGTCGCCATCTGGTCAGCTATCCTTTGACCCGCGGACGCAGAAACATCGTCGCCATCGAAGAGCGCAGCGAATGGGCCGAGGAGGGGTGGAGCCAGACCGACGATCCCGAAAACGTGCGACGCGCCTTTGCGGGGTTCACACCAAGGGTACGCGGGTGGCTGGATCAGCTAGACGAGGTGAACCTGTGGGGGCTCTTCCGTCATCCCGTGGCCTCGCGCTGGTTTGCGGCACAACAGGTAATGTTGGGCGATGCCGCCCATCCGACGCTGCCGTTCTTGGCCCAAGGCGCGAACCTTGCGCTGGAAGATGCCGCCACCCTGGCGCGCGTGC
>JABDJX010000095.1 GCA_013003245.1 Silicimonas sp. | reverse complement strand
TGAGCCGCTTTGTGAAACTCGACAAAGCCCAAAATTTCCCCGGCAAGGCCGCGCTGCAGAGTGAAATGCAGCAGGGGGTCAAAAAATCTTTCGTCACGCTCACTGTCGATGCGGGCGAGGCTGACGCGCCTTACATGTCAACGCTTTGGCAAGACGGTACGGTCGTTGGCGAAACGACGTCGGGCGGTTGGGGGTATCGGACCAACAAATCGATCGCGCTCGGCATGTTGCGCGCTGATCTGGCCGTCCCCGGCACAGAGGTTGAGGTTGAGATCTATGGCGAACGCTTCAAGGCACGCGTCGAAGCAGACCAGCCCTTGTGGGATCCGCAGAACGAAAGAATACGGGCGTGATCGGGGCGGACGCAGCGCGGATCATCCGTGACTTCCCGCTGGGCATTGTCGCAACAGTCACCGTCGAGGGCAAACCTGCAGCGTCGCCAAAGGGCACCTTTCTGGTGCTCGATGATATGACCATTGCTTATGGTGACATCCGGTCTCCGGGAACGCGCCTGAATCTGCAACGAACGCCAAAGGCTGAAGTGGTTTTCGTCGACCCGTTCCGCCGCAAAGGCGTGCGGGTCACCGGCTCGACCGAGATCATCGAATGTGAGACCAAACGGTTCAACGATCTGAACCAAAGGTGGATTGATGCTTGGGGCGATCTGGCCAAGCGCATCACAGCGCTTGTGTTGATCCACGTCGATGGCGTGAAACCGGTGACCACGCCACCCTATGACGATGGTGCGTCTGAGGCAGAGATGATTGCACACTACAAATCCAAATTCGCGGAACTTTACCCATGAGCAAAGGCACGCCTCCCTCCCACGCGCGCTGCGTTATCATTGGCGGCGGTGTGATCGGAACCTCTGTCGCGTACCATCTGGCCAAAATGGGCTGGTCTGACGTTGTCTTGATGGAGCGCAAGCGCCTGACGTCTGGCACCACATGGCACGCCGCCGGTCTGATCGCGCAACTGCGCAATTCACCGAACATGACCAAACTGGCGAAGTACAGCCAGGAGCTTTACGGCAATCTGGAAGCCGAAACGGGCGTGTCCACCGGATTCAAGCGCTGCGGGTCCATCACCGTTGCACTGACCGAAGCGCGCCGCGAAGAAATCCTGCGCCAAGCGTCCATGGCGCGTGCTTTTGGTGTTGAGGTTGAAGAAATCGATGCGGCCGAGGTCAAGAACCGCTACCCGCACATTGAAGCTGGCGACGTCACTCAAGCCGTTTGGTTGCCAAAGGACGGGCAGGGCGATCCAGCCAATATCGCCCATGCGTTGGCCAAAGGCGCGCGTCAAGGCGGGGCACAGACGCTTGAGGGCCTGAAGGTCACCAACATCCACCGGGACGGTGCGCGTGTGACCGGTGTGGATTGGGAAGCCGAGACAGGCGAGGCGGGGCACACAACGTGCGATGCGGTCGTGATCGCATCGGGCATGTGGTCGCGCGAGGTGGGTAAAATAGCGGGCGTCAACATCCCGCTTCAAGCATGCGAACACTTTTACATCGTCACGGAAGGCATTGACGGGCTTACGCAAATGCCTGTGCTGCGCGTGCCGGATGAGTGTGCGTATTACAAGGAAGACGCGGGCAAAATGCTGCTTGGCGCGTTTGAGCCAGTGGCCAAGCCCTGGGGTATGGATGGCATCCCCGAAAGCTTTGAATTTGACCAGCTTCCCGAAGATTTCGACCACTTCGAGCCGATATTGGAACAGGCGGTGAAACGCATGCCGATGCTGGCTGAAGCAGGCATTCACACGTTTTTCAACGGGCCGGAAAGCTTTACGCCCGACGATGCGTACCACCTTGGCCTTGCACCGGGTGCGGACAACATCTGGGTGGCGGCCGGCTTTAACTCCATCGGCATTCAGTCCGCTGGTGGTGCGGGTTCTGCTTTGGCGCAGTGGATGGAGACGGGTGAAAAGCCGTTCGATCTGGGCGACGTTAATGTCAGCCGGATGCAACCCTTCCAAGGCAACAAGAAGTACCTTGTAGCGCGCGCAACGGAAACGCTTGGCCTGCTTTATGCGGACCACTATCCCTATCGCCAGAAAGCAACCGCGCGCGGTATCCGCCGCTCGCCTTTGCATCACCACCTGCTGGAACAAGGCGCTGTAATGGGCGAACTTGCCGGGTGGGAGCGTGCCAATTGGTTTGCCAATCCGGGCCAAGAACGCGAATATCACTATTCGTGGGGTCGGCAGAATTGGTTCGACAATCAAGCCGCCGAACACACCGCGATCCGCACAGGTGTCGGCGCTTATGATATGTCGTCCTTTGGCAAGATCCGGGTCGAAGGGCCCGATGCGTGTGCCGTTTTGAACCGTATCTGCGGCAACGACGTTGATGTAGCATCTGGCCGTTTGGTCTATACCCAATTCCTCAACTCAATTGGTGGGATCGAGGCAGATGTGACCGTCACACGTCTGTCAGAAACCGTCTATCTGGTGATCTGCCCCGCTGCCACGCGCCTGGCCGACCAGACGTGGATCGAACGCCATGTGGGCCATGCACGCGTTACAGTCACCGACATGACAGCGGCAGAGGCGACGATTGCTGTCATGGGCCCCCGCGCCCGCGAGTTGATGCAACTGGTCAGCCCGGATGACATGTCAAACGAGGTGCACCCCTTCGGCCACGCCCGCACCATCGAGATCGGCATGTGCCACGCGCGTGCGCACCGCGTCACTTACGTGGGTGAGTTGGGATGGGAGCTTTATGTTTCGTCCGAGATGGCGGGACACGTTTTTGAGACCATCATGGAAGCGGGCCCCGAAGTTGGTCTGAAGATGGTGGGCCTGCATGCAATGGATAGTTTGCGTATCGAAAAGGCCTTCCGCCACTTCGGGCACGACATCACCTGCGAGGACAACGTGGTCGATGCAGGGCTTGGGTTTGCAGTGAAAACAGCCAAAAACGACTTCATAGGTCGCGAAGCGGTCTTGAAACGCAAAGAAGAGGGGCCAAAATTGCGCATGGTCCAGTTCAAGCTTTCAGAACCAGAGCCAATGCTCTTTCATCACGAGCCGATCCTCAAGGACGGTGCCTTCGTTGGATATCTGACATCGGGCAACTACGGGCATACTTTGGGGGGGGCGGTCGGGCTTGGATACGTGCCAGCTGAACTCGCCTCTGAGACGACCGGATGGGAAATCGAAGTGGCTGGTACGCGCGTAGCAGCCGAAGCGTCGCTGCGCCCGATGTACGATCCCAAATCCGAACGGGTCAAAATTTGAGCAGGCGGTCCGGAGGACGTGCGGCGCGTGTCGCTCTTCGGGCCGCACCTTTGGCCGATGATTTGCGCCCGGTGCGCCCGGGTCTGAAGGGGGGTCGGTATCAGCCACTGACCGACGAAGGTGTACAACGTATCCATAATGCGGCTCTTGATGCCTTGGAGGAGATCGGGCTTAGCCAAGCTCCGCCATCGGGTGTAAAGGCGATGGTTGCAGCAGGCGCAATTCAAGGCGCAGACGGTCGACTTCGCTATCCCCGCGCGCTTGTTGAAGACATGCTGGCCAAGGCCGCGCGGTGCATCACCGTTTTTGCGCGCGACGAGAAATTTGACCTCAAGCTGGAGCCGGACCGCGTACACTATGGCACGGCTGGTGCTGCGGTTCACATGGTCGACCCGGTAACGCTTGATTACCGCGATCCAACAGCCGTTGATCTTTATGATGCAGCAAGGCTGGTGCAGCACCTTGATAACATACACTTCTTTCAGCGCCCTTTGGTGTGCCGCGAGTTCACGGACAATCTGGAACTGGACCTGAACACGATTTTTGCCGCTGCTTCGGGCACGCGAAAACACATCGGCACCTCGTTCTCCGATCCTGCGAATGTGGCCCCTGCTATGGACCTTATTCACGCGATTGCAGGGGGAGAGGCCGCGTGGCGCGAACGCCCGTTTATTCTTAACAGCAATTGTTTTGTGGTCCCGCCGATGAAGTTCGCCGAGGAAAGCTGCATCGTGATGGAGAATTGCATCAAGGCGGGCATGCCGGTTTTGTTGCTGTCTGCTGGACAGGCTGGCGCTACGGCACCGGCCCCCATTGCGGCGGCGATTGTGCAGGCGGTGGCAGAGTGTCTGGCTGGTGTTGTCTATGTCAATTCGATCTCGCCGGGACATCCGGCGGTCTTTGGTACATGGCCGTTCGTTTCAGATCTGCGCACGGGGGCGATGTCAGGCGGCTCGGCAGAGCAGGCTCTTTTGACGGCAGGCTGCGCGCAGATGCATCGTTTTTATGGCCTGTCCGGAGGGGCCGCGGCGGGGATATCAGACTCAAAACTGCCCGACATGCAGGCTGGTTGGGAGCAGGGGATCACCAACGTTCTGGCGGGCCTTGCGGGCCTGAATATGGTGTATGAAGCTGCGGGCATGCAGGCCTCATTGCTGGGGTTTTGCCTAGAAAGTCTTGTGCTTGGCGACGACATCTGCGGTCAGGCGCTGCGCTGCGTGCGCGGGATCGAGGTGACGGAGGACACGGTTTCCATCGAGACAATGCGGAGCGTGTGTCTTGACGGGCCGGGACATTATCTGGGCAGCGATCAGACGCTGAAGTTGATGCAAACGGAATATACCTATCCTGCTGTGGGGAACCGTATGAGCCCGAAAGAGTGGGAAGAGGCGAAAAAGCCCGATCTGCTGGCCGCCGCTGCGGCGCGCAAGGAGGCGATCTTGGCAGAAGCGCCGTGCCAGATTGCGCCTGATCTGGATCGGTCCATCCGAGAGGCTTTCCCGATACGGTTTTGATTGCGCCGACTTCGTCTTCGCCCCAAGCGGGGGCTCTGCCCCCGCACCCCCGGCATATTTGTGGACCAGAGAAAGGCGATTGCGTGCAAGAGCGAATCCCGTGAGAAAGGGCGCGAGCAAGAGGGTATGCAATGACATTTGACCGATCTGTGAAGATAGCGCCGTCCATTCTGTCAGCCGACTTTGCAGATTTTGGGCGCGAGATTCAGGCGGTGGAGGCCGAAGGCGCTGATTGGATTCATGTTGATGTGATGGACGGGCACTTTGTGCCGAACCTTACATTTGGACCGCCAGCGCTCAGGGCGTTCCGACCTCACATCAAGACGGTCATGGACGTGCATCTGATGATCGCGCCAGTTGACCCATATATCGACGCATATGTCGAGGCAGGGGCTGATATTTTGACGGCGCATATCGAAGCTGGGCCGCACACGCACCGCACGCTGCAGGCCATTCGGGCGGCGGGTGCCAAGGCTGGTCTTGCGCTGAACCCCGGCACGCCGGTCGAGGCGGCAGGGCCGCTGCTGGACATGTGCGATCTGGTCTGCATCATGACGGTAAACCCCGGATTTGGTGGGCAGAAGTTTATTCACACCCAGATTGAGCAGGTCCGCAAGCTGCGCGCGATGATTGGCGACAGACCGATCCATATTGAGATCGACGGTGGAGTGGACCCAACGACCGCGCCGTTGGTGGTCGAGGCCGGTGCTGATGTGCTGGTCGCTGGATCGGCGGTTTTCAAAGGCGGTTCCGTTGGCAATCCTGCACCTTATGGCGAGAACATGCGCGCTATCCGGTCATCTGTGTCGTAGCCAAGTTTACAGTATGGAGCGACGGATCAGATTAACGCCGATCAGCGCGAAGACGCCCAAGAGCACTTTGCGAAACGCGTCTTCCGATAGTCTGCCGCGAAATCTTGCGCCAAGGGCCATGCCTGCCCAAGTTGGCACGATCAATATCAGTGACAGAACCGCCAACGGACCGGTCAGAAACCCGGCGGCGATGTAGCCCGCGAAAAGCGGCAGGCTGCCGGTGAAAAGCAGCAAGCCGGTGGCGCGCACGAACTCTTCTTTCGATGTGTCGCGCGCCAGCAGGTAGATCATGATCGCAGGCAACCAGATCGACGTCAGCCCGCCCAACAGCCCCGCGCCACTGCCAAACCCGATTTGTGCGGCGCGATCCCATGTGTCGGATATCCGGGGTGCCCAGCGGGTGATGTTGATCGCGACAAAGACCAAGACGGTCACACCCAGCACGCCCATTAAAAGCGCATCCGATGCCTTTATCGTCGCCGCCAGCGTCAGCGGGATTCCGATCACCATGCAAACGATGAACGGCCAGTACCTTCTGGCGGCTTCGCCAATATTGCCCGCGCGCCATGTCTGCAGGGCATTGGAGGCAAAGATCGGGCAAAGTGCGCAGGCAAATGCCGTGCGTGGGTCGGTGAAAAACGTAAGAATCCCCAAGGCAGTCATCGGCAGTCCGACGCTGGCAATACCCTTCACGCTGCCTGCCGCGAAAAACGCTGCAAAAACAATCCAAAGGGCAGGAAGCGCGTCCACCTAGGCGACCATGGCCTCGGCTTTTTTCAGATCAACCGAAACAAGCTGACTGACGCCTTGTTCGCCCATCGTCACTCCAAAAAGCCGATCCATCCGCGCCATCGTCACCGCGTGGTGGGTGATGATCATAAAGCGTGTCTCGGTGCGGCGGCACATCTCGTCAAGCAGGTCGCAAAAGCGCGTGACGTTGGCGTCATCCAGCGGAGCGTCGACTTCATCGAGCACGCAGATCGGCGCGGGGTTGGCAAGGAAAACCGCAAAGATCAGCGCCAACGCGGTCAGCGTCTGTTCACCGCCAGACAGCAGCGACAAAACTGACAGTTTCTTGCCCGGCGGCTGGCACATGATCTCAAGCCCGGCTTCAAGCGGATCATCAGATTCGACCAGCACCAGTTTGGCTTCACCGCCGCCAAAGAGGTGTTTGAACAGCATCGAGAAGTTCGAGTTCACCTGCTCGAATGCGGTCAAAAGACGCTCGCGCCCTTCCTTGTTCAGGCTGGCAATGCCAGAACGCAGGGCGGCTATCGCGGCCTCAAGATCGGTCTTTTCGCTGACCAATGTGTCGTGCTCTTCCTCGACTTCGCGGGCGTCTTCTTCGGCCCGCAGATTGACCGCGCCCAGGGCATCCCGAGCACGGCGCAGGCGCATGACGTCGGTTTCGATCTTTTCGGCAGAAGGCAGATTTTCTGGATCGGCCTCTAACGATTCTAAAAGCTTATCTGGTGTCGTCTCCTGTTCCTCTTCGATCCGCTCGGCAGCAAGTGCGACCGTCTCACGGGCAGCTTCGGCGCGGGCTTCAGCCGCGGCGCGCCGCTCGCGCGCTTCCGAAGCTGTGCGTTCAGCGTTGCGTTCGGCCTCCTTGGCATCACGTTCGGCGGTCTCGGCCGTGGCAAGCGTGTCGGCTGCTGCTTTGCGGCGTTCTTCGGCGCTGCTCAGATCATCGGCGAGGGCTGTGCGTTCAGCGGCCAGGCGCTCTGGCGCGCCACGCGCACTTTCAAGTTCCGCCTCTGTCGTCGTGCGGCGTTCGGCCAGTTCGCGCACGCGTGTGCCAGCGTTCTCCAAACGCCGTTCCCAGGTGTCACGCTCCTTGGTGATCTCGTCCAAACGCCGCGTGCGAGCCTCGCCTTCGCGTTTCAACTCATCATGGGCCGTGCGGCGCGCCATCATGGTCATCCGTGCAGCCTCGACGGTCATTTTCACGTCTTCCGTCGTGGCGCGGAGCGTCTCTAGATCGTCCAGTTCGGCAAGCGCTGCTTTGGCCTCTTTCATCCGCGTGCGTGCTGCGGTCGCCTCGTCTCCGTGTCGCCGAACGGCCAACTCGGCCGCCTCGCGTTTTCCGGCAGAGATGTTGCGGTCTGCTTCGGCGCGGCTCAGCGCTCGGTTGGCCTCGGCCAGCGCATGGTCCGCGGCACGACGGGCATCGCGCGCAGCAGCAACGCTCTCTTTCAGTCCGTCCATTTCGGCAGTCAGTACATCATGGGCTTGAGCGGCACCAATGGCGCGCGCGCTTGCCTCTTCAAGATCTTGCTTGAGTGCCTGCAGCCGGTTGAGCTGCTCCAAACGCAAAGCAGCCGCAGACGGCGCATCGCCAGACCCCGCGCGGAACCCATCCCATCGCCAAAGGTCACCCTCGGCGCTGACCAGACGTTGGCCAGGCTTCAGATCGGTCTGCAACTTGGGCCCATCAGCACGATCGACCAAACCCACCTGACCCAGGCGGCGCGCCAGAACGGGCGGTACGCTGACATAGTTGGTCAGCGCAGCGACGCCGTTCGGCAGGACCTGCGCCTTGGAATAGGCGGGCAATTCGGCCCAGCCAGAGGCTTTGTCGGCCGCAATCAAAGGCGCGCGCAGATCGTCCGCCAAAGCCGCGCCAAGCGCTTTTTCATAGCCTGATTTGACCGAGAGCAGGTCCATCACCTGACCGCCCTCGGCGGTGTCGCGGTCGACAAGACGCGCAAGTGCTGCAACTTCGGCCTGCAGTGCCTTTACCTCGCCTTCGGCTGAGGCGCGTTCGGCACGCGCATCCGCTTCGCGGCCCTGTGCGGCTTCGCGGTTATCGTCGGCGGCCACCAAAGCCGCCTCTGCATCGCTCGCGGCTTTTGTGGCTTTTGCCAATACAGCCTGCGATGCGGCAAACGACGTCTCTGCTGCCTGAAGGTCCTGGGCGGCAGATGTTTCTTCTGCACGTGCCGTTTCTTCCGAAGCTTCACTGCGCCCAAGCGTGGTTTCAGCATCTTGCAACAAGCGTTCTGCCGATTGGTGCCGTGCGGCCAGCCGGGCGACGTCTTCGGTCAACTGGCTGAGAGCGTTTTCACGGTCCTGCAGAATGCGCGCCGCCTCATGGGCTTCCTCTGACGCCGCCTCAACTGCGGCATCATGGCCTTCGCCAGTTGCTTCCAGTTCTGTTGTTTCAGTCTTTAGCGCCTCAAGCGTCTTGCCCGCATCCAAATTCAGATCAGACTCGCGAGAGGTATCTTCGCCCAACTGCGCGATCCGAGCTTCAAGCGTTTCAATCGTCTCGATGGCGCGCGCTTCGTCCTCTTCCAGCGAGCCAAGCCGGACCTGCAGGCGGTTCAGAACAGCCGTTGCAATCGCTTCTTCTTCGCGCAGCGGCGGCAAGGCTTCTTCGGCCTTTGATCGCATCCCTGTTGCGCCTCTCGCCTCGCGCTCGGCCTCGGAGGCCAGCTTCGTGCGCTCTGCCAGCTCTGTTTCGGCGGACGTGCGCGCGGTTTCGGCTTCGCGCCAGCGCAGATAAAGCAACAGACCTTCCGCGTGATGTAACTCTGAGCCAATCTCGCGATAACGCTTCGCTTGGCGCGCTTGCCGGATCAGTGAGGCCAGTTGCGCGGCCAGTTGCTCGATCACGTCATCGACACGGGTGAGGTTGGTCTCAGCGCCTTTGAGTTTGAGTTCTGCCTCATGTCGCCGCTGATAGAGCCCCGAAATACCGGCGGCCTCTTCCAGAATGCGCCGCCGTGCCTGCGGTTTGGCGTTGATCAGCTCGGAGATCTGCCCTTGGCGGACCAGTGCAGGCGAATGCGCGCCGGTCGATGCATCAGCAAAAAGCATCTGCACGTCACGCGCGCGCACGTCCTTGGTGTTGAGTTTATAGGCCGAACCCGCGTCGCGCGTGATGCGCCGCACAATCTCAAGCGTGTCCGTGTCGTTGAAGCCTGCCGGCGCGAGCCGGTCGGAGTTGTCGAGCACCAGAGAGACTTCGGCAAAGTTCCGCGCGGGCCGTGACGAGGCTCCTGCGAAAATCACATCTTCCATGCCAGCGCCGCGCATCGCCCTGGGCCGGTTTTCGCCCATCACCCAGCGCAAGGCCTCAAGCAAGTTGGACTTGCCGCATCCATTGGGGCCGACAACGCCCGTCAGGCCGTCTGCGATGATCAGGTCCGTTGGGTCGACAAAGCTCTTGAAGCCGTTGAGTCGTATGCGGTTAAAGCGCAAGGCGAGGTCCTTCGAGGGTGATTCCGAAGCTCGAGTCTCAGACGCCGCGCTGGTGGTGTCAACGGCTGACCCCAAGCGAGAGTATTGGTTTGCGAGTTATCCACAAGATATTGCGCCAAATTAACACTTGTCGGTGTACTTTCGCACACTATTTCGAGCCAAAAGACTAACTTGGAACTAAAAAAGAAATGCTACTGGGACTCTCTGGCGCGCTTCGCCGCGACTCTACCAATACAAAACTTCTTCGCGCTGCTGCGCGTCACTATGGTGGTGAATTCAGCGAGGCTGATCTGCACTTACCGCTTTATGACGGCGATCTGGAGCAGCGCAACGGCATTCCGGCCGAGGTCGAGGCGTTGGCAGACCAGATTGGCGAAGCTGACGCTGTGATTATCTCGACACCTGAGTACAACCAGTCGCTTTCGGGTGTTTTGAAAAACGCGCTGGATTGGGTCAGCCGGGTAAAAGGCAATCCTTGGGAGGCCAAGCCCGTTGCCTTGATGTCCGCGGCGGCAGGACGTTCTGGCGGGGCGCGCGGGAATTATGCGTTGCGTTTGGCGATGACGTCCTTTCGTCCGCGACTGTTGAGTGGTGAGGTGCTTTTGGCCGCGTCGTCCAAGCAATTTGACGATGAGGGTGGGTTGGTTTCGGAGCAGTACAATGACGCCGTGCGAAACCTGATGTCGGCCCTGAAGGCAGAGGTTGTGCGTCGCTGACGGTTTGCGCCGCGCTGTTGCACGTCGCGGTAAAAGGGGCTCTGCCCCTCTGGACCTTCGGCCCATTCACCCCGGAGTATTTTTTAATAGATGAAATCGAAACATCTCCGGGATGGTGTCATTGCCGTCCAAAGTCAGCGTGCACATAGTCTGGGCGATTTTCGGGGCCATGCCGAAGCCGATCTTGAAGCCGCCATTCGCCACGAAGTGACCAGGACGGTCTGGCCATGGGCCGAGCAAGGGAGCGCGTGAGGCGGCGCGTGGACGCACACCTGCCCACCTTTTCAGAAGTTTTGCGCCTTTCAGGATGGGCATAACGAGGCCGACGCGCTCTAACAGAGCGTCGAGGTGCTCGTCCGTTTGCGTTGGGTCGTCAAAGTCACGCTCGGACGTTGATCCAATGGCTACGGTGCCGTCCAGATGCGCGATGATGTGCAGGCTGTCGGCGAAAATCTGCGGCTCACCCGTGGCATCGTGGGCCAAAAGAGCGGCCTGGCCTTTGACGCCATTGCCGATGTTTTGGCCCAAAGCGATGGACATATCACGCAACCCTTGCCAACCGGTTGCCCAGATCACCGCGCCTTGATCAGTGCCTTCGCGTTTGATTTCCGCACCGCGCAAAGACAGGGCGTTACTTAGGCTTTCCATCGCGCGTCGCGGGTTCAGGATGGCCGAAAGCGTGTCGTGGACGAATAGCCCCGTTGGCGAAGGAGGGGCCCAGACGCCTACATCTTTTGTCACTTTCCAGATTGCGGCATTGCCCCATCGGGCTTGCGCGTCTGGCCTGCGCTCTTTGGCCAATGCGACGCTGCGGTCATTCATCAAGGGTTGCAGGCGGCCGACACGTTTATACCCGCTTGAGATACCCGAGGTCGCCTCAACCTCTGACCAAAACCGCTCTGCCAAAAGCAGGCTTTCCAGTTGGAATTGCTTTTTCTCGTTCCAGCGATCCGGAGTGTGCGGTTGCAACGCGCCAACAACGCCGCCCGAGGCACCGGTACCTGCGCCGATTGGGTCAATGATCTGCACCTTTGCGCCGCGCGACACGGCTTCCCATGCAATGGAGAGTCCAAAGATGCCAGCGCCTCTGATTGTAAGATCAAACGTCATGGCACGCAGGATAGTGGACGAAGGCGCATTGCCAAGGTGCAGCGTGCGCGTCACTTTGGCAGCACAAGGAGCAGCCAGTTGAGCAAGGCATCGCCAGAGATTGAGTGGACTGATGGTGTGCCCGTGGCGCGCGCTTTTGACGATCCGTATTTTTCGAAGCGTGATGGGCTGGCTGAGGCGCGGCATGTGTTTTTAGACGGCAATGGGTTGCCTGCGCGTTTCAGGCCCGGATTTCACATTGCAGAACTTGGGTTTGGGACTGGCTTGAATGCGCTGGCGGCGCTTGATGCTTGGCGCAAGGCTGGGTGCGATGGCCCTTTGCGGTTCACATCGTTTGAACTTTTTCCGTTACGGGCGACAGATGCGATGCGCGCTTTGGAGGCTTTTCCAGACGTCGCGGACTTGGCGGCTCCAATCCTGTCGGCACTTGAGGGAGATTGCGTTGTTCAGACCGATGACCTGCACCTCACGCTGATCATCGGAGATGCGCGCGAAACACTGTTGGAGTGGCAGGATCAGGCCGATGCGTGGTTTCTGGACGGGTTCGCACCGGCGCGCAATCCCGAGCTTTGGGAGCCAGAGCTGTTGTCGCACGTGGCGCGCCACACCACACCCGAGGGAAGTTTTGCAACCTATACGGCAGCAGGTGCCGTGCGCCGGGCTCTTTCAGAAGCAGGCTTTGAGGTGGAGCGCGTGCCGGGCTTTGGATCCAAGCGCCACATGACCAAAGGACGTCTGGCGTGACTGAACAGTCGACGCGCAAAGGGATCATTCTGATGATCTTTGCCATGCTGGTTTTTGCCACGCAGGACGGGATTTCGCGGCACCTCGCCTCGGAATACAATCCTTTCATGGTGGTAATGATCCGCTATTGGTTTTTTGCAGCTTTCGTGATCGCGGTGGCAACGCGTCGGGCTGGTGGGATCCGAGCGGCGGCTGCCACCGAGCAGCCGGT
>JABDJX010000082.1 GCA_013003245.1 Silicimonas sp. | reverse complement strand
TCGTTCGTTGAGCTGTCTGGCGACAGCGCTGCGCTTTGCCTGACTATGTATCGACAAGTCCGTGCCCTTTGGGAAGTACTGTCGCAGGAGGCGGTTGGTGTTTTCGTTTGTGCCGCGTTGCCATGGGCTGTGTGGTTCACACAAAACTGCCCAATCCGCTGCGCTTCAAGGTGGCGTGACGGGATCGGCGAATGGACCTGGTGGCACGCAGATGTGCCAGTAATTCCTTCTTAAGGACGCCACGTGTCTGGATGAACAGGCTTCGATAGATCGTCTCATGTGAGACCCTTTTATCTTCATCACCGGGATGTTCGCGCATCAACCAGCCTGCGATTTGTTGTGGGGACCAATTACGCTTCAGCTTGGCTGATATCGCCCCCTCTCACACATGCAAGCATGTGTTTCCGGGCAGCGGACAGAGATAGACATTGCCTTCCAGCTTGCAGAGCTTTGGGCGGAGGGCGCGGTCTCATGCCGCAGCATCTGAGGGCGCTGCACGGTATTGTTTGGCGCCACCATTACGCCGGACCTCTCGACTGATTGTGGACACTGATCGGTTCAAAGCATGGGCAATCGAACGCAGGGAGACCTTCGCACGTAAGCCCCTCGATATCTCCTCTCGATCACAAAGTGTCAGAGCACGCCGGGATCTGACGCGGGCCGGCGGGCGAATGCCGACAGTGCGAGCAAGGAGTGGATAGATCGAAGACGACTCGCAATCAAAAAGCCGCCCAATAGAACTCATCGACTCTCCGCGTTGCCATCGATCCCATATCTCTGACTTCTGTTTGTCCGTGAAAAATATGCGACGACGACAGGCCATGGTTTACACTCCATCTTTCCAAAAAGATCAAAGTGTTGCGTTGATCAGTTGAAACCACCCGACAAAGCAGACACTAGCGCGGCTTAGCCCTCGCTCTCGCCAATCAACCCGCGGACGATCGCCTTGGCGCTTTCGCTGTTCCATTCGGCATCGCCGATCATGCGTGCAATCTCGTTTCCTTCGGGGTCGATGATCAGCGTGACAGGCAAGCCCAGCACGGCCATTTCACGGGCGAGGCTCTGGCGGGGGTCAAGGTAGATTGGCAGGTTGTCTACCTCTACATCTGCGAAAAACCTTTTGATGCCACCAAGCTCGTTGCGGCCAGTGGCGATGGTGACAACTTCGAACGCGTCGCCTCCGAATTCACTCTGCAATTCAGAGAGCATCGGCATTTCCTTGCGGCAGGGTGCGCACCACGTCGCCCAGAAGTTCAGGATAATGTGCTTGCCTTCAAATTGCGCCAGCGAGTGCTCTCCGCCGTCCGCATGGGTAAAGGTCGCGTCCGAAACGGCGACTGGATCGACAAAACGCAACTTTTTCATAGTGCCTTCGCGCAAGGCCTCTAACGCTGCGGTATCAGCCAGAGCGGCGTTTGCGCAAAGGGCAAGGGCCGTGTAGAGGACAGCAAACAATCGCATAAGGGTCCCTCCAAAGGACGTAAGAACAATGACCGACGACGCAAACAGCATGTGGGGCGGCCGCTTTGCCGCTGGACCAGACGCCATAATGGAAGCAATTAATGCCTCCATCGGCTTTGACCAGCGCATGGCAGCACAAGATATTGCCGGTTCGCGCGCCCATGCCGCGATGTTGGCAGCCGTGGGTATCATTAGCGATAACGATGCGGAAGCGATCCGTGAAGGCCTGCTCACGGTGTTGTCAGAGATTGAAACCGGGACGTTCGCGTTCAAGACCGAACTCGAAGACATCCATATGAATGTCGAGGCGCGCCTGAAAGAGTTGATCGGCGAACCTGCGGGGCGGTTGCATACTGGTCGGTCGCGTAACGACCAAGTGGCCTTGGATTTCCGGCTTTGGGTGCGTGATCAATGCGATGCGACAGTAGGCGCGCTGGGAGCGCTGCAATCGGCCTTGGTGGGACAGGCGGAGGTGGGTGCCGAGTGGGTGATGCCAGGATTTACCCATTTGCAGACGGCGCAGCCTGTGACTTGGGGTCACCACATGATGGCCTATGTGGAAATGCTGGCCCGCGATGTAAGCCGGTTTTCGGATGCGCGCGCACGGATGAACGAATGCCCGCTTGGCACGGCTGCCTTGGCGGGCACGTCGTTTCCGATTGATCGGGAAATGACGGCGCGGGACCTTGGGTTTGACCGACCTTCTGCCAATTCGCTGGATGCTGTGGCGGACCGGGACTTTGCGCTGGAGTTTTTGTCGAGTGCTTCGATTTGTGCGATGCACCTCAGTCGCTTGGCCGAAGAACTGGTGATCTGGTCATCGGCACAGTTTCGGTTTGTCATGCTTTCAGACCGGTTCTCGACCGGATCGTCGATCATGCCGCAGAAGAAAAACCCTGATGCGGCAGAGCTTGTGCGCGCCAAGATCGGGCGGATATTGGGGGCGACAGTTGGGCTTTTCACTGTGATGAAAGGGCTGCCGCTGACCTATTCAAAGGACATGCAGGAAGACAAAGAGCAGGTCTTTGATGCCGCCGACAACCTGATGCTGGCACTGGCGGCGATGGAGGGCATGGTGCGCGATATGTCGGCCAACCCGGAGGCGTTGCGCGCTGCGGCCTCATCGGGCTTCTCTACAGCTACTGATCTGGCCGACTGGTTGGTACGCGAAGCGGGGCTGCCATTTCGCGACGCACATCATGTGACGGGTCGTCTGGTTGCGTTGGCCGAGGCAGAAGGCAAGGACTTGCCGGATTTGACCCTGGATCAGATGAAATCCGCCAATGCGGCCATCGCCGAAGGGGTCTTCGAAGTGCTGGGTGTGGACAATTCGGTGGCCAGTCGCACATCTTACGGAGGTACGGCGCCGGATCAGGTGCGGGCGCAGGTGGCTTTGTGGAAGGAGCGTTTGGCATGAAGTTAATGGCGATCGTTGCAGTGATCTTTTTGGCGAGTTGCGAAAACCCGATGTTCAATATCGGCGCCTCGGTCTCTTCTGACGGCAACGTGCGTGTCTCTCCGTCGGTCTCGGGACGGGTAGGTGACGTCGGCGTGGCGGTCTCGGGATGAGGTCTTTTTTCGCTTTGAGCCTTCTATTCCTAAGCGCCTGCGGTGCAGATGGCGATCCGGTGCCCCGGCCTGGTGTTGCTGTAAGCGGTGACGCGCAGATCGGCGTTGTTGGCGAGCTTTGATGTCGGTGCTGCGGATGATCTATCTGGGACTGGCCATTTGGGGTGCGATTCACCCGATGTACTATTTCCTAGGCTACATGCGTGAGACCGGCACGGGGCTGAGCGGGTTGATTGATGCGTGGTATGTGAATGCCTCTACTCACGGGCTGGTGTGGGATCTGACGATTGCGGCAATTGCGCTGACGATCTGGATCATTGCCGAAACATGGGTGCGCAAGAACTGGCTGGCGCTTGTGGCGATCCCGGCGACGTTTGGCATTGGCGTAAGTTGCGGATTGCCGCTTTATCTGTTCTTGCGGACACGTAACGTAACATGATTTCGCCGCAGCTTTGCTGCGTCGATACACTGGGGCGCTGCCCCAGACCCCGCCATATTTAAGGACCAATGAAAGCAGGGTTGAGCCTTCTTGGCGTTCTGCTACATCGCTGGCATGGACCATTTTCTTTATAAAGACGGCATCTTGCATGCCGAAGACGTGCCGATCCCGGAGATCGCGGCAGCTGTTGGCACACCGTTTTATGTGTATTCTTCGGCGACCCTGACCCGGCATTACCGGCTGTTTGAAGAGGCTTTGGCGGGGATGGATCACTTGATCTGCTACGCGATGAAGGCCAA
Source organism: Silicimonas sp. (assembly GCA_013003245.1). Taxonomy (GTDB): domain Bacteria; phylum Pseudomonadota; class Alphaproteobacteria; order Rhodobacterales; family Rhodobacteraceae; genus JABDJX01. Next base: position 3,253 of record JABDJX010000082.1, on the reverse strand, counting down.
TTCGAACCAGGCTGTGCTGCGGCTGATGGCGTCGCTTGGAGCGGGCGTTGATGTGGTCTCTGGCGGTGAATATCGGCGCGCTTTGGCGGCCGGATTTGCGCCGGAGCGTATTGTGTTTTCGGGTGTCGGCAAGACGGTTGAAGAAATGGAACTGGCGCTTTCAGGCGGCATCCGACAGTTCAACGTCGAAAGTGAGCCGGAGATGGCGTTGCTGTCGTCGGTGGCAGTTCGGCTTGGCAAGGTCGTGCCCATCACTGTGCGGGTGAATCCAGATGTTGACGCCAAGACCCACGAGAAGATCGCCACCGGCAAGGCCGAAAACAAGTTTGGCATTCCGATCAGCCGCGCGCGCGAGGTCTATGCGCAAGCTGCTGCTTTGCCGGGGCTGAAGGTGATTGGGGTTGATGTGCACATCGGCTCGCAACTGACGGATCTTGAGCCTTTTGAGCAGGCCTATCTGAAGGTGTCGGAGTTGACACGTTCGTTACGCGCCGATGGGCACACGATTGAGCGGCTTGATTTGGGGGGCGGGCTTGGCATTCCTTATGAGCGCTCAAACCTCGCACCGCCCTTACCGTTGGAATATGGAGAGGTTGTGCGGCGCACTGTGGGCGATCTGGGCTGTGAGATCGAGATTGAGCCGGGGCGGTTGATTGCAGGTAATGCGGGGATGCTGATTGCTTCCGTAATTTACGAAAAATCAGGAGAAGACCGCGATTTTCTGATCCTTGACGCGGCGATGAACGATTTGATCCGCCCTGCGATGTACGGAGCTTATCATGATATTGTTCCGGTTATTGAGGCAGCACCGGGGGAGGGGCAAAAACCCTATGATGTTGTGGGACCGGTTTGCGAATCTGGCGATACATTTACTAAGCAAAGGATGCTGAACCCGGCACAATCGGGTGATTTGATCGGGTTTCGTTCAGCCGGTGCCTACGGTGCGGTGATGTCATCGGAGTACAACACGAGGCCGTTGATCCCGGAAATATTGGTGCATGAGCATCAATTTGCCGTCATTCGGGCACGTCCGACCTTTGACGAAATCATAAACCGCGATACCATTCCTGAATGGCTTGAGGGTTCGGACTGATCCGAACCTGGCATTGAGTTGGGTAGTATGTCAGTAAAACAAGGGCTTCCCGCGCAGGCAGCGCGTCGTTTGAAGTGGCCGCTTCGGCTGACTTTTGCAGGGCTTTTGGCGGAACGTGTCGGACGCGCCTTCTGGCCGCTCTGGAGCGTTCTTCTTATTGTGTTGGCGGCACTGATGCTGGGGCTGCACGATATGCTGCCTTTAGAGGTTGTCTGGACAGGAGCGGTTTTAGCGGCCCTTGGCGCTGTCGCGGCCTTTTGGTTCGGCGCGCGGCGCTTTGAGGTGCCCAGCCTAAGCGAGGCAATTGAACGTCTTGATCAGACCTTGCCGGGGCGGCCCATTGCGGCGGTTTCAGATGTGCAGGCGATCGGTGCTGGCGATGCAGCGTCAGAAGCCGTTTGGGACGCGCATCTGGAGCGCATGGCCAAACGTCTGGAAGACGCAAAGGCGGCCAAGGCGGATTTGAACCTTGCGCCGCGTGATCCTTTTGCGTTGCGGTATGTGGCGCTTTTGGCCTTTGCGGTGGCGTTGATTTTCGGCTCGGTCTTCCGTGTGGCAACGGTGACGGAAATTGCCACAGGCGGAGGTCAGGCTCTTGCAACGGGCCCTGCTTGGGAAGGGTGGGTTGAGCCGCCGTTGTACACCGGGCAACCCAGTCTTTATCTCAACGACATCGATCGTGCGTCTTTTGAGGTGCCGGCGGGCAGCCGGGTAACCGTGCGCTTTTATGGTGAGGTGGGTGCGCTGGCGTTACATGAGACCGTATCAGAACGTACCGAAGGTGTGCCGCCTGCAAGCGAGGCGGTGCAATCCTTTGACGTAATGACTGACGGTGTTATCCGCATCGAAGGAGACGGCGGGCGCGAGTGGCAGATCGAAGCTATTGAGGATATGCCGCCGTCTATTGAATTTGACGGACCCATCGCGCGTGGTGAACGCGGCACCATGGAAGCGCCGTTTGTGGCGAGCGATGATCATGGCGTGACAGGCGGACGGTTGGAAATCTCGCTCGACTTGACCGAGATTGACCGGCGCTATGGTCAGACGGTTGACCCTGAAGAGCGCGAAACGATTGTGCTTGATCTGCCGATGACCATTTCGGGGGATCGTACGCAGTTTTCCGAGACCGCGATTGACGATTTCTCGGAACATCCGTGGGCCAATCTGCAGGTCTCGGCCGAGCTATTTGCCTTCGATGCGGCAGGGCAGGAGGGGCTTTCCGCGCCGCAGTTTGCGACCCTTCCCGGGCGGCGCTTTTTTGATCCGCTGGCCAAGGCGGTCATTGAGCAGCGGCGCGATTTGCTGTGGAACCGATCGAACGGGCCGCGTGTGGCGCAGGTTTTGCGGGCGGTGTCTTTCACGCCAGATGATATTTTTCGGTCAGAAAAGGTGTATTTAAAGTTGCGCTTTGCGTTGCGGCGTCTGGAAGCGCAATTCGATGCAGGTCTGAGCGATGAGATCGTGACAGAGACCGCCGAGGTCTTGTGGGACATCGCTCTGGAGATCGAAGAGGGCGATCTTTCGGACGCAATGGAGCGGTTGCGCCGCGCGCAGGATCGATTGTCGGAGGCGATTGAAAACGGAGCGACCGACGACGAGATTGCCGAGTTGATGCAGGAATTGCGCGAGGCGATGCAGGACTATATGCGCCAGTTGGCCGAGCAAAGTCAGGGTCAGGAACAGCAGCAAGCTCAAGGCGAGATGCAGGAGATGACGTCTCAAGACCTGCAGGACATGCTGGATCGGTTGCAAGAGTTGATGGAGCAAGGCCGGATGGCCGAGGCGCAGCAACTGATGGAGCAGTTGCGTCAGATGATGGAGAACATGCAGGTCACCCAAGGCCAGCAGGGTCAGGGCCAGCAAAGCCCCGGCGAACAAGCAATGGAAGGCTTGGCCGAGACGTTGCGCGAACAGCAGGGCCTTTCGGATGAGGCCTTTCGTGATTTGCAGGAACAGTTTCAGCCCGAGGGTCAGCAGGGACAATCGCAGGAGAATTCCGGTCGCAGCGGAGCTCAGGGGCGCGGGCAGCAGCTCTCACCCGGTGGTGATGGCTCCCCTCAGCCTGGGGATCAGCAGCAAGGTGGAGGACAACAAAGCCAGGGCCAGCAGCAGGGCGGCGGTGAGCCGGGCCAGCAAGGGCAAGAAGGGGCACTGGCGGAC
>JABDJX010000067.1 GCA_013003245.1 Silicimonas sp. | reverse complement strand
ATGGCCATTTGTGTTATCCTTCTCTCCCGGCCTTCTTGCGCAGTTCGTATTTTTTGATCTTTCCAGTTGCTGTTTTGGGAAGCGTCTCAAAGACCACTGCCTTCGGTGTCTTGAAGCCAGCCAAGTGGCTGCGGCAAAACGAGATAATGTCGTCTGCGCTCGGAGCCGCGCCGTCGCGCAACTCGACGTAAGCGCAAGGCACTTCACCCCATTTCGGATCTGGTTTGGCGACAACGGCGGCGGCTTGCACGTCAGGATGGCGATACAGGATCGCTTCCACTTCAACCGATGAGATATTTTCGCCACCAGAGATGATCACATCCTTCAGGCGGTCACGAATTTGCATGTAGCCGTTTGGATGCACGACAGCCGCATCCCCCGACCAGAACCAACCGCCCTTGAAAGCCTCGGCGCTCGCTTCGTCGTCTTTGTAGTAGTGTTTCATCACCGTATTTGCACGAATGGCCACTTCGCCCTGGGTTTCGCCGTCCATTGGCACTGATGCGCCAGTATTCCGGTCCAGGACGGAGACGTTTTCGACCATTGGAAACGCCACCCCCTGATGGGCCTGCAATTCCGCCTGTTCAGATGGGGTCAGGTCGTTCCAATCGTCCTGCCACAGGCACTGCGAGATATGGCCATAGGTTTCTGTCAGCCCGTAAACCTGCATGACGTCCAGCCCCATAGCGCCCGTTTTCTCCAATATGGCCGGAGGCGGTGGCGCGCCTGCCGTCATTACCCGGATGCGAGGGTCGTAGGGTGTGCTTGGGGCCTCCGGGCTTTCGGCAAGCATCTGCAGAATGATTGGCGCCGCGCCAAAGTGCGTGATGTTCTCGGCAGCGATTGCTTTGAAAACCTGCGCGGGCGATAGATTGCGTGAGAAGACCATTTTGCCCCCTACAAGCGGCAGCATCCACGGATGGCACCAGCCGTTGCAGTGAAACATTGGCACAATTGACATGTAAGATGGGTAGTGCGGCATCTGCCATGCGTTCACCGTGCCCATCGCCATCAGGGCCGCACCCCGGTGGTGATAGATCACACCCTTGGGGCGACCGGATGTGCCAGAGGTATAGTTCAGCGCCAGCGCCTGCCACTCGTCATCGGGCAGGCCGGAGCCTTCGAAAGCCGGGGCGTCCAGCAGCGCGTCAAAGTCATCTCCCTCGACCTCCGGGTTGGGACCCTGCGCATCGCGGATCAGCATCAGCGGCCGGGTGTCGCCCATCAGATCAAAGGCCGCCTGCACCAGCGGTGCCAGCGTGCTGTCGGCAATCACCAGCTTGGTGTCGGCGTGCCCAAGGATGTAGGCGACCGTCTCGGCCTCAAGCCGGAAGTTGATCGTATTCAGCACAGCGCCCACCATCGGCACGGCATAGTGCAGCTCAAAAAGCTCAGGGATGTTGGGAGAGATGACAGAAACCGTGTCGCCCTTGCCAATGCCACGCGCGGCCAAGCCGCCCGCGATACGCCGCACCCGGTCCGCAAGCGCGGCATAGTCATAGCGCCGCTGACCGTAAACAACCGCCGGACGTTTCGCGTGCACGCGTGCTGCGCGATTAAGATGCGCCACGGGTGAAAGAGGGACGAAATTGGCCCGGTTCGGGGCGTCGGCCTCAAAATGTTCCTGCATGTCTCAATCCTCCCCGCGTAGCGTCTTACTTGGGTCCGTGCCAGTCGATCTGGCAAATCTCGGCAGACCGCCCTTCAAAATCCCAGACCCGACCAAAGGCGCGCAAACGCCCCTTGTTGGCGGTGGCCACCGTGATGTCGGCCCCCATCCAGTATTGCGAGTTGGTGATGACAAGGTCCTTTTCCGGGTCAGCTCCGGCAACGGGGACAACCTCGCCACTTATCCGCTTGCCGACGACAATGCGCCGTGTCTTGCCCTCGTTCTCATAGGTGACAGGCTGGCGCTCATGGCCCAGAAACTCTGAGACAAGAATACCGAAAAGCCCCGTTGTGCCGCGCGCCCTGCCCGACATGATGGTGACAAGGGCGTCGTAAGCCTCTTCACTGGCGCGATCATCGACAAAAAGCGCCACCTTCCAGTTGCCGCGCGCCATCCGCTCGGGGATCTCGATCATCAGCCCAAGGTTCAGACCCGACAGATCAACGTCGCCATACTGTCCCTCATCGATGCGGATGCCGCCCCATGTCTGGCAGTGCCCCTCGGTCGGTGGGTGCTGGCCCAGCGAGACGACACAGGGGCAAAAGACCGTGCAGTTGCAGTTCAGGATCAACTCACCCTTCATTGTCCAGGGGACTGTTCCGATCTCGCCATCCAAAGCCATGTGTCTTGCCTTTCTCTATATCCCGGTTGCCGCGACAAAACCCGCCGCGCCAAGCAAGGCCACCCCAAGCGGGCGGCCAATCCAACGCCCGATCTCGGGCAATTTCTCAAGTGTCATGATCAGTGTGGCCAGCCCCATGAAAGCAAGGCTCATCATGCCGCCGACAAAGGCCAAAAGCATCAGTGCCCAACAGCAGCCAAGGCAGGTCGCGCCAAGGCGCACGCCCATCCGCCACGGCCCGTCGTCCCAGTTTTGCAGGAAAAAGGCCACTGGCGCGCGGCATTTGCTGGCGCAGCTCTCTTTGAAGGCTGAGAACTGGTAGAGGCCTGCAAGGGCCAGAAGGGCCGCCGAAAGTGCTACCGACCGGCTGTCACCGAAGGAGCTGATGATATCGACTTGGAAAAGCGCCATTTGCAACGCTGCAGCAATGAAAGAAAACCCGATCCAGACGCCGAGGAAACCGGCGACAAAGCCGAAAGGGCGCGTGTCAGCCCCGGACGCGCTCAGATCGTCATAAGCCCCAAGCGCGGGCAGGGCGGTGGGGAGCATCATTGCCGTCGACATCAGAGTCCACATCACGACAACGCGGCCATATCCGGCAATGTCTGGGGTCACCACGCAAAGCTCAGCCCAGAACGCCGATCCAAAGACGCGCGAGGCCTCGCGCAACTCTGCCGGGATCGCCATGGCATAGATCGCCACCCAAGCCGCCAGCACCCCGCCGAAAAGCGAAAGCCAGAACGCGCTGCGGATGAAACGATCCCTCTCGGCGAACACCGGTGCCTCCCTAATCAACGGTTGCGTTTTAAATGTCAGACTTTTAAATGTCTGACAAATGAAAATTGACCCCAACAGCAATGCCAGCCTGTCCGTTCAGATCGCCGAAGCGATCCGTAACGCGATTATCTCGGGCGATCTGATCGTCGATGAGCGGTTGCCGTCTGAATCCGAGCTTGCTGAGCAATTTGATGTTTCGCGCCAGACGATCCGCGAAGGGTTGAAACGGCTGGCGGCACAATCGCTGATCCGCACGCAGCGCGGTGCCTTTGGCGGGGCCTTTGTGCGGCGTCTGTCTTACGAGGACGCGCGCAAGCAATTCATCACCACCTCGACCCTGCTTCTCAGCATGAACGACATCAGTTTCGACACCGCCTGCGAGGCGCGGTTTACGCTGGAGCGGTCTTGCGCGCATCTCGCTGCCAAGCGGCGGACCGACGATCACCTTGGCATAATGGTGCGCGAGATCGCCGTACAAAGCGCGCCAGACCTGACGGACGTGGATTTCTGCGCCTCTGACGTGGCCTTTCACCGCACGCTGGTCGATGCGGCGGCCAATCCGGTGTTGTCCTACCAACTGGCAGGCTCGATCGAGGCGATGCAGCCGCTGATGAACATGATCACCTTCACCGCGCGGTCGCGGGCCGAGATCGTCGCCATTCACACCGCTATCTTGGACGCTATGACGCGCAACGACGGCCAATCCGTCGTGGACCATCTGGCGCGGCTTGAAGAGTACACAATCACGCTGGCGCATTCGGTCTTTTCTGCCCGCCAGAAAGCCCGCACATCCCGCTCAACCGAAGCGGCCCTCAGCCCCAATTAAGCTATCCGGAGTTCTGTCATGACCAAGCATATCGATATTGCCTCGTTTGAGAACCTCGCCCTTGAGGCGCGAGACAGCGGTGTCTGGATCGTCACGCTGAACCGGCCGACAAAACGCAACGCGCTGGATATAGCGACGATTGAGGAACTGGTGCGCTTTTTCTCCGACGCGCAGCAGGCAGGCGTGCGCGCGGTGGTGCTGGCGGGCGCTGGCGATCATTTCTGCGCCGGTCTTGATCTGGTCGAGCACCACAAAGCCGACCGCAGCCCGGCTGAGTTCTGGCAGGTGTGTCTGCGCTGGCATGAGGCGTTCAACAAGATGGAATATAGCGGCGTGCCGATCATCGCCGCCTTGCACGGAGCGGTTGTTGGCGGCGGGCTGGAACTGGCCAGTGCAGCACACATCCGGGTGATGGATCAGAGCGCCTATTTCGGTCTGCCGGAAGGACAACGCGGGCTTTTCACGGGCGGCGGGGCCACCATCCGGGTGACCGACCTGATCGGCAAGGCGCGTACGATCGACATGATGTTGACGGGCCGGATTTATAAAGACACCGAGGCGGTAGAGGTTGGGCTGGCGCAATATCTGGTGACCGGCTCAAGCTTTGAGCGCGCGCTGGAGCTGGCCGAGCGGGCGGCGGAAAACCTGCCGCTCTCGAACTTTGCCATCTGCTCGGCGGTCAGCCACAACCGCAACATGTCGGCGATGGACGCCGCCTATGCCGAGGCTTGCGTGGCTGGCGTGGTCAACACGCAACCCGACGCGCGCGCGCGGCTTGCGGCCTTTGCCGACAAGTCCGGTGCGCGGATCAGACCCGACACCTAGCGGCGCAGGTTTTCGGCCAAAACCGTATCAAAATCCTCACCAGCCTCGGCGCGCGCGATCAACTCCAGCAATCCTGCGCGGCCAGCCACACGTTCGATCGCCGCAACCTCTGCCGCCGCAGAGCGATAGGCGCGCCCGACGCCAAGCGCATCAAACGCATCATCCCATTGCCAGAACCGCCGCGCTTTGCGGACCTCGGCGCGATGGGCGGGTGTTATATTTCCACGCCAACGCGGGTGATCTGCGACATGCGTTGCCAGCCCTTCGTCAAACCATGTGGGGTAAGGCTGGCGCCAGATGTTCGACACGCCCATTCTGCGGTGCAGACGCGAGTGCGTCATCTCGTGGGTCAGGGTGCCAATTGTTAGGCCACCCGGGCTGACCATGACGGCGGCATCGGCGACAGACAGACCGTTTCCACCAATGCCAAAGTCGCGGGCGCAGACGCGCGTGGAACACAAGATCAACGTCGGGTTGGGAGGCGCATCCCCGAAAAATGCAGCGACACGGTTTTGAGACGTCTCCACAAGGCCAGTCAGGTCGCCAGCGCGACCGGGCGCGTCTGTCCAGATCCGGGGCGCAATCTCGGTCAGACCAAAGGAACCGGGTGAGAGCACACGGTGGGTGCCGGGTTGGGTGAAGCTTGCAAGAAGACCAATAAGGATTGCGTTCGTCAAAAAACTGAAGGCACGGGCCAGTCTGATGACGAAACGATTGGAGGAAAGGATGCGCATCGGCCTCGCCCAGGTTCTCAGGGACGCTTCAGGATATAGTCTGGCTGAATGCCCGACGCCATAATTGGTTGGTACACATCATGGCCTGCGAAAAAGCCATAACCTGCGATAAGCGCGGTTTTGATACCGGCAGCCTGACCGCCGAGAATATCAGTGTGCAGACTGTCGCCGACCATAAGCGTGCGGTCCGGATCAAAGGTGCCAAGGCGGGCAAAGGCCAGCTCAAATATATTGCTGAAGGGTTTGCCGAAAAACTGCGGCGTCACGCCGGTGGCGTCGGCCAGTCTGTGCGCGAAACTGCCCGGCTCGGTAGAGAAGTGATCTTCACGGGGGGCCACGATATCGGGGTTGCCGACAAAGACGTCTTTTGAGGCATGCGCCAGCGTGCGTTCCAAAAGTGCTTGTTGCGCTTCGGTCCAGTCACCGCTTCCAAGCAACAGGAAAGCCTCGGCCTTTTCATAGGCATCGGGCGTCTGGCCCAGATAGGTGATGTTCAGGCCCTCCAGATCAGCGCGTCCCAGTGCTTCGACCGCCATCAGGCCCAAGGTTTGCGCGGGAAGGGCGGCCAGCGCCCGCATGGTGGCTTTGCGGCTGGTGATCACGTCATCGGCGTGGAAATCATATCCAAGACGACGATACTTTGCCATCAGGTCTGCATGGGGATGACCGGCGGCGTTCGAGACGACCAGCACGCGCTTGCCCGCCTTTTGCAGCTGTGCCACGCGTTCCGGTACGCCACCGATTGCCGTTTCGCCAATGTTCAGCACACCAAACGCATCCAGAAGGAAAATGTCGAAGTCATCGGCAATCTCGCCAAGATGCTCTGCCGCATGGCACGACCCGTCCCGAACCACAGCAGGCAGCCGATGCCGCACCCCTTCATAGGCCGCAAACGCCTCGACCATCTTCAAATGATTGCGCCCCGCACTTTCGCCGAGACCCATTCAGAGATGACCACAGCGGCAAGGATCACCAGCAGGATAAGGGCGACCTGCGGCCAGGCCAGAACATTCAGCGAGGCGGACAGTTGCAGTCCAATCCCACCAGCACCCACCAGCCCCAACACTGTGCTTTCTCGAATGTTGATGTCCCAGCGAAAAACCGCAATGCCTGCAAAGGCAGGCATGATTTGCGGCAAGATCCCATAGGCCATGACCTGCCAGCGCGACGCGCCGGTGGCTGTGATGGCCTCTACCTGCGTGGCATCTATCTCTTCGATTGCCTCGTAAAGCAGCTTGGCGCAAAACCCAATCGAGCGAATGGCGATGGCGACCACACCGGCAAAAACACCCGGCCCGATGATCGCGATCAGCAAAAGCGCCCAGATCAGCGAGTTTATCGAGCGGGTCGAGACGATGATCAAAAGCGCAATGGGGCGGATCAGAAAGCGCGATGGCGTTGTGTTGCGGGCGGCAAGAAAAGCGACCGGCACAGCAAGGATCAGCGCAATAAGCGTCCCCAAAGTCGCTATGTTGAGCGTGTCCCAGATTGGTTTGCCCAATTGTGTGAGGTACCCCCACCGGGGCGGCGTCGCGCGGGTCCAGATGTCGCCAGCGATACGCGGCGCGTCCCAGACGAAAAACCACGTGGTCGCCGCTGAAATCTGCTGCCAGCAATAGGCAAATATCGCGATGCCAATCAGCCAGAGTGACCAGTGAAACAGGCTCTCGCGCCCGGTACGGCGCTGCCAAATCTTCAGACCGCCCGCCTCTTGCACCGGCATTACTGCACCCTCGCGCGGATGATGCCAGACAGGTACTCAAGCGCCATCACGATAACGATGATAATCAGCAAAATCGCCGCCGCCGTGTCATACTCATAGCGGTCAAAGGCGGTATTGAGCGTCGCACCAATGCCGCCGGCGCCGACCAACCCCAGGATCGCGCTTTCGCGGAAGTTGATGTCTACCCGGTACATGCTGAGGCCAATAAGTCTCGGCATCACCTGAGGTTGCACGCCATAATTGATCCACTGTGACCACCGCGCGCCCGAAGCTTTGATCGCCTCGGCCTGTACGCGGTCCATGCTTTCGATGTCTTCGGCCAGAAGCTTTGACAGAAATCCGATGGTGGCGAAACTAAGCGTCAGGAAACCGGCCAGCGGCCCGAATCCGAAGATTGCCACAAGCAGAATGGCGACGATGATTTCCTGCAGTGCGCGGCTGATCGCGATAATGCCGCGGCAGATCAGATAGATCGGCAACGGGGCAACATTACGAGCCGCACCAAGTGCTATGGGAATGGAAATGGCGATACCCACCACAGACGACGCAACGGTCATGATGATGCTTTCCAGCATGCCCTCCCAGATGTCCGAAGATCTGGACGTAAAGTCAGGGCTGGTGAAGGCCAAGACAAACTGCTTGCCGCGCTCAAGCCCTTCGTACACCCGGGACCAGTTCACTTCGATCGTCGCGAAGGCCGCGAACAGATAGGCGATAAAGCCAATGATCAGTGCCCAACGCAGCTCGGGGCGTTCGACAAAGGGTTTCTTCCTCCACGGCTTGCCGATATGCGCGTTCAGATCAAAGTCGGTGTCGCTCATTCGGCAGCGACCTCTTCGTCGTCGTCCACCTTCTCGATGGTCGCTTCCCAGTCTTCCTCACCATAGATCGTGGTCAATACTTCCGGCGTCAGCGCGTCAGGCGGGCCGTCGAACTCGACCGCACCAAAGCGCAGACCGATAACGCGCTGCACGAACATCTGCGCCAAGGCAACGTCGTGAATGTTGATGATCGCCGCAAGTTTGCGTTCTTTGCAAAGCTCGCAAATCAGCCGCATGATCTGGCGCGAGGTCTTGGGGTCCAGCGAGGCGGTGGGTTCATCGACCAGCAAAAGGGCAGGGTCCTGAATAAGCGCACGGCAAATGCCCACACGTTGTCGTTGTCCGCCCGACAGCTCATCCGCGCGTTTGTCGGCCATATGGGCAAGGCCCACGCGGTCTAACAGCCGAAACGCCTCGTCAACATCGCTCTGCGGAAACCGGCGGGTGAAGCTGCGCCAAAATCCGACATAGCCCAGACGACCCGACAAGACGTTTTCCATCACCGTCAGACGTTCAACCAGCGCGTATTCCTGAAAAATCATGCCCATGCGCCTGCGCTCGCGACGCAGGGCACTCATCGACAGGCCGGTCAGTTCGACATCGCCCAGAAAAACCTGCCCCGAGGTCGGCTCGACCAGACGGTTGATACAGCGGATCAGTGTGGATTTCCCAGCGCCCGAAGGCCCGATCAACGCAAGCACCTGGCTTTCCGGAATTTCCAAATCGACGGCTTTCAACGCCTGATCGCCTGTCTTGTAGGTCTTCACAAGCTTCTCAAGCCGCAGCATGAAAATCTCCCCGCCCCATTATTTTCATTGGAAAGGGCGGACCAGATGGCCCGCCCGATCAAAGATTATTCGCAAGCGTAGCTGACACCGTTGGCAGCGTCGATCTTGCGGATCACTTCCCAGAACTCTTGATACGTCATCGGCAGGAACTGACCTTCATTCGACTTCTCGAACTCGGCCTGAAGCGAGGTGCCTTCCCACTCGAAATTGAAAAACGCGTTGCGGATTTTCTCTTTCAGCTCAGGCGTCAGGTTGTGCGCGGTGCCAAAGCCCGTGGTTGGGAAGGTTTGTGATTTGTAGATCGTGATCACCTGATCTTCTGTGATCACATCGCGGCTGAGCATGCGGGATTTGACCGAGTTGGCGATCGAGGCTGCCATATAGTCTTTGTTGGCCACGCCAAGGATCGAGTTGTCGTGCTTGCCCGAATAGACCGGCTCGAAATCCCGTTCCGGAAGCAAATCAAAGTCACCCTTCAGAATCGCAGAAGGTGCCTTGAAGCCCGAGTTTGATGTGGGCGATGTGAAGGCAAGCTGTTTGCCTTTCAGGTCTTCAACCTTTTCGATACCAGAACCAGGATAGGTGATGATCTCCATCTCATAGCCGAAGTTGCCGTCCTTGGACGCCATGATCGTGAACGGGTTAAAGCCCGCGCAGTTCACCGCCAGTGGGTTCGATCCGGTGTTGAAACCGGCGATGTGCAATCGACCCGAGCGCATCGCCTCGATCTGGGCCGCGTTGTTTTGCACCGGGAAAAATACGACGGACTTGCCGGTTTCATTCTCAAGGTGCGTCAGGAAATCTGACCACGCGGTCTTGTAAACGGCCGGATCTTCGACCGGTGTGTAGGCAAAGATCAGTGTGTCAGGGTCAACCAACTCGCTTGGGTCCGTGGGCGTATCGGCAAGCAGGTCGCCGTCAACGTCACAAAAGCGTTCGTCCAAATCGCCGCGCGGACAGTCTTGGGCCATAGCCGGATTGGCGAAAGACAAAGCAAGCGTCACCGCTGCGCCGGACAAAAGTGCATTCATTATTTTCATTGTAGTTCCTCCCAGTTTTCGGAACGCTAACGGGAAGTTCTGAATTGATGAAGCTGTTTTTTTGATCTGCGATAGAAAAACCAGGGCCCGCGTTTCGAGAACGCTGGGGCGTATTTGGATCAATATTTACCTCAAAGGAGAGGTTTCGCCCAAAAACCGCGCCTAGCTTGACAGCCGCCGCCCCAACCGCTCCAGCATCTTGCAGCATTGATCCAACTGGTCGATTTCGATGTACTCGTCCGGTTTATGCGCCTGCGCAATTGAACCGGGGCCACAGACAACCGCGCTTGTGCCCAATTGCTGAAAAAGGCCCGCCTCGGTACCAAACGCCACCAGATCAACGCGGTTCGCCCCCGTCAGCTCGGTCACCAGATCGCGTGCGGCATTGTCGTCCATTGGCTCCAACCCCACCACTTCTGCGATGGTCTCAAGCGTGATGCCAGCCTCCGGGTGCACCGCGTGCATCGCGGGCAGCAGCGTGTCGTCCACGTAATTCTCCAAGGCACCTTTCACGAAATCGGCGTCCGAGATCTGAACCGGGCGCATCTCCCAGTCCACCTCCGCCTTGCCGGCAATGACGTTATGCGCCACGCCGCCCGCGACGCGTCCGACATTGATCGTGGTCCACGGCGGCTCAAAGGCACTGGTAGCAGGCGCACGGCCCTTCAAAGCCTCGCGCAGATCCAGCAGCTTGCTGACATAGCGCGCGGCATACTCCGCCGCGTTCACACCCGCATCCGGGGCCGAGCCATGCCCCTCCAGCCCGGTGAAATGGGTGGTGTATTCATAGCAGCCCTTGTGGCCCTCCATCACCCGCATCTCGGTCGGTTCGCCGATGATTGCGATGTCGGGCGTGATGCCGCGCGCGGCCAGTTCGCGCACAAGGTGCTGCCCGCCAAGGCAGCCGGTCTCCTCGTCATAGGTGAAGGCAAAGTGCAGCGGTTTGGTCAGCGAATTTGCGTCCAGCGTCTCGGCCAAGGCCATGGCAGCGGCGACAAAGCCCTTCATGTCACAGGTGCCGCGCCCGAAAAGCTTGCCGTCTCTCTCCAACATTTCGAACGGATCACTGGCCCAGTCCTGATCAGCCACCGGCACAACATCAGTATGCCCCGACAAAACGATACCGCCCGGCGCGTCTGGCCCCAACGTGGCAAAGATATTGGCCTTACGCCCATCCTCCGAATGCAACGTCATGCAACGCGCGCCTAGCACCTCAAAATGCGCACAGAGATAGGTGATAAGCTCCAGATTGCTGTCCGGCGAGATTGTAGGAAAGGCGATCAGATCGGCAAGGATGTCTTTCGTCCGGTTCAACATCATGAGGTCACACAAGCCTCATATCCCACGGCTGCATAAGGTCGTTGCATCGAAGGCCCCAATGGTTGACAGATCGAAGCCGATGCGATCACGTCGCGGGACCGATAGCAAGCAGGATCGACGCCATGCGCACTGTCTCGAACACCCACAAAGGCGGGCCAAAGCTTGCGCCGGACGCGCCGTTTCCGTCGGTGGACGCCGCGCGCGTCGCAACGCTGCTCACACAGTGCCCGGCCTTTGCAGAGACACCTTTGGTCGAGGCAGGCGGGCTTGCGCCCATTGCCGCGCTTTGGGTGAAAGACGAGCGTGGCCGGATGAACCTTGGCTCGTTCAAAGCGCTTGGCGCGGCCTACGTCATCGCGCGTCACGCGGTCGCGGTAGAGCCGCATCCGGGGGCGGAGACGCTCAAAGGACGCACCTATGTGACGGCCAGTGCGGGCAATCACGGGATGAGCGTGGCGGCAGGCGCGCGCATCTTTGGCGCAAAAGCCGTGGTGCATCTGGCCGAAACCGTACCGGAAAGCTTTGCCGATCGGTTGCGGGATCAGGGCGCGCAGGTCGTGCGCAGCGGTGCAGACTATGCCGCCAGCATGGAGGCCGCACAGCAAGATGCAAAAAACCACAGCTGGACGCTTTTGTCGGACAGCTCTTGGGATGGCTACACCGAGTTGCCGCGCATCCTGATGGAGGGTTACCTGCAGATGGCCGCCGAAGCGGTGCGACAATGCCCGCAAGCGCCAAGCCACATCATGCTGCAAGCGGGCGTTGGCGGTCTGGCCGGGGCGGTTGCAGCCTACGCACGCCATGTCTGGGGGGATGCGCCGCGGATCGTGGTGGTTGAACCTGATGCGGCACCTGCTTTGCAGGCCAGCATCAAGGCGGGCAAGGCGGTGGTGACCGACGGGCCTGACAGCATCATGGGGCGGCTCGATTGCAAAGAGCCGTCGCTGATCGCGCTCAACGGTCTGGCACGCGATGCGGATGATTTCATGACGCTGACCGATGACGAGGTGGCGGCCGTTCTGGACGATCTGGGCAAGGCTGGTCTGGCGACCTCGGCCTCGGGCGCTTGCGGTCTGGCTGCCGTGTTGCACCAAAACGCGCGCGCAGCACTGGATATCGGGCCAGACGCCAGAGTGCTGTGCTTTCTGTCGGAGGGTCCTGCTTGAGGGGGTTTGGACGCGCTGAATTCCAACGGCGCACCGCCTGTGCGCAGGGCTTGATGCGCGACCACGGGTTGGCGGCACTTTTGCTGACGACCGAACCTGACGTGCGCTATTTCACCGGCTACCTCACGCGGTTTTGGGAAAGTCCGACGCGGCCGTGGTTCCTGATCGTGCCCGCACGCGGCAAGCCTGTCGCCGTGATCCCGTCCATCGGCGCGCAACTCATGGCCCAAACCTGGATCGATGATATCCGCACGTGGAGCGCACCCGATCTAAGCGACGATGGTATCTCGCTTCTGGCCGACGCACTTGCCGAGATTGCCTACGGTGGTGCTGTCGGCATCCCCGATGGTCACGAAACCCACGTGCGCATGCCGCTTGCGGATCTTGACCGGCTGAGACGCATTGCAAACCTGACAACCGATCACGGCATCATCCGCACGCTGCGGATGGTGAAATCGCAACCCGAGATCGCCAAGATCGAGGCCGCCTGCACAATCGCCGGGCGCGCCTTTGCCCGGGTGCCAGAGATTGCGCGCGAAGGCGTGCCACTCTCCAATGTGTTCCGCCATTTCCAGATGCTCTGTCTGGAGGAGGGCGCCGATTGGGTGCCTTACCTTGCAGGCGGTGCGGAACAAGGCGGTTATGGCGATGTGATCTCACCAGCCAGCGATACGCCCTTGAGCAAAGGCGATGTCCTGATGCTCGACACCGGGCTGGTCCGGGACGGCTATTTCAGCGATTTTGATCGCAACTGGTCCGTGGGCCCTGCGCAACCAGCGGTTCAAGATGCCCACAAACGGCTGATCGAGGCGTCAGACGCCGCCTTTGACGCCGCACGCCCCGGAGCAACGGCAGCGGACCTTTTCACGGTCATGAACCCTATCGTCACCGACGACGCGCAAGGCACCGGGGCAGGGCGGCTGGGCCACGGCTTGGGCATGTCGCTCACTGAATGGCCATCGCTGATCCCCACCGACCACACTGTTTTGCAGCCCGGAATGGTCCTGACACTGGAACCGGGAATCGCTCTCGGCGACAAAATACTGGTACACGAGGAAAACATCGTCATCACTGAGACAGGCGCGCGCTTTCTCAGCCCGCGCATCGGCCCGGAGTTGCCCGAGTTATGAGCCACTTGCCCTACACACTGGACACCGACGATCCTGCAACCTGCCCGATGGGCCTGATCGTTTTGCAAACCGACGAGACGATAGAGCCGGACTTCGCCAGCATCTTCGCGGACAATCCAAGCCCGATCTATGTCTCACGGATCGCCAGTGCCAAAACGGTCTCCACCGACAGTCTGGCCGATATGGAAACGCTTTTGCCGGCCGCCGCCGACCTTTTGCCCAAAGCGCGGCCCTATCGCGTGGTCGGCTATGGCTGCACCTCGGCCAGTTCCGTGATTGGATCGGCGCATGTCGAGCAAATGGTGCAGAAAGCCTGCGATGTCGCCACGGTGACCAACCCGCTGCGCGCCGCCTTGGCCTTTGCATCAGACCTCGGTATCGCAAAGCTTGCGCTGCTGTCGCCTTACGTCGAGGAGGTGAACGAACCCCTGCGCCGCGCCTTCGCGAAAGGTGGCGTTTCAACAGATGTCTTTGGCACATTCGGCGAGGCCGAAGAGGCCAATGTGGTGCGGATATCCACGCAGTCCATTGTCGAGAATGCCTGCGCTCTTGGGGCTGACCCAGCAGTTGAAGCGGTTTTCCTGAGCTGCACAAATTTACGAACTCTTAGGGCTATTCCTCAGATTCGCGCCCGCATCGGCAAACCGGTGTTGTCGTCAAACCAAAGCCTTGCGTGGCACATGGATCGCCTTAACGCGGCGTAATATCGACAAAAAACGTCACTTTTTGAAAATATTCCCGAATATTTCGGGTTGCACAGAACACTGTCATCGGCGTTTAATGCCTTCCGAATTGATCAAGAAGTCTGGACTAACCAGACTCGATGTTATCAGGGGGGCCATGTGGCCAATATGAACAACGACGCCGCGTTCGTCGAGTTTCAGCGCGTTCAGAAGTCTTATGATGGCGAAATCCTCGTCGTGAAAGATTTGAACCTCGCCATGCCGAAAGGCGAATTTCTTACAATGCTTGGGCCTTCGGGGTCTGGTAAGACAACCTGTCTGATGATGCTTGCCGGGTTCGAGACCGCCACACATGGCGAGATCATGCTCGACGGGCAGCCGATCAACAACATACCGCCGCACAAACGTGGCATTGGCATGGTGTTCCAGAATTATGCGCTTTTCCCGCATATGACGGTGGCCGAAAACCTGTCGTTCCCGCTTGAAGTGCGCAAAATTGGCAAGTCTGATCGCGAAGCCAAAGTGAAACGCGCGCTTGATATGGTGCAGATGGGCGATTTCGGCAGCAGGCGACCTGCACAATTGTCGGGTGGCCAGCAGCAACGGATCGCCCTTGCGCGTGCGCTGGTATTTGAACCTGAACTGGTGCTGATGGATGAGCCGCTTGGCGCGCTTGATAAACAGTTGCGCGAGCACATGCAGTTTGAAATCACCCGTCTGGCGCACGATCTCGGGATCACAACGGTCTATGTCACGCACGACCAGACCGAGGCGTTGACCATGTCGGACCGCGTTGCCGTCTTCGACGATGGCCGCATTCAGCAACTGGCCCCGCCGGACGAGCTTTATGAAGAGCCGGACAACGCTTTTGTTGCGCAATTCATCGGTGAAAACAACACCATGCCCGGCGTTGTTAAGTCTATTGATGGAGACGCCTGCATCGTGACCTTGGCCGACGGCTCGGAGATTGATGCCAAGCCGGTCAACGTCACCAAGGCCGGTGAGCGCACGACAGTGTCGATCCGCCCCGAGCGGGTCGAGTTCAACAAAGATCGTCTGCATGCCGATGCACATACGATCAAAGCCAAGGTGAAGGAATTCATCTACATGGGCGACGTTTTCCGCTTTCGGTTATCCGTGGCGGGCAATGACGAGTTCATCGTCAAAACACGAAACGCACCGGATGCGGTTAAGCTGAAGCCGGGCGAGGACATTGAAATCGGGTGGCTGGCACATGATTGCCGTGCCCTTGATGCCTGACAAGATTGCCGCGTGTGCCTTTCGGCATCGCGCATTTGGGAAGTCCGGTAGCGATGACCGGCATACATGAAACGAAACGGTTTAAGAACCAGGGAGAACCGAATGAAACTGACGAAAACACTGATGCTTGCCACCGCTTTGACAGGCGTTGCAGGTGCCGCAATTGCCCAGGAAATGACCATTGTGTCATGGGGCGGCGCGTACTCGAAATCACAGCTTAAGGCGTATCACGAGCCGTACTCTGAAAAGACCGGCGTGACGATCCTGAATGACGACAGTTCGGCCGAAGCCGTGGCAAAACTGCGCGCCATGAACGAAGCCGGTAACGTTACATGGGACGTTGTCGATGTGGTTGCCTCTGACGCCATTCGTCTGTGCGACGAAGGTCTGGCGATGGAAATCGACCCGGACACCCAGCTTGCGCCAGCACCTGATGGCACGTCGGCTGCCGATGACTTTGGTGACCTTCTGGTCAGCGAATGCTTTATCCCGCAGATCGTTTACTCGACAACTGTTGGCTACCGCACCGACATGGTCGGCGACAATCCTCCGACTGACATCTGCGCAATTTTTGACACCGACGCCTATCCCGGCAAGCGGTCGCTTGAAAAGCGTCCGATCAACAACATGGAGTGGGCGCTGCTTTGCGACGGTGTTGCAAAAGCCGATGTCTACGACGTGCTCGGTACATCCGAAGGTCAGGACCAGGCGCTTGCCAAGCTTGATACAATCAAGGACGACGTGATCTGGTGGTCTGCCGGTGCTGACACACCTCAGCTTCTGGCCGATGGCGAGATCGTGATGGGCTCGACCTATAACGGACGTCTGTTCAGCGTGATCGAAGAGCAAAAGCAGCCCGTTGGCATGCTTTGGGACGCGCAGGTTTTCGACCTTGACGGGTGGATCATCCCGGCCGGTCTGAGCGATGAGCGCAAGGAGCGCGCGCTTGATTACATCATGTTCGCAACCGACACCCAGCGTCTTGCTGATCAGGCCAAGTACATCTCGTACGGTCCTGCACGCGCATCGTCTGCACCGCTTGTTGGTCAGCACGCAGAGTTGGGCATCGACATGGCGCCACACATGCCAACCGATCCGAACAACGCGCAGAACACGTTCCTTTACAACTACGAGTTCTGGGCTGACTTCCGCGACGACATCGACGCCAAATTCCAGGCGTGGTTGGCACAATAAGACCGCTCAGGTCTTAGAAAGTTCGCAAGGGGCCGGAGCAACGGCCCCTTGTCAAAAATGAAGGGGCAAAGATGACTGACGTAACCCAATCCGGCCCGATGCTGGCCGCAGACGGGACACCGCTGAAGCAGTCGCTCGCGAAATCATTGCGCCGCCAGAAAATGCGCGCCCTGCTGCTGATCGCGCCTCTTCTCCTTTTCGTTCTCTTCTCATTCGTTCTGCCGATTGCAACGATGTTGTTCCGCTCGGTCGAAAACAGCATCGTAGTCGACACGATCCCATTGACGGTCGAGTCGCTTCAGGACTGGGATGAATCCAGCGGAGAGCTTCCCGATGAGGCGGTTTACGCCGCCTTTATCGAAGACATGATCGCGGCAGTTGATGCCAAGCAGCACACGCGCCTTGGCACCCGGCTCAACTATGAAGAAACCGGCATGTCGTCGATGTTCCGCCGCTCGGGACGCGCCATTGGCCGGCTTGATCTGGCGACCGACGCGCCGTTCAAGGACAAACTGATCGACATTCACGAGGGCTGGGGCGAGGTCCAGACATGGAAGGTGATCAAGGCGCACTCGGTCGAGATCACCAACGGCTATTTTCTGAATGCCATCGACATGCGCCGCACACCCGACGGGGCCGAGGCGCAACCCGAAAACAAACGCATCCTGATCCAGCTGTTCGGACGCACGCTGTTTATGTCGCTGGTGATCACCGGGTCGTGCATTCTGCTCGCTTACCCAATTTCCTACCTGCTGGCGACACAGCCGATGCGGGTCTCGAACATGCTGCTGATCCTTGTGCTCTTGCCGTTCTGGACATCGCTTCTGGTGCGCACGTCCGCGTGGAAAGTGATGCTGCAACAACAAGGGGTGATCAATGACACGCTGGTCTGGCTTGGGTTGGTGGCCGATGAGTCGAGGCTGATCATCATCAACAACCAGATCGGCACGATCATCGCGATGACGCATATTCTGCTGCCGTTCATGGTGCTGCCGATGTACTCGGTCATGCAGACCATTCCGATCACCTACACGCGCGCGGCTAAATCGATGGGAGCCACAAACTGGACGACGTTCTGGCGCATCTACTTCCCGCAATCCATTCCGGGCATCGGTGCGGGCTCGATCCTCGTCTTCATCCTGTCGATCGGCTATTACATCACGCCTGAAATCGTCGGCGGAACCAAGGGTGTCTTCATCTCGAACCGGATCGCCTACCACATCTCATCCTCGCTCAATTGGGGATTGGCCGCCGCCTTGGGGGCCATATTGCTGGCCGTGGTGCTGATCCTTTACTGGGCCTACGACAAGATCGTCGGCATCGACAACGTGAAGCTGGGGTAGGGAACATGGCAGCACTTACTCCGATTTCGCGCAAACCACTTGGTTTTGTCCTTGGCACTGTCGCCGCCGCAGGGGCCTTTGCGGGCATCTTTGTCGGCGCTGGCACCCAAACCGGACTGCTCGGCATTCTGGCCACCGCAGCCCTTGTGACCGCCATGGCTTGGGTCTTTATCACCATGCTCGACAACGAGCGCGTGGGGCGCTGGATCTCTATCGTTGGACTGGGCGTGATTGGCTTGATCTTGGGCGGTATCGCAGGCGGCATCGTCGGACTGTTGACCGGCTGGTTCTTTGCGTGGTTCATCTACTGGCTCTACGAGGGCCGGTATCGCCAAAAGCTGCTGCCCTACATGACCGGTGGACAAGTGTTCGGCCACTACGCCTTCCGGGTGATCTGCGGTGCGATCTTCACTTTCCTTGTGACACCGATCCTTGTGGTCCTGCCGCTGTCGTTCAATGCGCAGGATTTCTTCACCTTCACACCCGAGATGCTGCGCCTTGATCCCGAAGGCTATTCGCTCAAGCACTATCGCGATTTCTTCACCAACAACGAATGGCAGCGAAGCTTCAAAAACTCGCTGATCATCGCCCCCATCGCGACCATCATTTCCGTGACGTTGGGCACGCTGGCCGCCATCGGCCTTAGCCAAAGCCACGTTCCGGGTCGGCGCGCGATCATGGCCGTGCTGATCTCCCCAATGATTGTGCCGCTCATCATCTCGGCCACCGGCATGTTCTTCTTCTACTCCGACATCGGGCGTTTTATGGAGGGCACGCTGGGCATGAACAAAACCTTCGTTGGCTACGTCAAAGTCGTCCTCGCCCACGCCGTCCTTGGCATACCGTTTGTGATCATCACCGTCACCGCAACGCTGGTGGGCTTTGACCGCTCGCTGACACGCGCCGCCGCGAACATGGGGGCGGGGCCGGTCAAGACGTTCTTCTCGATCCAGATGCCGCTGATCCTGCCCGGCGTGATCTCGGGGGCTTTGTTCGCCTTCATCACCTCGTTTGATGAAGTCGTCGTGGTGCTCTTCGTTGGCTCCGCTAGCCAGAAAACCCTGCCGTGGCAAATGTTCACCGGCCTGCGCGAACAGATCAGCCCAACGATCCTCGCTGTGGCCACGATCCTCGTGGTGATCTCAGTCCTGCTTCTGGCAACGGTTGAAATCCTGCGCCGCCGCTCGGAGAGGCTGCGTGGGTTGACGCCTGCTTGATGAAGCAATCTGAAGGGCGCGTGGTAACGCGCGCCCCGGTGCAAGCCCCCTAAGACACAGCCAGGATCGGTCCGTCCAAGAGCCCCATAAGCTCCCCGAAGTACCCGTTCGAACGCGCAGGCAGCGTTGGGTCAGACGTGATCGCAATCGCCAAGCGCCGCTCTGGATGTGCCGCCACAATCTGCCCGCCATAACCTCGCGCGATGGCAAAGCCCGACGGCGACAGAAACACGCCGTATCCATACCCCAGACCCGACCAGTTTGACGCCGTGTACTCTTGGGTCGCGGCAAGCATCCAGTTCCCGGAGATCACCTGCGCCCCGCCGAACCGGCCATTGTCGCGGATCAGGGTCGCGACTTTCAGCATCGCACTGGGCCGCAGCGCCATCTGGTTGCCGCCCATGAAGTAGCCTTGCGGATCCCGCGTCCAGGGCGGAATTTCAATCCCCAGTGGTTGCCCAAGTCGTTCGCGTGCCAACTGCAGCAGGCTCTTGCCCGTGACCTCGCTTAGAATGGCGCCAAGAATGTGCGTTGATCCGGTCGAATAAAGCATACGCCCGCCGGGCTCGGCCACAAAGGGACGCGACAAAGCGTCTGCTACCCAGTTTCTTGAATTGACCCATCCGCCATAATTCGCGCCCGACGTCCGCTCCAGCCCTGCGCGCAAGGTCACAAGGTCCTGCAAGGTGATATCCGCCGCACCGGGCGTCGCATTTGGCGGTAAAAGGCGCGGTGCCACATCGCCGATGGTGTCGTTGATCGAGGTGATTTCGCCCTGATCAAATGCGCTTCCCAAAAGCAGCGCGACGATCGTCTTTGACACCGACTTGATATTGGCAAATCGCTCCAGCCCACCGGCCTCAGCCGCCCCCGCAAAGATCAGATCATCTTCTCGCAAGACCTGCAGCGTGCGCATTTGCGGAAACCGCGAAAAAACGTCCTGAAAGTCGGTGGATTGAGCGCGCGAAAGTTGTGGGGCAAAGAGTGCCGCGCAAGATGAAACTATAAGTGTACGTCGTGAAACCATGCCGCTTTTTTCGGACACACCTTTCAGCTTGTCCAGTGGTGGTGCATCAATTCTGCGTGGGTGGGATCAAACGGTTCACGCCCTGTTAACTCCACCGTTCGGCCATGCGTACAAACCGGAAATTGTCTCTTCTGAAACCTGTACAAACCGGCAAAAGCCCCCGTGCGGCGCGGCCACTCTTCGTTAACCCGACTTGCGCAAAACCTCTCGCAACTTTTAAAAATCGCACTATAAACCCAGCGAGGCGAGGTGCGATGGCGTCGCACCAATCCAATGCGCTCTACGTCCTGAACGCCGGGACATGTGGATTGGAGAGACGAAAATGAAACCCGAAAACCGCCCCGAATTCTTCACCCGTCACGATGGTGGCAAGGCCAAATTGCCGTTCAGCAAGGCGGAATATGCGCTTCGTCTCAATGGCTTACGCGAAATCATGGCCAAGCGCGATATCCCCGTGGTGCTGCTGACGTCGATGCACAACATCGCCTATTACTCGGGCTTTCTCTACTGTTCGTTTGGTCGCCCCTACGGCTGCGTTGTAACCCAAGACGCCTGCACAACCGTGTCTGCCAATATCGACGCCAGCCAGCCGTGGCGGCGCTCGGTGGAAGACAACGTGATCTATACCGACTGGAAAAGAAACAACTTTTGGCGCGCTGTTGCCGATCTGACAGGCGGCGCAAAGCGCATCGGAATTGAGGGCGATCACTTGACATTGGCGGCGCGCGACATCGCGTTTGAGATGCTGGGGCAACCCGAATTGGTTGATGTGGCCCCCGACACGATGGCCGCCAGGATGTTGAAATCAGACGAAGAAATCGCCCTGATCAAAGGTGGCGCGCGCACCGCCGACATCGGTGGCGCAGCGATCCATGCGGCAATCAAAGAGGGGGCCACCGAGATTGAAATCGCCATGGCGGGCCGTGATGCGATGGAAATTGAAATCGCCCGCGCCTATCCCGACGCCGAGTACCGCGACACCTGGGTCTGGTTCCAGTCCGGCCTGAATACCGACGGCGCACACAACCCTGTCACCAATCGCGCATTGCAAAAGGGCGATATCCTGTCGCTCAACACTTTTCCCATGATATCAGGGTATTACACCGCATTGGAGCGCACGCTTTTCCTCGGAGAGCCGGACAGCGCAAGCATGGCCGCGTGGGAGGCCAACGTTGCCGCCCATGAACTGGGCCTGAGCCTGATCAAGCCGGGGGCCACCTGTTCGGGCATCACCGCTGAAATCAACCGCTTCTTTGCGGCCGAAAACCTGTTGCAATATCGGTCGTTTGGTTATGGTCACTCCTTCGGCGTTCTCAGCCACTACTACGGGCGCGAAGCGGGGCTGGAACTGCGCGAGGATATCGACACGGTTCTGGAGCCCGGCATGGTCGTTTCAATCGAGCCGATGCTGTGGATCCCGCAAGGCCAACCCGGTGCCGGAGGTTACCGCGAGCACGATATTCTGGTCGTGGGTGAGCAAGGCGCTGAAAACATTACCGGGTTTGCTTATGGACCGGGTCATAATGTGATTGGTGCATAATCCGGATTTGGCACCAATTTCTGGCATTTCAGCGGATTGTTGACGTAGGCGAGCCAAACTGCGAACACAATTCATCGATAATCCCCGAGGAAACGATCGAGGATCAGATGAAACTGATAATCCAGATACCTTGCTTCAACGAGGAAGGCACGTTGCCTGAAACACTGGCAGATCTGCCGCGGGAAGTGGCGGGCTTTGACGTGGTCGAGTGGTTGATCATCAATGATGGCTCCAGTGACAGAACGGTCGAGGTTGCCCGCGAAAACGGCGTCGATCATGTGGTAGAGATGCCCCACAATCAGGGACTGGCCGCTGCGTTTATGGCGGGGATCGAGGCGTGTCTGGCCGCGGGTGCAGACGTGATCATAAACACCGATGGCGACAACCAGTATCGCGCCGATGGCATTCCGGCCCTGACAGCTCCCATTCTTGCCAAGCAGGCACAAATTGTTGTCGGAAGCCGCCCGATCGGGTCAATCGAGCACTTTTCCCCGATCAAACGCGGCCTGCAGAAGCTGGGCAGTTGGG
This sequence comes from Silicimonas sp., assembly GCA_013003245.1. Classification (GTDB taxonomy): domain Bacteria; phylum Pseudomonadota; class Alphaproteobacteria; order Rhodobacterales; family Rhodobacteraceae; genus JABDJX01. Next base: position 5,241 of record JABDJX010000067.1, on the reverse strand, counting down.
TTGTGCGCAAGGCCAGTGGTACAAATATCTCGGACGCCCCCAGCGGGTTTCGCGCCATTTCGCGCGAAGCGGCCATGCAGCTTTATGTGTTCGATACCTATACCTACACGCTTGAAACGATCATTCAGGCGGGTCGTCTTGGCATCCCGATCATGTCGGTCCCGATCGAGGTGAATGATCCGACGCGCGAGTCGCGGCTGATCAAATCGGTGCGCGGCTATATTATCCGGTCCTCAAAAACCATTTTGCGGATGGCAGTTTTGTACAAGCCCCTTCGATTTTTCTCGTGGCTCGCCCTGATTATGGCGTTGCCGGGCCTGATCGCCTTTGCGCGGTTTCTTTACCTTTATTCAATCGGTCAGGGCGACGGCAACATCCAGTCACTGATCATCGGCGCTGCTTTGATCGCTGCCGGTACGATAACTTTTGTCGGCGGACTTGTGGCCGATCTGATCGCTGCGAACCGGGTCTTGTCGGCCGAAATACGAAGCCGTCTGCTCAAGATGGAACTTGATAGGGCCGCGTCCAACAAATGACCTTGCGACAGACGTCACTTGCCGTGATCACGCTGCTGGGGCTGACCATGATCGCGGGCGCATTTTTCGTCTCAACCGGATTTCTTCTGATTGACGAAGTCATTTACATGCTGAGCGCAGATACGTTTCGCGACACTGGCAGTCTGGTCATTCAGAACGGATACGCTTCCTATCCAAGCGAAGACCTGATCTGGATGGACCTGCTGAGCATCGGCCCAAACGGCCTTGTTCCGCAATACCCTGTGGGTAGCGCCGTGGTTGGGGCGTTTTTCGTTGGCCTTTTTGATCAGCACGGCTTTTTCGTCATGAATGCGCTTGCTGCTTTCGGCACGCTCTTTGTCACCCGCGCGCTGGCACTGGAGCTTTTTGAGGACGAGTCCGTGGCCCTTGGCGCGATCCTGCTTTTGGTCTTCGGCTCTTATTTCACCGAATACGCCTTTGGTCTTTGGCCGCACATGGTGTCAGTCCTGTCAGTCACCACAAGCTTTTGGCTTTTTCTGCGCGCCTGCCGCACGGACACGCCACTTCTGATTGCGGCGCTCTCGGGTCTTTTCCTTGGGGCAGGGCTGGCTTTTCGCGTCGACGGCGTGTTGCTCGTGCCGGTGATCGGGCTTTTGGGGGTGCTTTATGCGCGCAAACCAGTGCTGGTTTATGCAGGTGGTGCCTTGGGCCTTGTGCCGGGCCTTGCTGCCATGGCCTATGCCAACGCCATCAAGTTCGGCACGTGGAACCCGATCTCTTACGGCGGCGGCGATTATGCCAGTAAAGACCCGTTAAAATACATTGGACTGATCACCATTTGCCTTGTCGGATTCGCGGCAACACTTCTGGTGCGCGCTGGCCTCTTGCGGCCATCGCGATGGTGGGGCGTTTTACTGGTCGTCCTATGCGCTGGTGCGGCGTTCATGTTGCCGCAAACCGGCAAACTTGCCAGTCAATTGGTGCGCGGGATTACCGGGCTTATCATCGACGCCACAACAACGATTGATGCCAGACCCGGCATTCAAACTCAACCTGACGGGACGCTGTTGTTTTGGGGACTGCCCAAAAAGGCCCTCGGCCAAAGCATGCCCTGGATTGGCGCTTTGTGCGTTCTGCTGGTGTGGCCGTGGGCACAGCGGCGGCGCGCGATCACCTGCATTCTGATCTTTGCGGCCTTGTGGATGTTTCCGTTTGTCATACGGGCCTGGCATGGCGGGCTTAGCCTGAACATGCGCTACTTTTTGCCCGTGCTGCCAGCGCTTTGCATCCTCGCGGCGTGGATACTCAAAGAGTTGATGGGCAATGCTATTCCACGGCTTTTCCTCTTCGCGATCATCGCCGGATTTACCGCATCGTTTCTTTGGATTTCGGCGCACCCAACCGGCACCGCAGGGGCTCATCAAATCCTGTCGACCCCGGTTTTCCTCGCGGTGTGCGCACTTTCGTTAGCGGCTGGAGTTTCAAAGTCCGGCGCTGGTCAGATTGCCCTTTTGGGGATCGGATTTGGGATCGGGCATGCAGTGACAGTATCGCTGACCGACAACTTGTTGGCGCAGGCTTTTCGAACAGATGAGATGCGTGATTTTTCCGAAGAGACCGGACGGGACGTGATCTACGATGTATTCGTGCGCAGTGCTGCGCGTGATCCGCGACAGTTGTTCGCATTGCCCCATTGGCGCAATGTGACGGCTGATCCGGAATTCATTTCGTCCGCCTTATCAGACGGCTATCGCATCTTAATGCAAAACCACCGCGCGACGGTTTTCCTGCAAACCTATCCGCAGTTCCGCAGCCTTGCGGAGGTCACCGTTCAGGACGTGCGTTTTCAAAGCATCGGAATGCGCTAAAGCGCAACTTGTCCAGCCGAACACTTGTGTTAGGAATTGGCCATCTTTTCATAGGAATCCACAAAGCCATGCCCGATTTTGCCGTCTATCCAAGCCTGAAAAACAAGACAGTCTACATCAGCGGGGGTGCATCGGGCATCGGTGCCGAGACAGTTTCTGCTTTTGCAGCGCAAGGCGCAAAGGTCGGCTTTCTTGATCTGGACAAGGCCGCAAGTGCGGCGCTGGCGGAAAAGCTGGATGCTGATGTCGCTTTCGAGGTCTGCGATCTGCGCGACATCGATGCCCTGCGTACCGCCCTTGGCAACCTAAAGACGAAAATCGGCCCCGCAGACGTGCTGGTCAATAACGCCGCCCGCGATGACCGCCACGACTGGCGCGATGTCACGCCCGAATACTGGGACGAGCGGATGGCGACCAACCTGCGCCACATGTTCTTTTCCATACAGACCGTTGCCCCCGACATGATCGCAGCTGGCGGCGGTTCAATCGTGAACATCGGCTCCAACTCCTGGTGGGAAGCAGGCGGCGGTTTTCCCGCCTATGCCACGGCAAAATCAGCTGCACACGGGCTGACCCGCACCATGGCGCGCGATCTGGGTGATCACCGCATCCGGGTCAACACGGTCGTGCCCGGCTGGATCATGACCGAGCGGCAAAAAGAGCTTTGGGTCACGCCAGAGTCCATCGAGAAACAGCGTGCGCGCCAGTGTCTGCCAGACCTGATCGAGCCGGTTTACGTCGCCCGCATGGTGGTATTCCTCGCCTCTGACGACGCAGCGATGTGCTCGGCCAACAACTACATGGTCGAAGCGGGCTCTATCTAAACCTTTCATTGGTCCAAAAATATGGCGGGGGTGCGGGGGCAGAGCCCCCGCGGATCGACGCATCGCAGATGCGGCGAAATCCTACTCTGGCGGGTGTTGAAATTCATCTGGATCAAAGTTGATAAAGAACGCCCGCACAATAATCACCGCAGCCGCACCCACAACAATCGCCCAGAACACGCTGCCCACCGTCAGCTCAACCACGGTCCACCCCACAACGATGATCGCCACAAGAACCCGACGCCAAAGCGGCAGAAAGATCGGGTGCCGGACCTCGAAAGGGTTCTTCTTTGTCACGTCTCGTTGCGTGCTTTCAGGCCGCTCTCATACTGCGCGCGCGCTTCATTGACCGAGGCACGCTCCGAGACCTCGGGCACAGCCACCTCCCACCAGCTGCCGCCCGGTTCGGTCGACGGATAAGGATCGGTGTCGATGACGGCCACGAAAGGCCCGGTCGCGTCTTTGGCGCGGCTCAGTGCCTCTTCGAGTTCAGAAATCGAGCCCACATGCACTGCGGCCGCCCCCATCGAGCCTGCGTGTGCGGCAAAGTCGATGTTCGACGCATTCACGTGATAGGCGGTGTCGAGCAGATTGTTGAACTCCGCCCCGCCGGTGCCCATCTGCAGCCGGTTGATGCAGCCAAAGCCACGATTATCGGTAATCACCAGCGTGATCTTGATCCCCATCATCACCGCCGTCGCCAGTTCGGAATTGGCCATCATGTAAGAGCCGTCACCGACCATGCAGATCACGTCGCGGTCTGGGTCGGCCATCTTGATGCCAATCGCCCCTGCAATCTCGTACCCCATGCAGGAAAACCCGTATTCCATGTGATAGGAGCCGGGCAGGGTGGCTTTGAAAAGCTTGTGCAACTCTCCTGGCATGGTGCCAGCAGCCCCCATGACAATGGTTTTCTCGTTGCAAGCCCGCTGCACGGCACCGACGACCTGCATGTCTGTCGGCAAGGCGTTGGTGTCGGTCGGAGGCGCGGTCAGCGGATCAACCTTGGCAAACCAGTCGGACTTTTCACTGCCCGAAAGCGCGGGGCAGGCGTGATCGCCCAACTCGGCCGTCAACGCCTCAAGCCCTGCGCGCGCGTCTGCCTGCAGCGGCTGGCTGCCGTGCTTCATAGCGTCATAGGCCTGCACGTTGAGGCAGAAGAGCTTGCGGTTGTCGTTCTGAAACAACGACCACGAGCCGGTGGTGAAGTCCTGCAGCCGCGAGCCGACAGCGAGGATCACATCTGCCTGGGCACAGCGGTCATTCGCGGCTTCTCCGCCGGTGACACCGATCGGGCCAAGATTGAGGGGGTGATCCCAAGGCAGCGCGGATTTGCCTGCCTGCGTCTCGACTATGGGAATGTTGTGCGTCTCGACAAAGGATTGCAGCGCATCGCAGGCGTCTGAATAATGCACGCCGCCACCGGCGACGATCACCGGTTTATGCGCGCCTTTCAGAGCCTCGACAGCCACTGCCAGCTCGTCCACGTCCGCGCGAATCCGGCGCTGTTTCCAGACGCGCGGGGCAAAGAACTCTTCGGGGAAATCATAGGCAAAGCTCTGCACGTCCTGACACATCGAAATCGTTGCAGGCCCGCACTCGGCAGGGTCGGTCATCACCGCCATTGCGCGGGGCAGGGCCGTCATTAGCTGCTCGGGCCGGGTGATACGGTCGAAATACCGGCTGACGGGGCGAAAACAATCGTTTGCCGACACCGTACCGTCCTGAAAATCCTCAATCTGCTGCAACACCGGGTCGGGACCGCGCGTTGCAAAGACATCGCCGGGGACGAACAGCACCGGAATGCGGTTTGCATGCGCCAGAGCTGCGGCGGTGACCATGTTGGTCGCCCCCGGACCAATCGAGGACGTCACCGCCATCGCACGGCGGCGGTTCAACTGCTTGGCATAGGCAATCGCAGTGTGTGCCATGGTCTGCTCGTTGTGGCCTCGATACGTGGGCAGCGCGTCGCGGCTGGCGTAAAGCGCTTCGCCAATGCCTGCGACATTGCCGTGCCCGAAAATACCCCAGACCCCGGCAATAAACGGCTCG
>JABDJX010000020.1 GCA_013003245.1 Silicimonas sp. | reverse complement strand
AGCACGAAAAACGCATCGAACAGCGCACCGTGCGCCAGCGGGAAAGTGCCTGAAATGAGTGATCACCTCGTAGACAGCGCCGCAGTTGAGCACATCGTCAAACGTTCCGAAGCCTATCTGCACCTCTCTCGTCGTCTGGTTGTCGATATGTTCGGGCCAGAAGCAGGTCACGATCAGGTGCAGGTGATCGCCACGGTCGCGGCGATGATGGCCAACCTCGAACACGCCGAAATCCTTGCGTCTTCGCAAGACAAGCTGACAGAATTATTGGAAAGGGACTGACGCCATGCCTTGGGATCGTAACCAGATGGCCGAACGGGCCGCGCAGGAGCTTGAAGACGGCATGTATGTGAACCTTGGCATCGGCATTCCGACGCTGGTGGCCAACTATGTCGGCGACAAGGATATAACGCTTCAGTCTGAAAACGGCATGCTGGGGATGGGTCCCTTCCCTATCGAGGGTGAGGAAGACCCCGACCTGATCAACGCGGGCAAGCAGACCATCACCGAATTGCGGCGCACTGCTTACTTCGACAGCGCGCAATCCTTTGGCATGATCCGCGGCGGTAAGATTGCGGCGGCAATTCTTGGGGCGATGGAGGTGGATGAAAAGGGTGACCTGGCCAACTGGATGATCCCCGGCAAGCTTGTCAAAGGCATGGGCGGTGCGATGGACTTGGTTGCGGGCGTTGGCCGCGTCATCGTTGTGATGGACCACACCAACAAGCATGGCGACAGCAAGGTTTTGAAAGAATGCACATTGCCGCTGACAGGCAAGGGCGTTGTTGACCTGATCATCACGAACCTTGGGGTTCTGGAAGTGGGACACAAAGGTCTTCACATCCTTGAAACAGCACCAGACGTCACAAAAGACGACATCCGTGCCGCGACAGAAGCGACAATTGTTTAGGGCTGCCCCAAGAAAGCCCCAGAAAGACCCCCCGATTGTTCATAAATCGGAAACAGCTTCATATTTCTGCCTAATTTTGTCGTCATAGAGTAGCTAATGGCAATGAATTCAGAGCCAAATTCCCCTCGTGTAAACAGCGCCGCGGCTTCATCTCCGCGGCGTTGGCGCGATTTGGCCCTACTGGGCGGCCTTTTTCTTCTTGTTGTAATTGGTTTGGTCGGTCTCGCCCTAGCTACCGGCTGGGAAGAAACCGTTGATGCGATAACGTCGCTCAGCATGACCGAGCTGGCCGTCCTTTTGGCGCTAAGCTTGGTGAATTACGTCTTTCGCGGGCTCAGATGGCACCTATTTGCCCTCAAACTGGGATTAAATACGTCTCTGGTTCAAAACATGCGACATTTTTTGGCGGGATTTGCGATGTCGGTGACCCCTGGACGGGTGGGTGAATTGGTCAGGATGCGATGGATCCGGCGCGAAACCGGCTGGTCTTTTGAGCGAACGGCGCCACTGGTGCTTGTTGACCGAGCCGCCGATCTGGCTGCAATGGCGATTTTGCTTGCTCTTGCCGTTGCCTTGTCCGCCACGGGCGTGAAAGGCGGCGCGCCGGTTGCCATTCTTGCGCTTGCGGCGGCGTTCGTGGCCACGCGTCCGCAACTGCTAAGTGCTGTGGCTGGCATTGGACACCTTACAACAGGTCGCCGATTTCCCCGGATTTTCGCACGCGTGCGCCGTGCAGCCTTATCGCTGCGCGCCTTTACCGGGCCAACGACGCTTGTACTTGCGGGATTTCTGGGCGTGCTTGGTTGGATGGCCGAGGGCTATGCGTTTTACCTGCTGCTCGACTGGTTGGGCGCAGACATCGCATTCTGGATGGCCATGGGCATCTTTATTTTCGCAACGCTCGCCGGCGGTTTGACAGGCGCACCCGGTGGCCTTGGCGGTGCCGAGGCCGCAATGCTGGCGCTTTTGGTCCTTAATGGTGTGCCAATTGCCATCGCAGCGCCCGCAACTCTTGTCATTCGTGTCACAACTTTATGGTTTGCCATCGGAATCGGCCTTTTGGTCTTTCCTGCAGCCGAACGAAGCTCGAAAAGGGCACACCATGTGGAAGAAGTCTGAATACAAAGGTTGGGGGCGCGTTCTAAGCGCCTCTGGCGCGTTGGCCCGGCCAGAGCGTCAGTCGACGCTGGCAGCTGCCTTGGCCGACACAAACGCGCCCGCGATCGGGATGCGCCGCAGCTATGGCGATGCCTGCCTGAACGATGGTGGCAAAGCCATAGACATGACCCGTCTGGACCGCGTCATCGCGTTTGATTCCGAAACGGGTGAAGTTCATGTAGAGGCGGGCTGTCAGATTGGCAGCCTTCTGAAAAGCTTTGCGCCAAAAGGCTGGTTGCCACCTGTTATGCCCGGCACCGGCTTTGCCACGGTGGGCGGCGGTATTGCGATGGACGTGCACGGCAAGAACCACCACGACGCGGGCTCATTCGGTTGCCACATCACAGAGATAACCTTGATGACGCCCAAAGGGCCCAAGGTTGTGACCGCGAAAAGCGATGAAAACCTGTTCAAAGCGACCATTGGCGGTCTGGGCCAGACCGGCCCGATCCTGTCCGCCAAATTCCCGATGCTGAAAGCCAAGGGCGACGTCATGGTCGTGACTGAGCGCCGGGTCAAGGACTGGGACGAGCATATTGCCCTGCTCGATGCCTCCGATGCCACTTATACTGTCGGCTGGATTGACGCGACGGCGCGCGGCACCTCTTTAGGGCGGGGTATTCTTGAAGAGGCGGAAACCGGTGGTGGTTTGGTCAAAGCGGCCAAACGAGGCAAGAAAGTCCCCATTGATGCGCCCGCCTTCGCTCTTTCGCCACCTGTTGTGAAAGCGTTCAACGCGGCCTATTGGCGACGCGTGCCCACAGCGGGGCGCACCGTTGTCAAGCCAATCGACGACTTCTTCTTCCCGCTCGATAAAATTCATGACTGGAACCGCCTTTATGGCAAACGCGGCTTCCATCAGTTCCAATGTGTTGTGCCGATTGACGCTGCTGACGCGTTGCGCACCATGCTTGAACAAATCGCCATTTCTGGCCTTGCCTCGCCTCTGGCCGTTTTGAAGCGTCTCGGCCCCGGGCGCGGCGGGTATATGTCTTTTCCGATGGAAGGGTATACGCTTGCTGTTGATTTCCCGAACACAAGCGGCGTTGAGAAAGTCGTTGATCGGCTGGAGGAAAAGACAGCTGAGGCAGGTGGGCGCATCTATCTGGCCAAAGATGCACTGTCCGGGCCGCAAGCGGTGCGTCAGATGTATCCAGAGCACAACGCATGGTTGAAAGCCGTCAAAAAGGCCGATCCAGACCAAGCCTACTTAACCGACCTTGTCCGCCGACTGAAACTGAGGGGCGCATCATGAGCACTACCTGGATTATCTTGGGTGGCACATCGACAATTGCGCGTGGTTTTGCACGTGCGGCCGCCGAGCGTGGCGAAGGCGTCATTCTGGCAGGCCGTGATATGGCCGATCTGGAAGCCACCGCCACCGATTGCGGTTTGCGTGGCGCGCCCGTAGCCGAAGCAATCCCCTTTGATGCACGCGATGCTGACACCTTCACTCCTATTCTGGAGCGCTCAAAGGCGCTTGATGGCACAATTAGCGCTGCGGTCTTTGTCGGATCAATGCCACCACAGGACGAGATCGACGAAGACCCTGCGCTGATAAATGGCGTAGTGGCCGACAGCTTCACCGGCCCTGCAACCTTTTTGACCGCATTAGCACCCGAGATGGAGGCGCGCGGCAAAGGCACTATTGTGGGCGTGGGATCGGTTGCCGGAGATCGGGGGCGTTTGGGCAACTATGTATATGGTGCCGCAAAAGCAGGGTTTCACACATATCTGTCCGGGCTGCGCAACAAACTTGGTCGCGCGGGCGTTCACGTCGTGACGGTCAAACCCGGTACTGTTGATACGGCGATGACATGGGGACTGGAAAAGCTGCCCTTCCTCGCGCCGCCCGAGAAGGTCGTGGCAGATATCTTCAAGGCGGTCGATAAGCGGAAAGACACACTATATACACCCATTATATGGTGGCCTGTCATGACAGTGATCAAACTGATCCCCGAGCGCATCTTCAAAAAATTGGAAATCTAGCCGTCGCTGGCGGTTTGCAAGGCGCTTCCGACAAACACGCACCCGTCGCTGATCAGTTCAGGCGGCGTCACGCACAGCCGTCTCGCGACAGTCCAGGCAGCCAAAACCTTGGGCACATAGCCGCGTGTTTCGTTGAATGGAGGAACGCCCGCGTGTTTCGCAACCGCCCCTTCGCCTGCGTTGTAACCAGCAAGGGCCATCACGGGGTCGCGGTTGAACTCTTTCAAAAGCCAGTCAAGGTAGGCAACACCACCCCTGATGTTCTCTTTGGCCAGTTTACTGTTGCTTACTCCAAAACGTGCCGCTGTGGCCGGCATAAGCTGCATGAGGCCGGTGGCACCTGCATGGCTCACAGCCTCGGTTTGGCCTGCGCTTTCCACGGCAATGACGGCCAGTACGAAGGCCGGTGAGACGTCGGTGCCAATTGTTGAGGTCAGAATATCAACGCCATGAGCGTTGACGATCCTTTGCAAAGTCTGCAGGCGAGGCGCACCGATTTTTGATGCTTCCTTCTCTACCAATGCAAGAGCGGCCCGGAAACGCGATGCGATATCCACGCCCAATGACGGGGACACCACCTCCCAGTACCAATCAAAGTCGCTTGGTGTGGCCGGAACAACGCCTTCTGGCAGATCAAACGCTTCTTTTGGGCGTGGATCACCGGGAAGGCGAGGCGCTTCTCCGGGTGTGATCCTGTAAATTGCGGCGTTCGGGTCAATCTGAACTGTGATGCGCTGCGCTGAGTTGGTGCTTGGCGGGGCAACACGACGGAACGTAAAGTCTCCGCCCACATTTTCGCTGCTCTGTGCGTACAACGCAGGCGTGTATATGCCTGTGCATAGCGCCAGAACAATCGCGATTCTTACCATCCAGCCCATTGCACAACACTTTCTTAAAGCTTTGGGCGAAAATTTCGCAGATTCCGGCGAAGTTCGCCAGCATGATTGCGGCGCATTGTTCACGATGAAGCTAAAGTGATGCGTAATCGCCTTCATTGGCAATAATTTGCTAATATCAATTATACCTTTTTCACTTTAATATCAATAGTTTAAGTAGATTTCTGAGAATCTGCATTTTGGAGCATAAATTGTACGATGCACGTCAAACTCTCGCCCAATTTAGAGGGCCTTATAGCTGCATACCGAAGTGCTGAAGACCGAATGTGAGAGGTTGGTTGGAAAGTATCGCGGTTTTGAAAACCAAAGCGTGCTCTATGGAGGGACACACAATGATCAAGACTTTTCTTAACGACGAATCTGGCGCAGTAACCGTAGACTGGGTCGTTCTGACCGCAGCTATCGTTGGCCTTGGCATCGCAGTACTTACATCTGTTGGCGGTGGTACAACCACTCTGGCCGGTAAGATTTCTGGCAGCCTTGCAGACGGTAGCGTGCGTACGCTCGACGGTCTCGACAGCGCATTCTAAAAGACGACGCCACCTGTCAGACATGATGACCGGTTTGACAGGTGGCGGTTTTGAAAACCCTATCATTCTCTAAGGAGAGAACAAAAATGATCAAGACTTTTCTTAACGACGAATCTGGCGCAGTAACCGTAGACTGGGTCGTTCTGACCGCAGCTATCGTTGGCCTTGGCATCGCAGTTTTGACTTCTGTTGGCGGTGGCACAACCACTCTGGCCGGCAAAATCTCTGGCAGCCTGGCAGACGGAAGCGTGCGTACGCTCGACGGTCTCGACGCTGCATTCTAAATACAATAAATGGTCAAAGGCCGCTCGGACGGCGGCCTTTGACCTCTCCAAGTATAGTGATTTCCGGTAGACGCGTGCCTGCTGAAAACCGGGGTTCGAAGGGGATGATAAGTATGACTAAGGTAATGCAATTTCTTAACGCGGAAGACGGTGCAATCACCGTTGACTGGGTTGTCCTTACTGCGGCGATCATCGGTCTCGGCCTTGTGGTCGTAACAATAATCGCAGCCGGAACAACCAATGTTTCAAGTGGCGTTGGCGCAAGCTTGAATGATGCCACACCAGCGGAACTTAACGTTCCATTCTTTTGACTGAACATTCCACTGCGAATTCTGATTTCGTCCACGCTTTCGCCACAATCAAATTTCATAGTTGGCGAATGACTCGGGTGTGCGGTGCCAAGAGAGCACCATTTTACCCATAACGAGAGAGGAAACGTTATGCGTTTGGTGTTTGGACTTGTGCTGCTGATCGGTGTTGGGCTGGCCGGAGCAGCAGTTTATTTGGCAAAAGATTATATTGGCCAACAACAGGCCCAACTGGCAGAGGCAGAGCTTGCAAAGCGCGCCATCGTGCCAACCAAAGAAGTTATCGTCGTCACAAAGCAGATGCGTTACGGACAACGCCTGACGAAGCAAGATGTGAAGCTTGTGCGCTGGCCTACTGCGGCCGTGCCCGCCGGTGCCTTCACTGATCCCAAAGAAGTGTTCCCTGAAAACGGCGAACTTCGTTCAATCTTACGTACCATGGAACCCGATGAAGCCGTGCTTACCACCAAAGTAACGGCGCCCGGAGAAGATGCCGGTGTTTCATCCCGACTGTCGTCTGGCATGCGCGCCTTTACAATCAGAACCGATGCATCAACGGGCGTGGGCGGATTTCTTCGTCCCGGTGATAGCGTAGACATTTATTGGACCGGTTCGATAAACCGAGGTCAAGAAATTACGCAATTGATTGATGCGAATGTGCGGATCATCGCAATCAACCAATCCGCTGACGAAGACCGCAATAATGTTGTTGTCGCGAAAACAGTAACAGTTGAAGTCAACCCAAGACAGGTTGCCCTGCTCGCCCAGGCACAAGCAACCGGACGATTGTCGTTGTCTCTTGTGGGCGCCGACGAACAGGTTGTCTCCGAAGGCGTTCAAGTGAACCAACGCGAACTTTTGGGTATCGTGGAGAAAAAGGTTGTTGAGGCGCCGAAGGAAAAGAAGTGCTTTGTAACCCGTCGGTCGGGCGAAGAACGGATTTCAGTTCAAATTCCTTGTACCAACTGATCCCAGCGAATCGACAACTGAACAGCGCGCCACCACATTCGGTGGCGCGTTTCTTTTTTGACGCAACCCTTGGCCTGTGTGTTGCGCACGATCCACATAAAGTCCCCCATTTAACCCATTGATTGTTGAAAAAACATCAACACTAACGCATCGTCCGCGTTATAAGGGCTCTAGACCCGGTAACTGAGGCGTGATCGGAAAGGCAGGTCATGACATTTGATAAACTATTGAAGGCGGCGCTATTGGGCCTCGTCGTCACAGCAGGGTCTGTATCCCAAAGCGGGGCACAGACACTAACAGTTATGCAAGGAGAGGTGTCGACTGCGCTTCAGGTTCCAATGAACCGAGCGGTTGTCGTGGAAGCCGAAAATCCTTTTGCAGAACTGAGTATTGCGAACCCAGGCATTGCGGACATCTCCACATTGTCGGATCGTACAATCTATGTTCTCGGCAAGGCACCAGGCCGGACAACACTCACACTTCTCGGCCCAGATGGCCGCCTGATCACCAATGTAGAGGTGCAGGTAACCCCTGATGTGGCAGAGTTCAAAGAGCGCCTACGCCAGATTCTTCCAGGTGAAGGCATTGAGGTTCGCACAGCAAATGATGGCATCGTGCTGTCAGGCGTTGTTTCCTCAATCGAAAAACTGGACCGAGCCCTTGATCTGGCGCGTCGTTACGCACCCGACCGGGTCTCGAACCTCATGGTCGTCGGCGGCACACATCAGGTAATGCTAAAAGTACGTTTCGCAGAAGTATCGCGGACTGTGCTTAAAAGCCTGAGCGCCGGTATTACCGCTGTGGATAGCGACATCTCTATCACTTCCGGTAATGGTAACATCGAATCCGGGGCATTCGGAAACACCGTTGTCAACTTTACCGAAAACTTCGGTGGTGGTGCATTGGCAGCTACCGGGACGATTGGTGGCTTGGCGTTCAACGCACTTCTTGAAGCGCTTGAATCCAAGGACATGGTGCGCACGCTTGCTGAACCAAATCTGGTCGCTCTGTCTGGTCAGGAAGCAAGCTTCCTTGCTGGTGGCGAGTATCCGATCCCAATCGTTGACGAAGACGGTGGCATCGCTGTGGACTACAAGCCATTCGGTGTTCAGTTGTCATTCATCCCGCGCGTCGTGGATAATACGCGGATCAACCTAGAGCTCACAGCGGCTGTGTCTTCGATCGATGAGACAGCGTCTGTAAGCAACGGTGGCTTCTCAATCAACGCGTTCAGCCGTCGCGAAACATCGACGACAGTCGAAATGATGGATGGTCAAAGCTTTGCGATCTCGGGTCTGCTTCAGGACGAGTTTGGCGATGCATCGACCCAAGTTCCCTGGCTCGGTGACATTCCAATCCTCGGCACGCTGTTCCGCAGTGCACGTTACCAGCGGAACCAGTCTGAGTTGGTTGTGATCATCACGCCGCACCTCGTTGCACCGACAAGCGGTGAAGCTTTGGCGCTGCCAACCGATCGCATCCGCCCACCCACAGAGCGCGAATTGTTCCTCTTTGGGCAAACCGCGCGCCCAGCTGGTGCTCCTACAACCGGCGCTGCAGCAGAAGTGGCCCGGCAGGACTACAGCGGTTCCTACGGCTACGTGATGGAGTAAGAAAAATGACGAGCAAGTTCAAAACACTCCTAGTCGGCGCAAGCTTAGTTGCAGTAGCCGCATGTGGCGAAGGCGGGTCTTGGGATCAGCCAGCAGGAGCCTGGCTTGATGAAGGCGGCTTTGGCAACCCAACGATGTACAACATGATGGCCCAGAAATGTGCCGGACGTGCAAAAGGTTACATCGTTCCAGACCCAGTCGTGGTCCTTGACCCCGCGCGCGAGGCAGCTGGAAAGGCGCCATATCGTACGGGTTCTATCCGTTGCTCCGGCAACCTGAACGGCAAGTATGCCCAGGTTATCTGGGCCGGCTATGTCTCCAGTGCTGCAGCCGGTCAACAGACCAGCGGCGGTGGCATTACGACAATCGAGTCTGGTGGCGGCTAAGCCAAAGCAAATACACTGTTTCGAAGGGCGGCCAGTGGCCGCCCTTCTTCATTTTATCGTCGCTCAATATCGAATAATTACGATCTTTTAGCCTCAATGTCGCCAATATTGCCGGTCAGTTTCAGCCTTGAAGGGTGAATTGCGTCGAGATTCGACGTCTCACTTTTGACAGGACGAAACCCCGTTCATCCGGGGGGGCCCAAGAACGGAAGGACGTGAGGGTATGACGAGCAACGCGGCGCTTCAGGAGGAACCTGCACAGATCGTAGCATGTACGATAAGCAGGGATGTCCAGAATTTCGACCTCCTCATTGAGGACATGGAAGCGGAATGTGGTGAGAATTGGGGCGATCTATCGATCGAAGACGCCTCTGTTTTCTTCGATCAGCCAGAAGCTGATTCGCTGGAATTTATCGCATTGGCGATTGACCAGGACGACGAAACCGATGCCGATTTGGTTGCGGACCTGGTCAAGCGAGCGACGGCTCAGAAAATAAAAGTGCTGGTCATTGCCGAGGAAGTCAGCCCAATTGTGCTGCACAAGCTTCTGAAGCTCGGCGCTGAAGAATTTGTCCCCTACCCGCTTCCTGATGGCGCCTTGCACGATGCAATCGAGCGCATGCGCAACAAGGCCAATCAGGCCGAGCTGGCAGCGGCGCACCTAAAGACAAACATCAAAGCAACTGGTGACCGCGACGGCGTTCTTATTCCGGTTCAGGGGCTTGCCGGCGGCACTGGGTCCACAACCTTTGCTGTCAATCTTGCATGGGAGCTGGCGAAGGTCGATGCGGGTGACGACGCCTTGCGGGTCTGTATCCTCGACCTTGACCTGCAATTCGGGTCCGTTTCGACCTATCTGGACCTGCCGCGGCGCGAAGCAGTCTTTGAGTTGTTGCAGGACACCGAAAGCATGGACAGCGATAGCTTCATGCAAGCGCTTCTGACTTACGAGGAAAGCCTTCAGGTTTTGACCTCGCCGAGTGAATTGATCCCTCTTGATATCCTGGGACAAAAAGACGTTGAGCGTATTCTTGAAGTAGCACGCTCTAACTTTGACTATGTCGTTATTGACATGCCCAGCACCGTCGTTGAGTGGACAGAAACCATTCTAAGCGCTGCTCATGTATATTTCGCGATGACCGAACTTGATATGCGGTCTGCGCAAAATACGCTGCGCATCATTCGTGCACTCAAAGGTGAAGACCTTCCTTACGAAAAACTTCGGTACGTTCTGAACCGCGCACCGGGTTTCACCGATTTGAACGGCAAAAGCCGGGTCAAGCGCATGGCTGAGAGCCTGGACATCAAGATCGAGGTTTTGATGCCTGACGGTGGCAAACAGGTGACGCAATCCAATGACCACGGCGTGCCATTGAGCGAAGTGGCGGCGAAAAACCCGTTGCGTAAAGAAATTCAGAAACTGGCCATGTCCATCCACGAAACCAACGTTGCGGCCGCCGAAGGCGCCTGATGACGAAGGAGCAACACCTTGTTTTCCAAGTATAGTAAAAAAGGCGGCGGCGACGGCGCTCCCGAATTGAAATCCATCCCAGGTGGACAGGCTGAAAACGCAGTAACGCGACCGATTTCGCAACCTGCACCCAAGGCAGAAGTGAAACGCCGTAGCGTCAGCCGGGTACCCGCTCAGACCGGACTGGTTGATAAGGAACGCAAACGCAAAGAGCGCTTGGGCGAGATCAAGCTGGAGCTTCACAAGCGATTGCTCGACAACCTGAACCTCGGCGCTTTGGATACTGCATCTGAAAGTGACCTGCGCGCAGAAATCGTGGCCATCTCGGGCGAAGCGCTTGATGAAATGGGCGTGGTGCTGAACCGCGAAGAGCGTCAGACCCTCAATCAGGACCTCTATGACGAAGTCACTGGCCTTGGTCCGCTTGAACCACTTCTGAAAGACGACACGATCAACGATATTCTGGTGAACGGACCGCAACAGGTGTTTGTGGAACGCGCCGGTAAACTTGAGCTGACCGACACCAACTTTAAAGACGAAAAGCACTTGTTGCGGATCATCGACAAGATTGTGTCTGCTGTCGGTCGTCGCGTTGATGAATCAAACCCTTACGTTGACGCCCGTCTTGCCGATGGATCGCGTTTTAACGCCATGGTTCCCCCGATTGCGGTGGACGGATCGCTTGTCTCAATTCGTAAGTTTAAAAAGGAAAAACTGGCGGTTGATGATCTGGTCAACTTTGGCGCCTTTACCGAAGAGATGGCGGCTTATCTGCAAGCGGCAGTGGCCACGCGCCTGAACGTGATTGTCTCGGGCGGTACCGGTTCGGGTAAAACGACCACTCTTAACGCGCTGTCATCGTTTATCGATGACGATGAACGTATCCTGACGATTGAGGATACGGCGGAACTTCAACTGCAACAGACACACGTAGGACGGATGGAAAGCCGACCTGCCAACGTGGAAGGCAAAGGCGCTGTTTCACAGCGAGACTGTCTCCGAAACGCCCTGCGTATGCGTCCTGACCGCATCATCGTGGGTGAGACGCGTGGCGAGGAAGTCATCGACATGCTTCAGGCCATGAACACCGGCCACGACGGGTCAATGACGACAATCCACGCCAACAGCGCCCGTGACGGTGTTTCGCGTCTGGAAAACATGATCGCGATGGCCGGTATCGAGATGCCGATCAAAGCGGTCCGCAGCCAGATTTCATCGGCTGTGAACCTGATCGTGCAGGCCTCGCGTCTGCAAGACGGTTCGCGCCGCATGGTTTCGATCACGGAAGTGACGGGCATGGAAGGCGAAGTGATCTCGATGCAGGAAATTTTCCGCTATCAGCGCGTTGGCCTGACACCCGATAACAAAATCATCGGCCACTTCACCGCTACCGGTGTGCGTAGCCACTTCTCAGAACGGTTCCGGATGTGGGGTTACGACCTGCCGTCCGCAATCTTTGAACCCTTCGCGGCGGAGTAAGACCCCATGGTCATCAGTGCAGAACCACTCATTTACGGTCTGATTTTCATCGCAGTCCTTGCATTGGTGCAAGGTATCTATCTGACTGTCTTTGGAAAATCGATAAGCCTGAACAATCGGGTCAACCGCCGCCTTGAGATGCTTGAGAAAGGTGCTGGCCGCGAACAGGTGCTGGAACAACTCCGCAAGGAAATGTCCCAGCACATGAAATCGCAGTCCATTCCGCTTTATTCAATCTTGGCGGACCGGGCGCAAAAGGCAAACATCGCCTTCACACCGCCGCAACTGGTCATGGTTATGGCCGTGCTCACGGTTGTGGCCTTCTTCTTGCTGACCTTTGGCACGACCGCCGCTTTGGTGATCCGCCTGGTGATCTCGGTCGTGATGGGCGTCGGAGCTGTCTTTATCTGGGTCACCAACACCGCCAACAAGCGCATGTCGATGATCGAAGAACAATTGCCGGAGGCGGTTGAACTGATGGTGCGCTCACTGCGCGTGGGTCACCCGTTTTCGTCCGCTCTGCAGATCGTCGCAAAAGAGGTGCCCGATCCGCTGGGAACAGAAATGGGCGTGATCTCTGACGAGGCCGCCTATGGACGCGATGTCGGCGAAGCCCTTAAAAGCATGGCCGAACGCATCGATATGCAAGATATGCGCTTCTTGGCGGTGGCCGTTACGATCCAGCAAACGTCTGGTGGTAACCTTGCTGAGATTCTTGACGGTCTGGCGAAAGTGGTGCGGTCGCGTTTCCGTCTTTTCCGCCGGGTAAAAGCGATCACGGCGGAAGCGAAATGGTCTGGCATGTTCCTTTCAATCTTCCCAATCCTGGCGTTGGTCATGATCAACGTGATCCAACCGAACTACTATGATGACGTAAAACAGACCTCTGCATTTATCCCCGCCTGTCTTGTTGTTGCGGCCTTCCTGGTCGTGAACATCTTCGTCATGCGCGCACTTGTGAACATCAAGGTGTAACCCGATGGAAAAGATTAAGGCACTTTACGAACAGGCAAACACGATGCTGACCGACCAATTCGGCGCATTGGGACCTTTGCTGATTGTTGGCGTTTTAGGCATGTTCCTAATCCTGCTGACCTTGCCGATCTTGCTGAAAAAGCAGCACGATCCACTAGATAAACTGCGCAAGGCCGCCCAAGAAGGTGCAACGACCGAAGATGGCACCAAGCGCCTGCGTCGCGGCCGTGGCAAAAACGCAAATAAGCTTGACAAGTATTCCAGCTTTCTTGAGCCGCAGGACGAAAAACAATATTCCGAAACAAAGCTCAAACTGCTGCAGGCAGGCTATCGGTCAAAAGACGCGGTGCGCACGTACCATTTCCTGCAGTTTGCACTTGGTGTCATTTTTCTGATCTTCGGTGTTGCTTATGCGATTTACGCAAATGCAACGGGTGAGCCGTCAACGCAGACGCTGATTATGGCAATCATCATTCCCGGTGGCGTTGGATACATGCTGCCGAAATACTGGGTGACCAAAAGACAGCAGACCCGTCAAGAAGAGATCACCAATGGCTTTCCTGACAGCCTTGATATGATGTTGGTGTGCGTTGAAGCTGGCCAGTCACTTGACCAATCAATCATTCGCGTCGCGGGGGAAATAAAGGCAGGTTATCCGGCCTTGGCCGAAGAGTTTGAGACAGTCTCGCAAGAAATGAAGGCAGGTAAAGATAAAACCAGTGTTCTGCGCGACATGTCAGAACGCGCAGGTGTTCCCGACGTGTCGTCGTTTGTGACAGTTCTGATCCAGTCCGCCAGCTTTGGTACATCGATCTCTGAAGCACTTCGGGTCTTTTCGGCGGAAATGCGCGACAAACGCATCATGCGCGCCGAAGAAAAGGCAAACAAGTTGCCCACGAAGATGACGCTTGCCACAATGATGTTGACCGTACCGCCGTTGCTGATCATTCTGATCGGACCATCGGTTTACAACATTGCGAAAACGCTTTCACAGGCGAACTTCTAAAGGGGCAAATGCTCAAAAATATCCTGACACCGGCAATCGCCGCGATGTTCGCTCTGGCCGCCTGCGATGAAACCGCTGGCGGCTTTGGGCCGTCTGGAGATACGCCGCGCGGCATCGACACCACGGAACAGTCGGTCGACGGCCTGACAGTCGGTCACCGTTTGATGGCAGCCGGTCAATACGAGCTTGCGCTTGATGCTTATACCCGTGCGATCAGCGAACAAGGCGTGAACGTAGATGTGTTATCAGCAATCGGCTCCGCCAACCTGCAACTGGGTCGTCTCAACCAAGCCGAACAAATCTTAAGACGCGCCACAGAACTGGACGAAACCTTTGCCCCTGCCTGGAACAATCTGGGTGTCGTTTTGATGGAAAAGGGCGAATATGGTGAAGCCAGCCGCGTTTTCCGTCTCGCTTTTGCACTAGACAGCGGAAGAAGCGCGGAAATTCGCGAAAACCTACGCTTGGCTCTCGCAAAACGTGGTGATCCCGACTATTCTCCGCCGCAAGAAGATTTTCGCTTGGTGCGACGTGGGCCTGGAGTTTATCAGTTGCTCGAAACACCCAAGACCCCGGAATAGGGGCGGCAAGAGCGAGACGAGCAGCAAAAGGAACGTGCGATGCAGTACGCCCGACTAAGTTTTATCTGCCTTTTGGGCAGTCTTATGGTTTTAACGGCTTGTGAGAGAGAGATCGACAAGGCGGAAGTTGAGCGTTCCTTGGCCGACGTCAATGTCATCGACGAGACCAACCTCAATGACGTGATGCTGTCTTCAGCGGACCCACTTGAGGCTGTCGCATATTTCGAACGCGCTTCGGCGTCAAACCCTGAGCGCATTGATCTAAAGCGCGGTTTGGCAAAATCTCTTATTCGCGCTCAGAAACCGCGATTGGCGGTTCAGGCGTGGCAACAGGTTCTGGCTCTTCCCGGCGCGACAGAGGAAGACCGCGTTGAATATGCAGATGCCTTGATCCGTGCCAATGAATGGGGCAAAGCGGAAGAGCAGCTTAACCGAATTCCTCCAACCCATGAGACGTTCAAACGCTATCGTCTCGAGGCGATGGTTGCTGACGCCAACAAGGATTGGAAGAAGGCCGACAGCTTTTACGAGATTGCCGTTGGTTTGACGACCCGTCCGTCGGGTACGTTGAATAACTGGGGCTTTAGCAAACTGACTCGCGGTGATTACGCAGGCGCCGAGAAACTTTTTGCCGAGGCGTTGACCTATGACGGTGCCATGTTCACAGCCAAGAACAACCTAGTTCTTGCCCGAGCGGCGCAGCGCAACTATGACCTGCCCGTCATTCCAATGACTCAGGTAGAACGCGCGCAATTGCTTTACACAGCAGCCCTGTCGGCGATTAAGCAAGGCGACGTCAACACAGGGAAAAGCTTGCTTTCACAAGCAGTTGACACACATCCGCAGTACTTTGAAGCGGCCGTGCGCAGCTTGGAAGCCCTTGAGAACGAGACCTAGGCGGCAGGCGTAGATGACTATCGAATGGACCACGGCTGCGTGGTTTCTCCCTTTCGTTTTGCCGATTGTGATCTGGGTCTCCTGGAGCGATATGGCGTCGATGAAAATCCCGAACAAGGCCGTTCTGGCCTTGCTGGTGGTGTTTGCTGTCATCGGTCTGGTGGCTCTGCCATTCACTGAATATCTGTGGCGCTGGTCACATTTTGCAGTTGTGCTGGCGATTGGGTTTGTGTTGAGCGCGCTTAACTTGGTTGGCGCAGGTGACGCGAAATTTGCGGCCGCCATGGCCCCCTTTATCGCCCTGCCCGATGGCATGCCCTTTATGTATATTCTGGGCGCGACAGTGATTGCCGCCTTTCTTTTGCACCGATGGGCGCGCCGGTCCTCTATCCGCGAACGCCATCCTGACTGGGAAAGCTGGACGCGCCGCGAATTTCCCATGGGGTTCGCGTTGGCACCGGCGCTTATGTTCTACCTGCTGATCGGCCTTTCAAAAGCACTTTGATTAATCCATTGAAAACAAAGCATAAAGCGCGTTGTCATAACGCAAGGTCAATGGTGTGTTGGCCTCCAAGAGTTCATTGATCATGAGACCCCTGACGCGATCAATGTAGACGCACTTGGGAATAAGCACGTAGTCGGCATTCTCAAGCCCCGTCAGATCACCATAATACCACGGCGCGCCATTCTGAAGCGGCTCAAAATCAGCGTAAAGCCAGAAAGCCGACAACAGACCGGTTGAAAAAAACTGTGTGCCTGCTGGAATACCATCGGCTTTCAGTTGCGCTGCAATTTCAATCATATAGGCTCGCGACCCGGCACCTAGTTCGCACATCGGAAAAGTCACACCCCCGACCTCAGGCATGTCGGCGCGTTGCGCGGGCTCGCGATACTTTGCCCAAACGCTGTCGGCGACCTCATCCAAGGCAATGCTTGCTGTCATCAGGCTGGCACGGTCCCGTCGCACGAAAAAATCGGCGTGCGCGGGGTCATCGAGAAACGGCATGAACCGCCTTTCGTCGAAGGCAAAGTGCTCAAGCGGCGCAATGGCGGATGTGTAAATAGAGGGAAGGTTCATGACCACGGCTACAAGGGCGGTGACGTTCATTGCGGCACGCAAATCGACGCCCAACACCTCGGCAAAACCGGATCGAGGCCGATACGCCAACACAAGAAACGCAAGGAAAAGCAACCATGTCGGATCATTTCCGAAGTTCTGATACGTGATCAGCATGAACCCCGGCAGAAGCAGGAAAACGACCACCAAGGCCATGGCGTCATGCCCGGCGCGCCTTATCATCAGGGCCGCGAAGATTGCCGTAACTGTGACGCCAAGATACTGGGCACCCGACAGCAGTTCACTGAACGGCAGGCCAACATCAGGCCGCACGTCAGAACGTACTACGTTCAACAAGTCAGACAAATATGCTTGCCAAAACCCAACACCCAAAAGCAGCGTCACAAGGCCAACAAGGATTACGCCAGCTCCAAAGGCAAAGGCGATACTGGTTGCTTGTCTGCGCACCAAAAGAGCGCCAAGCATTGCGGGTGCCAGACCCACGAAGAACGTGATTTTTGTCAATAGAAGAACAGTTGCCAATGCTCCGATCAGAACGCCATCAAGCCTGGGACGCGCGGGCGCGCCTCCGGTGGTTGGAAAGAATGCGAGCAGAAGTGCGATAAATGCCACAGCCCATGCCCAGCGATTATAGTGCATGGCAACCGTCACTCCGGATGTCGCGTGCAGATATGTCATCGTCAGCACCAGCCCAAAAGTGACACAGCCAAAAATAACGGCCTGCCGGTATGACAGACGCGAACTGACAGCGTGGACAACCGCCGGCAAAAGCAATAGGGACACCAGGAATTGCGACGCGATGAACGCCGCCCCAAATGGCAAGCCCGCCTTCAAAGTCAAAATTAACGGCAGAAACGCAAATATTCCCAAGGGTGTGACGAAATCCAGATGCGGCGTTTGTCCCTGCATCATGCGAAATGAAACATCCAGTAGATGATAGACATCACCTTCATGGCTGTCGATATAGAGGCCGCCTTTGAGGTAAATCAGGCCGCCAAAAATACCAATAAACACTACAAACAACCCAGTAAGCGCAAAGGGGCTTGGCCTGCTCATTCCTCTTCCTTTTTCCATTTTTTGGCCACAATAGCGGGTCATGTTCGGGCTCGCAAAGGTGTGACACCCCTTATTGTTCAAAATCGGGCAACGACGGGACGCACAACGAAATTTATGTGAGGCACGGGTACTCCAAATGAATATGGAAACGCAGAACGTCGTCGCCCCCCCAGCACCACGCTCGCTGGATGGGATGAAACTGCCAACGGTGATGATGCGGGATATCTTGCTGAAAACCATTTTCCGCATGAACCTTGAAGCGTGTACCGAGTTGGCCCGCGCGATGTGTTTGCCGGTTCCGGTGACACAAGAACTGATTGACATGGCACGCGAGCAAAAACTGTTGCAAGCAACTGGTACGCTGCACGCTAACTCAGGCGGCGAGATGGGATACCAGCTTACAGATTCTGGCAAGGCACGTGCCCTTGATGCATTGGCTCAATCCGAATACTACGGCGCGATGCCTGTGCCACTGGAGGTGTATTCCGAGCAGGTCAAGCGTCAGTCGATCCGTAATATTCAGGTGACACGCGATCAGTTGATCGGTGCCATGGGCCACTTGATTTTGCCCGATGAGCTTTTGGACCATTTGGGGCCTGCTGTTTCGGCCGGTCGGTCTATCTTGATGTACGGTCCTCCGGGGAACGGTAAGTCATCCATCTCGAACGGTATTCGCGATGCGCTTGGCGACAAGATCTATATTCCACGAGCGATTGAGTATTCTGGTCAGGTGATCACGGTCTATGACCCCATTGTGCACTCGGCTGCCGAAGCCCTGGAAGATGATCCGAACTCGCTGCGCCGCACGTCAAACCGGTTTGATACGCGCTATGTGCTGTGCGAACGCCCAACCGTGATCACCGGTGGTGAATTGTCGCTTTCCATGCTCGACCTGGTTTATAACCCCACTGCGCGCACCTATCAGGCGCCGCTGCAGTTGAAATCAACTGGTGGCATCTTCATCGTGGACGACCTTGGCCGCCAAGAAGAACCGCCACAGGCGCTGGTCAACCGCTGGATTGTGCCATTGGAAGAGAACAAGGATATTCTTTCGCTGCAGTCGGGTGAGAAATTTACCGTGCCGTTTGATACACTGGTGATCTTTTCGACCAACTTCCACCCGAATGAGATCTTCGACAAAGCGGCCCTGCGTCGTATCTTCTTCAAGATCAAAATCGATGGCCCTATTCAGGAAGACTATCTGAAAATCTTTGCCATGGTCGCACGCAAGCGCAAGATGCCGCTCGATGAGGATACTTTGGTTTACCTGATCAAGAATAAGTACCCGACGATTGATAATATCTATGCGAACTATCAGCCGATCTTCCTGATCGACCAGATGATTTCGATCTGCGAATTTGAGGGCATTCCCTATCAGATGTCACCGGAATTGATTGACCGCGCTTGGGCAAACATGTTCGTGAAGGAAGAGAAGATCGTTCACTAGGACTTGATTGCGCCGCGCTGGCGCGCGTCGCCTCACTGGAGGGGCTTTGCCCCTCCAGACCTCCCCGCCATATTTCCAGACCGATGAGGGGCAAAGGGTTTAACCGTCCTGACTTGCGCGTTAGGTCTGGCTTATGTCAATTTTGCCTGCGCAATTTCACGACTGGTTCTTGACCCGTGGCTGGCAACCACATCCGCATCAAGACGAAATGTTTGCGCGGTCACTTGAGCCGTCTCTTTTGCTGATCGCACCAACCGGTGGAGGTAAAACGCTGGCAGGCTTTTTGCCGACACTGGCGGAATTGGCGGAGGGCCACCAGGGGTTGCACACGATTTATGTCTCGCCGTTAAAGGCGCTGGCTGCTGACATTAGGCGCAACCTATCGACGCCTGTTGCAGACATGGAGTTGCCCATTCGCGTTGAAGATCGCACGGGCGACACGTCGGCCACGCGAAAAAAACGCCAGCGCTCGGATCCGCCGCATATTCTGTTGACCACGCCCGAAAGCCTTGCTCTGCTTCTAAGCTATGAGGATGCGCCACGGATGTTTTCTGGCCTGTCGCGCGTGATTGTGGATGAAATTCACGCACTTGCAGAGAGCAAACGCGGGGATCAATTGATGCTGAGCCTTGCCGAGTTGCAGGCGCTTGCTCCGGGGCTGCGCCGGGTGGGGCTGTCGGCCACCGTGGAAGACCCTGCCGCGATAGCCAGCTATCTGGCTCGCCATCCCGATCCATGCTCTGTCCTTCATGCGGATCCCGGGCCTGCGCCGGATATCGCGATGTTAAGAACCAAGGTGCCGCCACCGTGGTCAGGTGGAGGCGGAAAATACGCAATTCCAAGTGTTCTGGAAGAAGTCAAAAAACACAAGACGACGCTGATTTTTCACAACACGCGCGCGCAGGCCGAGATTTTCTTTCACAATCTTTGGTTGGAGAACACTGAGGATTTGCCAATAGCCATCCACCATGGCTCGCTTGCCCGCGCGCAGCGCGAGAAGGTTGAAGCAGCTATGGCTGCAGGTGCCTTAAGGGCAATTGTCTGCACCGGCACGCTGGATCTGGGGATCGACTGGGGTGATGTGGACCTGATCATTCAAGTGGGCGCGCCCAAGAACGTCAAACGGCTCGTTCAGAGGATTGGCCGGGCGAACCACCGCTATAACGCGCCGTCCAAAGCCCTGATCGTACCTGCAAACCGATTTGAAATTGTCGAATGTGTCGCAGCATTAGAGGCCGTGCGCGCAAATGATCTTGACGGTGAGCCGCGTGCTCCGGGATCTCGCGATGTGCTTTGTCAGCACATCCTTATACATGCCTGTCGCGGGGCTTTTGCTGCAAGAGAGGTTTTTGATGTATTTCGCACAGCTGGTGCCTATGCGGCACTTTCACGCGAGGCATTTGACGAATGCCTTGATTTCGTTGCAACTGGCGGTTACGCGCTGCGGGCTTATGACAAATGGAAGCGGCTGAAACAGCGGGCGGACGGGATGTGGGAGTTGCGCGACCCGAGGGCGGCGCGACACATTCGGATGAACCTAGGCACGATTCAGGACACCGACACCCTTAAAGTGCAGTTGAAAAATCGCCGCGGCGGCAAGCCATTGGGCGAGATCGAAGAGGGTTTTGCAGCAAGTCTGACGCCGGGGGATACTTTCTTGATCGGTGGCAAGGTTGTTCGATACGAGGGTCTGCGCGAAACCACGGTGGAGGTGACCAGGCGCGCCGACAAAGCACCAAAGATCGCGACCTTCAATGGCACCAAGTTCGCTACTTCCACTCAGTTGAGTCACCGCATTCTGCACATGTTTCAGAGGGGAAGTTGGCCGCAACTGCCGGCCCACACGGCCGATTGGCTGGCGCTTCAACGCAAACGGTCAAAGTTACCTGAACCTGACCGATTACTGGTCGAAAGCTTCCCGCATGATGGGCGGCAAAATACGTGTATCTATGGTTTCGCCGGACGTAACGCCATGCAAACGTTGGGTCTTTTGGTGACCAAATCGATGGAAGAACAGGGCCTTGGTCCGCTGGGATTTGTTTCAACCGACTATGCTGTTCTAGTCTGGGGGATGGAACGTGTGCCAACGCCAGAACCGCTTTTTGATGGTGCAAATCTGCGCGCGTCGTTTGAGACATGGTTGCAGGGCAACGCTGTGATGAAGCGCACGTTCAAGGCATCGGCCACTATTGCCATGCTGCTGGAGCGGAATTTCGGACCGCAAAAGCGCAGTGGGCGGCAGGCGACGTTTTCGTCCGATATCCTTTACGACACACTGACCAAATACGATCCCAACCACCTGATGCTGCGGATTACGCGGGAAGAAGCGATGCGCGGGCTGGTGGACTTTGGGCGTGTTGAAGAGATGCTGGATCGCACGCGCGGACGTGTCGATCACGTCGTCCTTGACCGTGTCACTCCATTAGCCGCCCCTTTGTTTCTCGAGCCCGGCCGAGTGCCAATTGTCGGCGAGGGGCGCGAGCGGATGTTACAAGCTGATGCGGAGCGTTTGATGGAAGCCGCAGGCTTGAGTTAGGAGCAAAGCGTGTCGACGACTTTCGACAAAAACGCCTCGCCTGCCTTAAATTGTGCGATGGAAATGAATTCATCAGCCTGATGGGCTTGCTCAATATTGCCCGGCCCGCAAACAACAGCCGAGTATCCGGCGTGCTGGAAATGTCCGGCTTCAGTGCCGTAACTTACGACATGGGTTGCATTGTCGCCGGTGATCGCGCGCACGTACGCCTCAGCAGCACCATCTGTTTCAGGGCGCAGGCCGGGGACGTCAAAGCTCGGTTCAAGCGTGATGCCCGCTTTGGGATTGACGGCTTTCATTCGCTCCTCGATCTCTGCGACCTTGCCCAAAAACTGTGCTTTCCAATACTCGACTTCGGCATCCGGCGTGAAGCGAAATTCAATGTCGAAAAAGCAGTCTGCAGCGGTGATGTTGTGTGCTGTACCGCCCTTGATCTGGCCGGTGTGCAACGTGGTCCATGGCGGTTCAAATATCTCAGCCAATGCATCCGGTTTTGCGGCTCGGTTTTCCGCGTTTCTGGCGGTGGCCCATGTGATCAATTCAGCGCCGCTCATGATCGCGTTGACACCGGTGTGCAAGAGCGACGAATGCACCTCATAGCCGCGCACGTGAATGTCGTAGCCAATTGTTCCCTTGTGGCCAGTGACGCATTTCATCATCGAAGGTTCGCCGATAATAGCGAGTTCTGCCTTTGGAATGGTGTCTTGCATGGCGGCAACCAGGGGCGGCGCGCCGGTGCAGCCGATTTCTTCGTCGAACGAAAGTGCCACTTGAAAGGGTCTTTTAAGGTCAGAGTTAACCGCCTTTTGAAGGGCATGAAGCGCAAGCGCGTCAAATCCTTTCATATCGCAGGTACCGCGGCCAAAAAGCTTGCGATCGCGCTCGGTGACGACCCAAGGATCACTGCTCCAATCCTGTCCGTCCACGGGCACCACGTCGGTGTGGCCTGACAAAACAATACCACCCGGCGCGTCCGGCCCGACACTGCAAAACAGCGCATGTTTTGTCGGGTCCCCTTCTTTCGGCACCCGATGTGCCGTGATCCCGAGGCTGGTCAGATAATCTTCAACCCAATCAATTAAAGGCAGGTTCGTGTCGCGACTGACGGTTGGGAACCCGACAAGTGCATCAAGTATCTCGCGGGCGCTTGGATAGGCCATTTTGTTAGCCATCCGTGCGATCAAAGTCGCCCCAGTTTCCCTTTAGCACCATGTGACCGGGCGCCACCTCCTCGTAGACCGACCGTTCCGGGACATGGTCAACAGGGAAGATTGGTGAGGGTATGGGTTTGAAATTCAAATCTTTTTCAAGCTTTCGCTGGCGCGGATCGGCCACGGGAACGGCAGCCATCAGGGATTTTGTGTAAGGATGCCGTGGGTCTTCAAAGATAGATTGACGTGAACCGATCTCGACAATGCGGCCTAGATACATCACGCCGACTTGGTGACTGACACGCTCGACCACGGCCATATCGTGGCTGATGAACAGCATCGAAATCCCAAGCTCGGACTGCAGTTCCATCAAAAGATTCAGGACCTGCGCCTGCACGCTAACGTCCAACGCCGATACCGCCTCATCTGCAATGATCAGCTTTGGGTTCAGAGCCAATGCCCGGGCGATGGCAACGCGCTGGCGTTGACCGCCAGACAACTCATGCGGATAGCGATTGAGAAAACTGCGCGGCAACTCCACCCGGTCAAAAAGTCTCGCGACACGATCGGCCCGCTCCGAAGCATCACCTATATCATAATTCAAAAGTGGCTCGGCCACTTGATCTGACAAGCGCATCTGAGGGTTTAATGAAGCAAACGGATCCTGAAACACCATCTGCATCTCGCGCCGGGCGGCGCGCAGCTTAGTGGGAGAGAAATCAACAACATTTTTTCCATCCAACCAGATTTCGCCGGACAAAGGTTCCACAAGCCGCAAAACAGAGCGTCCGCAGGTCGATTTTCCGCAGCCTGATTCACCTACAAGACTCAGTGTTTGCCCTGAACGGACTTGAAAAGACACGTCTTCGACGGCATGCACATTGGCAACTGTGCGACGGAAGAAACCACCTTTAACCTCAAAGCGTGTGGTCATATTTTTGACGTCGAGCAAGACCTCGTCAGATTTCGGTATGACTGGCGTTAGCTCACGGTCTCCATCACTCATGATGCGCAATGGCTCTGGCGCCGTTTTGCCACGCATCTCACCCAGCTTTGGGACCGCTGCCAGCAATGCGCGCGTATAGTCATGCGTGGGCGCTTCAAAAATCTGTTCGACCGGCCCCTCTTCCACCTTATTGCCACGGAACATGACGACGACGCGATCAGCCATTTGCGCCACAACGGCCATGTCGTGGGTGATGAACATGACGGCTGTTCCGGTTTCCCGCTTCAACCGGTCAATCAAGGCCAGAATTTCCGCTTGAATGGTCACATCAAGCGCGGTGGTCGGCTCATCGGCAATCAACAGCCGTGGCTCACAGGCAAGCGCCATGGCGATTACCACGCGTTGCCGCATACCGCCCGAAAGCTCGTGAGGGTATTGCGTCAGGCGGCGCTCCGGCTCGGGGATACGGACCTGCCGCAACAGCTCCAAAGCGCGTTCCGTCGCCGCCTCTTTCGTCATGCCTTTGTGCACGCGCAACCCTTCGGTCAACTGCCGTCCAACAGTGAAGACTGGGTTAAGCGAAGTCATCGGCTCTTGGAAAATCATGCCGATCTCATTGCCGCGAATCGTTGCCATCATATCGTCATCGGCTTTCGCCACGTCGATTATGCCTTGGGCCCCACGATCAAACAAAAGCTGACCATCAGCAATCTCACCACCGCCAAATTCAACCAAACGCATTAAACTAAGTGAAGACACAGACTTACCAGAGCCTGATTCGCCTACCACACAAACGGTTTCGCCGGGATTTATGTCGAAACTGATGTCTTCAACACCAACGACAGGGCCGTCTTTGGTCTGAAACTCCACGCGAAGGCCTTTGAGCGCGGCAAGCGGGTGATCAAGCATGCTGTCCCCTGAGATTGATGCTCGCAACGCTAATCTGCGCGGCAAACTCCTGTCAAACCATTGCTCATTCTGCAGGCACTCAAAGGGCTATGCCTCATTATACAGCAGATTTTTCTGCGCAAAGCTTGCTTTTTACAACCCTTTCGGTTGTGATTTCACAATGTCCGTGCTTGGGGTCGGACGATCAACAACAAAAAGACGGGACAGCAGTGACCTTTCACGCAACCTGCAAATGCTTAGATCGTGCGTCCACCGCCCTGGTGGAACCCTATTGCGCGAAATCTTTCCAACTGGGAGTAAACTCATGAAACTCAAAATAGCCCTTCTTGGGGCGGTTGCTGCTTCTGCAATGGCCCCTATGGCGTTCGCAGACGGCCACGAAGGCGAACGAGGCCGCGATGGGGATGTGAAAATCATCTATTGGCAGGCCCCTTCGATCCTGAACGCATATTTGTCCGGCGGCACCAAGGATGTCGAAGCAGCATCGCTGGTGATTGAACCCTTGGCACGCTACGACGAAAACGGCAGTTTGACGCCATGGTTGGTAAACGAGATCCCAACTGTCGACAACGGCGGCGTTAGTGCTGATCTAACATCGATTACTTGGAAAATCACACCCGGCATCCTTTGGTCTGATGGCACACCGTTCACGTCTGCGGACGCCAAATTCACGTATGAATATTGCACGCATCCTGAAGGCGGCTGTGCGCAAGCGACAAAGTATGAGGGCATCACCAGCGTTGAAACGCCCGATGATCTAACGGTTGTGGTGAATTTTGCTTCACCAACTCCAAACCCTTACGGACCCTTCGTTGGTGGCGAAGCGCCAATCCTGCAGGCCGCACAATTCGCCGACTGCATGGGCGCTAAAGCCCCAGAGTGCACCGATGCAAACTTTAACCCCATTGGCACCGGCCCGTTCACTGTCACCGAGTTCAAGCCAAACGACGTGATCACTTTTGCTGCGAACGAAAACTTTCGCGAAGAAGGCAAGCCTGCCTTTGCAACGGTAACCTTTAAGGGCGGCGGCGATGCAACGGCTGCGGGCCGCTCAGTGATGGAAACAGGCGAGTTTGATTACGCCTGGAACCTACAGTTGGCCCCTGACGTGATCGCCAAAATGGAAGAAGGTGGCAAGGGCACTCCCGTGGCAGGCTTTGGACCGCTGGTCGAGCGTATCATGCTTAATCAAACCAACCCTGATCCGGCACTTGGCCCGGACGAGAGGTCCGTTATCCGGCCACACCCATTCCTCGGCGATCCAGCAGTTTACAAAGCCATGTCCATGGCCATTGACCGCCCGCTTTTGGTCGAGGTCGGCTACGGCCAGGCTGGTCGCGTGACCTGTAATTGGGTGCCAGTTCCAAACCTCTATGCGTCAACAACCTTCGATTGCTCTACGCAAGACATCGCTGGCGCGAACGCCATGTTGGATGACGCGGGCATAATCGATACGGACGGTGACGGTATCCGCGAAAAAGACGGTGTGCCGCTAAAGGTGCTTTATCAGTCATCGACAAACGCCGTGCGTCAGGATTTCCAGGCCCTGATCAAACAGTGGTGGTCCGAGATTGGCATTGAAGCCGAGCTGCGCAACCTTGATGCATCGGTCTTTTTTGGTGGGGATCCCGGCTCACCGGATACGTTCCAGAAGTTCTATGCCGACGTTGAAATGTATGCCAACACCTTCAACGGCACCGACCCGCAGGCTTACCTTGGCAACGGTTTGTGCGACAAAGCACCCTCACCGGCCACGCAATGGCAGGGAGAAAACATTAGCCGCTTTTGCATGGAAGAGTATGATGCACTGCATGCCAAACTGTCAGAAACCGCTAATATCGAAGAGCGTGGCCAAATCGCCGCTCAGCTCAATGATATGATGGTGGAAAACGGCGGGATGATCCCGCTTGTTCATCGCGGTCGCCTTTCAGCTCACGCAAACACACTTGGTGGCGTCAAGCTGAACGTCTGGGACAGCGAAATCTGGAACACAGCAGATTGGTATCGCATCGATAACTGATCTCAAGCTAACGTGCGCCACGGTATGATCCGGGGTGCACGCCTTTTCAGAGTTCTTGCGGACCGGGACAACGCATGCTCACTTATACAATCAGAAGGCTGATCCTGAGCGTTCCAACGCTTCTTTTTATCAGTCTTGTTATTTTTCTTCTTCTGGAACTCGCGCCCGGTGATCCGATGGCACAGGTTCCCCTGACCGTCCCGCCAGAGGTCAAACAAAAGATGCGTGAAGCGCTTGGCGTGGGCCAACCGACGCACATTGCCTTCGCCAAATGGCTTTACCAATTCTTCGTTGTCGAGCCTATGTACTTTGCCGATCTGATGTTCGGGACGAATTTCGCCGAGGGCGAGCAACGCGTCATCTCGTGGCAAACCCGGTCGCCCGTGATGGACGTCGTCGCCCAGCGCATTCCACAAACTCTTTGGGTGGTCGGCGTGGCCTATGTTGTGGCCATTGCCATCGCCTTGCCCATCGGCATCTACTCAGCCTATCGCCAGTACAGCTGGTTCGACAACGCGGGCACCTTTGTCACCATGGTCGGTTTTTCCGTCCCGCCGTTTTTTTCCGGCGTCGTGGTGATTGTTGTCTTCTCAGTCTGGCTGGGCTGGTTTCCGTCGATCTATGACACAACGCTTAAGGTTACCGACTGGGCCAGCTTCAAACTGCAATTGCAGCAGATGGTCATGCCGGTGATGGTGCTCGCATTGCAAATCACCTCTCAACTCAGTCGTTTCATGCGCGCGTCCATGCTCGACAACCTCAATCAGGATTACGTACGCACCGCTCGCGCTAAAGGGCTTTCCGAGAAAACCGTGGTGTTGGTGCATGTCTTGCGCAACTCACTGATCCCGGTTGTCACGGTGATTGCAATCGGCATTCCCGCGATCTTCGGTGGTGCGATCATCACCGAGCAAGTCTTCAAGGTAAACGGAATTGGTCAACTGCTGATCACCGCCATTCAGGCAAATGATCTTCCCATGGTGCAAACGCTGACCTTTATCTTCGCGGTGCTCATCGTGCTTTTCAACCTGATTGCCGATGTCCTATACGGCATTCTAGACCCAAGGATCCGCTATGACTGAGGTACTTGTCGATCCAACCCCGACACAGCCCCCCCGCTCGCAGTGGGCCGATGTCTGGGATCAATTCAAAAGCCACCGCGGGGCGATGTGGGGTGCGTGGATATTCATCGTGATCGTACTTTTGGTGCTGGTGGGTCCATTCGTCTATTGGAACGACCCGAAAATAGTCCCAACAGGCCGCGACTTTTTAACGCTGCGCGACACGCGGCCCATCTACACAATCCTGTGGGATACAGATGCCAAGGTGAACTGGGCGTATCCCCTGGGCACCGACAACTTGGGCCGCGACATTCTTGGGCGCCTTCTGACAGGCGGTCGGGTCAGTCTGGCCGTGGGCATGGCAGCTATGATCCTGTCGGTCCTCCTTGGCACGCTCGTTGGCGTTCTCGCGGGCTACTTCAAATTCCTCGACGGCATCCTGATGCGCCTGACTGACCTCTTCCTTGCCTTGCCGCTTTTGCCGCTCCTGCTGGTTGCCGTGCTACTTTTCCGCGAGCCCCTCAACAGTTCTTTCGGGCCTGAGGGCGGAACCTTCATCCTGATCGTCACGCTGGTCGGCATCACCTCGTGGATGCAAACCGCGCGAATCGTGCGTGGTGACGTACTGGCATTGAAAGAACGCGAATTCATCCTCGCAGCACGCTCAATAGGCACCTCACCTTACAAGATGATCACCCGTCACCTCCTGCCCAACGTGATGTCCCCCATCATGGTCTCTGCAACTCTGGGCATCGCGACTGCCATCATCACGGAATCTGCGCTGAGCTTTCTGGGCTTCGGCTTCCCACCTGATTTCCCGACATGGGGCAAACTGCTTTTTGATGCCGTCGATCGCATGGAACTTTACCCCGAACGCGTGCTTTGGCCCGGCTTGCTGATCTCGCTCACTGTTCTGTCGGTGAATTATGTCGGTGACGGCCTGCGCGACGCACTCGATCCACGGATCCGGGGTAGATAAAGCTTAAATCAAACTGTCATTCTTCTTGGCAAAAATATCCCGGGGGAATTGGCCGCAGGCCAAGGGGGCAGAGCCCCTGCGAGAACGGTTATTCCATCGTTTTCCGTATGCGCCGCACGACAAGCCAGACCAAGAACAAAACCAAGGGCGTCAACAGTGCCATCGCCCAGCCCTTGGTCACGCCCGCCTGCGCAAACAGCGGATACGTCAGGTATGTTAGCAGGTTCACCGCATAATAGCTGATCGCCACAACCGAAAACCCCTCGACAGTGCGCTGCAACCGTAATTGCATATCGGCGCGGCGATCCATCGAGGCTAAAAGCGCCTGATTTTGCGCAGACCGCTCCACATCAACCCGTGTCCGCAGCAAATCAGCCGCGCGCGCAGCCCTTTCAGCCATGGTCTTCAAACGGCCTTCCACCGACTTCACTGTCCGCATGGCCGGATCAAACCGGCGCGCCATGAACTCGCTAAACGTCTGGCGCCCAAAAAACCGCTCTTCGCGCAGAACGGAAATGCGCTGGTTTACCAAAGCCTCATAGGCACCGGTGGCCCCAAATCGAAACGCCGTCTGAGCCAGCATGTTCTCCAACTCGGTCGAGACCGTCAGAAGCGATTCGAGCGTTTCCTCAGCCACCGCATCCGCTTCAGACATCTTACCCATTAGAACAGTGAGTTGACCATCGATCTCGCCCATCCTACCGCCAATGGCCCGCACCCGGCTGAAACCAAGCATCGACATCGATTTGTACGTCTCAATCTCGCAAATCCGCTGGACAATGCGCCCTATGCGCCTCTCGTCCGTCGAGGGGTTTACAAAAACCGCAAAGCGAACGTGGCCCGAGGGATCGATCCGAAAATCGCCAGCGATAACAGCACTTTCGTCCAGCACGGAACTTACAGCCATGCTCTCTGGTACGAACCAATCGTTGACCTTGGTTGCAATCGCCTCTGGGTCGACTTCCTTTTCAATGCGCACCAAAGCCGATGTCATCACCTGCCCAGGTGCCGACGCAAGCCAGTCCTTGGGAAAAATCTCAAATGATTTTGCGTCGTAGGGCTCGTCTGCCGCCCTATCTCGAAAAATCGTATACGTCACAAATTCGGTATGGCTCTCCCATTTCAATCGATATTTTCCAAGATCACCGGAATAGTGGGTTGATCCGGGCTGAGGATGCGCAGCACCGTAGCGATCTAAGAGGGCGATCAGATGCGCCCGGTCCTCATCGCGATCTCGCGCAACGGCGTTTTCCGGCTGCTTGATCGCCAGATAAGCCGCGCGACTTGGCGCATTCAGCGTAGGAAAGGGCCGCGCGTGAAGCTCGTTGGCCAAAGCATAGCGAAGTGGGTGATCTTCAATGGATGTCATAGCGTCGGCCTCATTTCTGAGCCGCTTGTACACCGACAACCAAGTCCAAAGAAACCATTTTTTATCGCAGAATCCGTACCTTAGATGTCCACAATCGCATACCGAACCTAAAGTCTGTCCAATCGCGCAAGCTCAATTCTTGGACAGCGATTCATCACAACCTTTACGCCTGCGGCTTCGGCCACCTCGGCAGCTTTTGCATCAACAACGCCCAATTGCGTCCAGATGATTTTGACACCAGCCGCAATGACATCCTCTACAACACTCATAACAGCCTCGTTTCTGCGAAAGACATCAACCATATCAATCGGTTCGGGTACATCGGAGAGGCTGGCATAGACAGACTTTCCCAATATCAGATCGCCACCGTAAGGATTGACCGGGATCGCATCGAATCCGGCGTCCAGAAGCGTTTGCATCACGATGTAACTCGGCCGGTTCTCGCGGGGCGAAGCACCAACGACAGCAATCGTGCGTACGCTATCCAATATTTCGGCAATGTAACCTTCAGGATAAGGTTTTGAATGATCCATTTACAAATACTCGGGAATAACGCAGCAAATTGACAGAAAAAAGTGAGTTGGGACTAAATCAAGAATTGTTTGACACTGGCAGGCTAGCTTGTCAGCACATATAGATATCGCCAAAGGCAAGCGCACAGGGACATGTCCGGCAAATCAGGTACATTTGATATCGTGATCGTCGCCCAAGCTGGCAGGCTAACCTATGAGGCCGTGCTGTTTGTCGCCTCGCTGCGCACCTTTGCCCCCAACTTTGACGGCCACGTCTATGTTGCTGAACCTCAGCCAGGGCCCCAATGGCCGCGCGATCCACGCATCAACGATTTGGAGGCCAAAGGGCTCATGCTAAGGCTCGGTGCGCAAATCGTTCCATTTGAAAACAAACACTTTGGCGCAAGCTATCCGAACGGGAACAAGGTCGAAGCGCTTGCCGCTCTCCCAGAAGCCCGCCCATTTGTTTTTTTTGACACCGACACGATTATAACGGGCCCAATCGACGAAGTTGCATTCGATTTCGCGTACCCGTCCGCGTCCATGGCACGCGAAAACACATGGCCTAACCCGCCGCTTTACGGCCCCGGCTACGACCAGATTTGGCGCGCCGTTTATGAGCATTTTGATGTGCCGTTTGAGCAGACGCTGGACGTTAGTGAGCCAGATGAACATTGGCGGCGGTATCTCTATTTCAACGCAGGTTGGTTTTATCACGCCTGCCCGCAAACCTTTGCCCAATCCATGATCGAGATCATGACCGGCATTCGCGACGGCGAACTGCCCGAACTGGCCAGTCAATCGTTCAACCCATGGCTCGATCAGATTGCGCTGCCAGTCGCGATCACCAGACACGGTGGAGGGCGGCCTCCGCCTGCCTTGGAAGGATTGGATGGCGAGGTCTCTGTTCACTGGCGCGCCCTGCCCTTGTTCTATGCCAAAGCCACTGACACGCAGATATCGATGTTCGATGAGATTGTGCGACCCAACCGAATCAAGAAAGTTCTGAAGGCGTATGAGCCGTTCCGTCGAATGATCTATCACGGGCGCGGAGACAAGGTGCGCGCATTATTCGACCAAAATCACCTGCCAATTCGGGAAAAAATTATCCGAAACAGGATCAAAAGAGAACGCCTTTGGATGCGCTGATCCGCGTTGCAGCAGCCTAGGCAGACATATAGGGTCGCGCGAAGTCCAACGAGGGAGAAGACGATGTCCGACCGCGAACTGTCATTTGACACAAAGCAAATCCACGCAGGCGCCAACCCAGACCCTGCCACCGGCGCGCGTCAAGTGCCGATCTACCAGACAACGGCCTACGTGTTCAAAGATGCAGATCACGCAGCACGGCTCTTTAATCTGCAAGAGGTTGGCTACATCTACTCACGCCTGACCAACCCGACGGTTGCGGCGTTGGCCGAGCGGATCACACATCTTGAAGGCGGCGCAGGCGGCATCTGCTGCTCATCGGGGCACGCCGCACAAATCATGGCGCTGTTTCCCTTGATGATGCCTGGCTGTAATATTGTCGCCTCAAGCCGACTCTACGGCGGCAGCTACACACAGTTCACCCAGACGATCAAACGCTTCGGCTGGTCGGCCACTCTGGTGGATATTGACGATGCGGACGCCGTGAAAGCGGCCATTGATGAAAACACCCGCGCCATCTTCTGCGAAAGCATTGCAAACCCCGGCGGCCATATCGCTGATCTTGATGCCATCTCGGCAATAGCCGATGACGCTGGCCTGCCGCTCATCGTCGACAATACTTCTGCCACGCCTTATCTTTGCAATCCGTTCAAGCACGGTGCCACGCTCGTGGTGCATTCGACCACAAAGTACCTGACCGGCAACGGCACAGTCACCGGCGGCGCTGTTATCGATTCGGGCAAATTCGATTGGTCGGCTTCGGACAAGTTCCCGTCGCTCTCGCAGCCCGAGCCTGCCTATCACGGACTGAATTTCCACGAGGCCCTTGGCCCGATGGCCTTTACCTTCCACTCTATCGCCGTTGGCCTGCGCGACCTCGGCATGACAATGAATCCTCAGGGTGCGCACTATACGCTGATGGGTATCGAAACCCTGTCTCTGCGCATGGATAAACACGTCGCCAACGCACAAAAAGCGGCCAAGTGGCTGGAAGACGACGACCGGATCGAAAAGGTCACCTATGCAGGTCTTGAAAGTTCGCCCTACTATGATCGGATCGCGCGCATTTGCCCAAACGGCGCCGGAGCCCTTTTTACCGTGGCCGTCAAAGGTGGATATGACGCCTGCGTCAAGCTGGTCGACAGCCTTGAGCTCTTCAGCCACGTGGCCAACCTTGGCGATGCGCGTTCACTGATCATCCACTCGGCCTCCACCACGCACCGCCAGTTGACCGACGAACAACGCGAAGCGGCAGGGGCGGCGGATAACGTGGTGCGGCTTTCAATCGGCATTGAAAACGCCGATGACATCATCGCCGATCTTGATCAGGCCCTGACCAAAGCCACTGCCTAGGCTTTCTTTTTGGCAAAAATATCCCCGCCGGAGGCAAAAAGGGGGCGCAGCCAACAGGCTGCGCCCCCTTTCCGCGACGTGCACAGCACGGCGCAAAACCTTTTAAGCGCGCGCCGCATCCATAATGCCGCGCATCTCTTCAATGGCAGGCCGCAGCCCCCTGAAGATCGCCTCACCAATAAGGAAATGCCCGATGTTCAGCTCGCGTACCTCGGGAAAAGCGGCAACCGGCCCAGTGGTGTCATAGGTCAGTCCATGGCCCGCGTGCACTTCCAGCCCAAGCGAGGCAGCAAAGGCCGACATTTCTCGCAGGCTTTCCAATTCTGCGTCGCGATCTTCAAACCGTTCTTCCACATGCGCGTCACAATATGCGCCAGTATGAAGCTCAATCACCTGCGCCCCGATCCGATGCGCCGCTTCAATCTGACGCCTGTCAGCAGCGATAAAGATCGAGACGCGACACCCCGCATCGCGCAAAGGGGCGATAAAGTGCGCCAGCTTGTTTTCCTCGCGCGCAACTTCCAGACCGCCCTCGGTCGTGCGTTCCTCGCGCTTTTCTGGCACAATGCACACGGCATGCGGTTTATGGAGCAATGCAATGGCCTGCATTTCATCCGTTGCCGCCATTTCAAAGTTCAATGGCACGCTCAGTACATCCATCAATCGTTCAATATCAGCGTCAGAGATATGGCGGCGGTCTTCTCGCAAATGCGCCGTAATCCCATCTGCCCCTGCCTCTTCAGCAAGCTTGGCGGCGCGCAATGGATCAGGGTAGGCGCCGCCGCGCGCATTCCGTACGGTTGCGACATGATCAATGTTCACACCCAATCTCAATTTCTCGCTCACCACTCACGCCTCCATACGTTTTCGCGCGCAACCTAGGGGCGCGATTGCAACCTGTCCATGGGCCAAATACCTTGACGATATGGCGCGCCTTTTCCTTTTGACCACCCTGACCATGGTCGCTTTTGCGGCGAACTCGATTTTGAACCGTGCCGCTCTGGCAGGAGCAGAAGCAGGGCCCGCCGCTTTTGCTGCCATACGCACGCTGTCAGGCGCTATCTGTTTGGCAATATTGGTGTTTGCGCGCCACGGAAAGCCGAAGGTCTTAGACGGCGGACGTTGGCTCGGCACGATGTCCTTGACGCTTTACATGGTGGGGTTCTCATTTGCCTATGTGGCACTTGAAGCAGGAACAGGTGCTCTCATCCTGTTTGGCGGCACGCAAGTGACAATGTTCGCAGGCGCGCTCTTTACAGGTGATCGTCCAAACATGGCGCGATGGGCAGGCGCCGTAATTGCTTTTTGTGGCCTCGTCTGGCTGCTATGGCCGGGGGCCGCGGGTGCCCCTGCCGCGCCGCCTGCCATTTTGATGGCAGTGGCGGCCTTGGGTTGGGGCGTCTACTCCTTGGTTGGCAGAAGTGCAGCGGACCCTCTTCAGGAAACGGCCGCCAATTTCATCTGTGCGGCCCCCATCGTGCTGTTTCTCTTTGCCTATTTTGCCGACGGGATTACCGGGCAAGGCATGGTGCTAGCCGTCGCATCCGGCGCAATCACCTCCGGCTTGGGCTATGCACTTTGGTATTCGGTTCTTCCCAAGCTTGAGACATCGGTGGCCGCGCTGTCACAGCTCACGGTACCGATCATTGCCGCTTTCGGCGGCGCCGTGCTTTTGGCAGAGCCGCCAACAACGCGCCTTTTGATCGCGACTGTCATCGTATTAGGTGGCGTGGCCCTCGGCGTGATCGGTGGTCACCGCAAGATCGGCTCAAGCGCGTCATAAAAAGCCGGCCCGGCGTCATTGCCCCAAGCGACATCGCCCAGACTATCCGGCTTGACCCGAATGCCCGCCAGTTCCTGGCGCGAAACCCACCGCCGGTCGGTCACAACACCTTCGGGGTCGGTCCATGCACCATTAGGATCACCCGCCAGCAGAGTGCACCGAAAGTAGATATCAACCTGATGAAAAGGCCTGCCCGGGTCGTGAAACTCATTAACCAGAACCGGCACACCCACCGCGATCTCAAGCCCTGTTTCCTCATAAACCTCGCGCTTAAGATTGTCGGGCAGGGATTGGCCCGGCTCCACTCCGCCCCCCGGCGCGCACATCAAGTCACTTTTTCCATCTGGCCATGCGTTCACCAAAAGCAGGCGGTCCTCGCGCAGGATCAACCCGCGCACCGCGAGCCTTGGCTTGCTCATGAGCGATCTGACGCTGGTGCTATCACCCGCGTGACATGCCCCATTTTGCGCCCGGCCCGCGACTGGGCTTTGCCGTAAAGATGAAGCAGCGCACCGGTTTCGCTAGAGATGCCGGGCACCAGATTGAGGTCATCGCCGATCAGGTTTGTCATCACCACATCAGAGTGCCTCACCGGATCCAGAAGCGGCCAGCCTGCAATGGCGCGTATGTGCTGCTCGAACTGGTCGATCACCGCGCCTGCTTCGGTCCAATGGCC
>JABDJX010000012.1 GCA_013003245.1 Silicimonas sp. | reverse complement strand
GCAGCATGGAGCGGAAAGCTTTCACCGTCGCGCTGACCACGATGTTAGGCGAGCGGCTCAGCCCCGGACGGATCGCCGCTCTTTATGCGGCAAAGGCTTATTACGGACGAAATTGCTATGGCCATGTCGATGCGGTCTTTGGACTAACACGCAAGACGCCCCAAACTGCGGATGATGCGGTCTGGCTTGCGCTGGCTGCTTTGCCCCGGTCGCCCTCATTATATTTACGCAACCGTTCGGCGCTGCGGATTCGGGTAAAAACCATCATCGACGAGATGCACAGCAGCAATTCGATCACCGAACAGACCGCCCAACGGTTAGAAAACCTGCCCATCGCCAATCTGAGCGTTGGAAAAGGATGCTCTAACTAATTGATATTGATTAAAATTCCCTTTACAATGTAAAAATCATTCACATTTTCTCTTGAACCCCCTCCTCTGATCCCCATATTGGTAATGTGAACGACATTTACATTAACCCAAACGAGGAGACCAA
Source organism: Silicimonas sp. (assembly GCA_013003245.1). Classification (GTDB taxonomy): domain Bacteria; phylum Pseudomonadota; class Alphaproteobacteria; order Rhodobacterales; family Rhodobacteraceae; genus JABDJX01. The sequence goes on along the minus strand of JABDJX010000012.1, from coordinate 13,635 downwards.
GACATGACAACCGCGACACTGACTGCCACCACGCCTGCCGATCGGGACAACCTGATGAAGCGCGGCGCGAACTGGCTTGATGCGCGTGGCAAGGGCGCCTGGATCGCGGCAATGGTCCTTGGCTTTATCCTTTTCTGGCCTGTTGGCCTTGCCCTTCTGGCCTATGCAATCTGGAGCAAACGCATGTTTAACGGATCGTGTGCAACCCGCACCCATCACGCCCGCCACGCTTTCAAATCAAGCGGCAACACGGCCTTTGATGCTTACAAGACCGACACGCTGCGCCGTCTGGAAGAAGAGCAAGACTCATTCGAAGCCTTCCTGCAGCGTCTGCGCGAAGCCAAAGACAAGGCAGAGTTTGACGAGTTCATGGACGACCGTGCCCGAAAGGCATCAAAGTCCGATATCGACGGCGACACCGTCGAAACCTAAATCCTCCGGCACGGGGCTGCCCGCCCCTCCGGCGAGGCGGCCCCTCCCTACCTTCCCCACCGTTGGGCCGCCGATTTTCTCTCACAACCACGCACATCACTAGGAACATGAGATCCAATGACCTACACTGCAACGATGTCCGGGCTTCCAAACCCCACCAGCCAGGCTGAGCTTTACGAAGACGTGCCGACCAAGCGCTTTTTCGCGTGGATCATCGACGTCGTGGTCATCGCTGTGCTGACAGCACTGGTCACGCCCTTCACCTTTTTCACAGCACTGTTCTTTCTGCCGGTGCTCTACGCGGTCCTCAGCTTTCTCTACCGCTGGGTGACGCTGACGACCGGATCGGCCACCTGGGGCATGCGCATGGTTGCCCTTGAGATGCGCCAAAGCGATGGCCGCCCGTTCACCGGCAGCACCGCTTTCCTGCACACGGTCGGCTACGTGATCAGCGTTGTAACCTTCCCGCTGCAACTTATTTCCATCGCGTTGATGCTGATGAGCGAGCGCAAACAGGGTCTGTCAGACATGGTTTTGGGCACCGCTGCCATTAACCGTGCGGCAAGATAAACGCCCTACAATCCGCATCTGATGCCAATCCCCCTTAAATGGGGATTGGCGCTTCGCATTTTGCTTGTTAACCTGTGCATCAAGACAGCTCGCGATTTTCGATAAATCAGGTGATATGCGCCATACACTTCCAATAGCGCCGCAGTTTTATGTGACCGCCCCTCAGCCATGCCCGTATCTGGACGGGCGGATGGAGCGTAAGCTTTTTACCGCGTTACAGGGCGATTACGCCGAACAGTTGAACAATTCTCTGTCAAAACAAGGATTTCGTCGCTCGCAGAACGTGCTGTACCGCCCGTCCTGTTCAGAGTGTTCGGCGTGCCTGTCGGCGCGCATCCGGGTGGCCGACTTTGAAATCTCGCGCAGCCAGAAACGCACGCAGCGCAAGAACGCGCGGCTGACGCGTGACGCAACCTCGCCCTGGGCAACAGAAGCGCAATACGCGCTTTTCCGATCCTACCTGGATGATCGCCACGCCGATGGTGGCATGGCGGATATGGATATCTTTGAGTTTGCCGCGATGATCGAAGAGACACCGGTGCGCAGCCGCGTGGTGGAATACTCGACCATGGAGCCAGACGGCAAAGAACTGCGTGCCGTTTGCCTGACCGATGTTCTCGATGATGGCCTTTCGATGGTCTACAGCTTTTTCGACCCCGGGATGCGCGGCAAAAGCCTTGGTACCTATGTGATCCTTGATCATGTCGAGATCGCACGCGAAGCCGGACTGCCTTATGTCTACCTTGGCTATTGGGTGCCGGGGTCTTCAAAGATGGGCTACAAGGCCAACTTCTCGGCGCTGGAGATCTATACCGGCGGTGAGTGGCGCGACATTGGCGATCCTGAAAGCCATATTGCCGAGACGCATCCGCTGTCGACCGACCCTATTGCCGAGCAAGTCGCGCGCATCAGCCTGCCGGATACACGGCCGACCAAGTAGGTTTTTGCTGACTGCGAATGGCCGGTTCGGGTCCCATTTCGACCAAAGCTGAAGGTTTGAGGAATGGCAGCTTACCGAGCTGCACCTAGTTAAACCTGACAGCCGAAAATTGCTGGAATTTCGCTATGAGACCTCTTTTTTGTATAGTGTCGCGCATACCTTCGAGGAGAACGACGATGGCAAGAACAATGACATTATCAGGAATTCTGGTTGGTCTGCTCATCTTTGCGAACGACGCCTCTGCGAACCCTGACCTGATTGCGGCTGCGACAGAAGGCGATCTGCAAGCCGTTGTCGAAGCTCTCGGAACGAATTCTGACGAACCCAAAGCGCTTAGCCGCCCGCTGTTCTTTGCCGCACAACGCGGTCACGCCGAGGTGGTCAAGGTGTTGTTGGAAAATGGCGCAGATGCCAACACCAGCTACACATTCGGCAGTCCGATCCATGCCGCAGCGCGCGCAAATGACGCTGACGTCGTTGCGCTGCTGCTCGAATATGGCACCAATCCGGATCTGACTGCAGGTGATTTCGATCAATCGCCGATCCATGAAGCCGCCGCCAGGGCAGCGTTTGAAGCGGCAGAGCTGTTGATAGAGTATGGAGCGGACGTGAATTTCCGAAACAACAAGGGACGTCCGGCCATTCACGCCGCAGCAATGTCCGGCAAACAGGATATGGTTGATTTTCTGCGCAACAACGGCGCGACCCCGAATTTGCCTAAGCCGATCACGCAAGGTGAACTTGAAAATGCCAATATCGAAGCCGGGCGACGGGCGCTGCACGGTTGTAATAGCTGTCACGAGACCGAGGAAGGCAAACCCGCGACAGGTCCGCATGTTGGTCCGACTTTGGTCGGCGTTTTCGGCGCGACGCGTGCCGCAAGAGAGGACTACGCATATTCCAGCGCTATGAGCAAACTGGACGGCGTTTGGGACATAGAGACCCTCAATGCATTCCTGTCTGATCCGACAGGGTTTGTACCGGGAACAGAGATGCTTCGCGTGCCGGAAATGACGAGGGAAGATCGGATCGGCCTCATTGCAATTCTGCGCGAAACCGGTCCCTAGCGCGTTCGGTTACACATTGAGAGTCTCCGTGGGCAAAGGGAATGGAAGGACGTTGCGACTGGAGTCCGCTCGACCATTCCAGCAAGTGTTTTGTCCCCGTTGGTACATCTGAAAACGGCCATTGGCGCGGGTGCAGCGAATTCACACACGTCCCGCGTGGCTTCAACGGATCGCCGACGGATGGACGCTGCCAGAGGTCTGCGGATGTTGCGATAGCGCGCTGCAACAGGTTTGAAGAAGCGTGCCGACAGAAAAAACTGCCGGATTTTGACATTCCTCAAAAGCACCCCCTCAGCACGGCATAAGATCCAAGACATAAACCCCGCGGCCACTCTGCGGAGGTATTTGAGAAGGAGATAGACATGCTGCGTAAACTCACACCAGTTCTAGCACTTTTGGTTTCAACCGGTTCGGCTTTTGCCGCTGTTAGCATGGGCGACGTTGACATTGATGGCGACAGCTTTGCATCTTATGCGGAGCTGAAAAACGCGATGCCCGCGATGGATATGCGCGCTTTCCGCGATATCGACGCAAACAACGACAACCGCATCAGTTCCCAGGAACTGCTGGACAGTAAGGCTCAGTCCGTTCTGGCGCAACACCAGATGCTTGGTCCCAAAGAGCGTCCGCTTGCGATGCTTGATGCCGATGGCGACGGGTTCATGAGCCTTGCCGATATCCAGCAGGTGCATCCTGACTTTACTGTCGCTGGGTTCGAGCAGATTGACACCAACAATGACCAGCGTCTGAGCTATCAGGAATATTACACAACCGAAGCTCAGACAGTGTTCGCACAGTGTGGTCCGTCATCGTTCGCTGATATCGCGGCGATCGATAGCAACAACGACAAGTTCGCCGACTTCAACGAAGTGCTTGCTGCATACCCCAAGATGGACAAGTACGACTTTGACGAGATGGACGCCAACGGTGACAACCGTGTGAGCTCTGTTGAATGGCTGGCACCGCGTGCCCAGTGCATTCTCGACGAACACTAGAGTTTAACGAGTGCCTTGATTAGAGTATAACCAGTGCCTTTGTTGATAAGCGACCGTCTGAAGGGGCGGTCGCTTTCCCGTTTCAGGAGCGTGTTGACATGCATCCCAGCCAGAACGCGCCCGCAAGTCCGGGGCTGACCCAAGCTCAGGTTTTGGCGGCGCGAGAAAGCTCTGGCTGGAACGAGCTTCCCAGTGTGGCGCGCAGCGGGCCGGCACGGGTCTTTCTGCGTCAGTTCTCCAGTTTCCTTGTTTTGATCCTGATTGTCGCGGCCTCTATCGCGCTTTTCATTGGTGAAACCATCGACGCCATCGCAATCGGGCTGGTGATCTGCCTGAACGCAGCTTTGGGGTTCGTGCAGGAATGGCGTGCCGAAACGGCCCTGGCGGCCTTACGGCAGCTTCTGACGCCCAAGGCAATGGTCATTCGCGCGGGGCAAGAACAGATCATCCCTGCCCGCGAGATCGTGCCCGGCGACACTTTGCTTCTGACCCCCGGCGACAAGATTGCCGCCGATGCGGCATTGGTGCGCGCGGCAGAGCTTAGCGTCGATGAGAGCATTCTGACGGGCGAATCCAATCCGGTTGCCAAAAGCCCGACAGGCGACGCGGCCCAAGTCTTTACCGGAACCGTTGTTGTGGCAGGCCGCGGCGAAGCGCGGGTCACGGCGACGGGCGCGCAGACGGAGTTTGGCCGGATCGCGCAGCTGACTCAGTCCTTTGACGAGAAAAAGACCAACCTGCAGGTGAAGCTGACCGAGCTTGCCAAGGTGCTGGGCCTTGCCGCTTTGCTGATCGCGGCAGGTGTTTTGGTACTGGGCATCCTTGTGGGGCGCGACACGGTTGAGATGGCCATGACCGGCCTGTCGCTGGCGGTGGCCATGGTCCCGGAAGGCCTGCCTGCGGTGGTGACGATCACGCTTGCCTTGGGCGCAAGTGCGATGGTGCGCCGAAAGGCATTGGCGCGCAAATTGCAAGCCGTGGAAACGCTGGGCGCTGCTTCGGTGATCTGCACCGACAAGACCGGCACCATGACCGAAAACAAGATGACGGCGACGAAAATCTGGACGCCATCGGGCACCTATGACGTGACCGGCACGGGCTATGATCCTGCCGGGCATATCGAGACCAACAGGCGCCGTCTGCGCGCGGCGGATGACCCGATCTTGGCCGAAATTCTGCGCACCGGGCTTTTCTGCAATCACGCGCGCCTGCAGCGCCAAGGCGATGTGTGGGAGATGATCGGAGAACCGACAGAGGGCGCGCTGGTCACCTTGGCCTACAAGGGCTGGTGCGACTTTCCAAACGAAAACAACATCATCGCAGAGATACCCTTTAGCAGTGTCCGCAAACGAATGAGCGTCCTTTACGACACGGGGACCGAAAGCATCGTGCTGACAAAGGGTGCACCGGAACAGGTTCTGGAGATCTGCAGCAGCCGTCTTGGCCCCGATGGCGAGCAGGCGCTCACCTCTGTCGATACCGAGCAAATCACCGGTGCCTATACTGATCTCGCCGCCCGGGGTCTTCGCGTGATTGCCTTGGCCAAGGGGGTTACCGAGGGTCTAGAGGTTGCCGAGCATGATCTGACCTTTCTTGGGCTTGTCGGGCTGATCGACCCGCCACGCGCCGAGGTGCGCGACGCCATTCGCGCGGCAAAATCCGCCGGGATCCGGGTGATCATGATAACCGGGGACAGCCCTGTGACCGCGCAGGCTGTGGCACGTCAGGTCTCGCTTGATGTGACGCGGTGCATCACGGGGACCGAACTTGACGGGCTTGATGAGACTCAGTTGACCAAGGTGCTGGAAGAAAAGGTGCTTTTTGCTCGCACGAAACCCGAACACAAAATGCGGATCGTCTCGGCCTTGCAGAGCCACGACCAGATCGTCGCCATGACCGGGGACGGCGTCAATGATGCCCCTGCCCTGAAACAAGCCGACATCGGTGTGTCGATGGGCATCCGCGGCACTGATGTGGCGCGCGATGCCTCTGATCTTGTGCTGCTGGACGACAACTTTGCCACCATTGTGCGCGCAATCGGCGAAGGGCGACGCCAGTTTGCCAATGTGCGAAAGTTCGTGCGCTATCTTCTCGCCTCGAACGCGGGCGAGGTTATTGCGCTGGTCGTCAACATCGCCATTGGCGGCCCGCTGGTCTTTCTGGCCACGCAAATTCTGTGGATGAACCTTGTGACCGACGGGGTAACAGCCGTTGCCTTGGGTTTAGAGAAAGCCGAGCCGGATCACATGAAGCACCCGCCCCGCGACAAGAACACGCGCATTCTTGGATTGGGTGGCATCGTCGTCATTGCCGTTCTTGGTCTTTACACCGGGCTGTCGAGCCTTTGGATTTTCTTCCACCTGATGGATCAGGGTCTTGAGATTGCACGCACCACGGCTTTCACCGCGATGGTGGTCTTTGAAAAGGTCAGCGTCTTTGCATTCCGGTCCCTGCGCCTGCCGGGCTGGCGCATCGGGTGGCTTTCCAACAAGGTCTTGCTGATCGCGCTGGCCGCCACTTTGGGTGCACAAATGCTGGCGATCTACTGGCCCCCGCTGCAGGTTTTGCTGCACACAGCCTCCATTGGCTGGGCCGAGTGGCAATGGATACTCCTGCTGGCGCTTCCGATCCTTGTGATCCCGGAGTTGATCAAATCGCTGCCTGCGGTTCATCGGATGGCGTAATAGGCCACCAAACTGCCGGCAAAGGTGATGAGCACAAAAACCGAGTCCAACCCCAGCACGCCCAACCTTGGCTTGCGCCGCACGATCAGCCCGATCAGAAAAAGCGCCGTGACCGTGATGCCAAACATCAAGGACAAGGTCACCGTCTGCGAGGCACCGCGCAGGATCGGGCCGGAGCGATACAGGACATCGGCAGGCAGCACCAGAACAAGCATGATCAGGTTGCTTCCAAAGATGTTGGATATCGCCATTGTATAGGCTCCGATGCGCACGGCGGTGATCGTTGTTGTCAGCTCCGGCAACGAGGTGGCCGTCGCCAACAGCGTGACGCCGATAAATCCAGCACCAAGCCCGGATTGCACTGCAATGCGCTCGGCAAACATCACCAGAAAGATGCCGAAGACAAGAATGAAAACGCAGGCCGACGCGGTCTGCCACAGCATGGTACTGTTCTTGGCCTGCGCCAGCCCGGTTGGAGCCGGAAACGGCAGGGGATCGGGGTCCGGCAGATCGACCGGCACCCAATCACTGGCATCGTCATAGCGGCGCAGCAGCCAGATCGCGGCCGTATAGACCACGGCGATAAGAACGCTGCCCGCCCCAACCCGGTAGAATGCGAAGGGTTCGCCAAGGTTCAGCGCAATCAGTGTAATCGACAGCAACAGCACCAGCAAAATGGCCTCAAGCGCGTGATTGGCCTTGCGGGGATAATTCGTGATTGCCCCGCGCGCCCAGAAATCCGCCATCGCCAGAACGGCGGTTTGCAAGGCAACGCCGCCAAAGAGGTTGTTCAGCACCAACTCCTGGGCTTGTTGAACCGCAGCGCTGAGCGTTGTGGCCACTTCCGGCAGCGAGGTTGCCAGCGACAAAAGCAACAGGCCTACAAGCGATTTGGCCAATTTGAAGCGATCTGACAGCGCGTCGGCCAGATAGGCCAGACGTGCGCCCGCATACCAAACGGCTGCGGCACAGACGGCAAAGGCAAACAAGCTTTCAATCAAGGTCGTGGAAGGGAGTTGCATGCACCAAGATTATGGGATTACCCGCGTTGCCGGTTTGATTTCGCTCAAGGACCGGAGCGCCGACAAGTGTCACATTTGAACCATGGCACAAGACCACGGACACAGCCCCGCAGAAATAACCGAACGTTTGGCGAATGGTTCGCAAACCCAGTACCTGCGCGAGATGGTTTTCGGTGGCATTGATGGCGCGGTCACCACCTTCGCGATCGTCGCTGGCGTTGAAGGTGCGGGCCTCTCGCACGGCATCATCCTGGCATTGGGGGCCGCCAATATTCTCGCAGACGGGTTTTCCATGGCCGCCGGAAACTATTCCGGCACCAAGGCCGAGGTCGATGACCGCAAGCGCATCGTCGAGATCGAAGAGAGGCATATTCGCTTCCACCGCGACGGCGAAATAGAAGAGTTGCGCCAAATCCTGCACCAGCGCGGCCTGTCGGGCGACGTTTTGGAAGACGCAACACAGGCCATCGCCGCCGACAAGAAGAAATGGATCGATATGATGTTGACCGACGAATACGGACTGCCACGCGATGCCCCTGCCCCGTTTCGCGCCGCCTTGGCGACCTTCGTGGCCTTTCTGATCGCGGGGTCTGTGCCATTGCTGCCGTTTGTCTTTCAGATGGAAAACGCCTTTGTCGTCTCTGTTGTCGCAACTCTGGTCACCTTCTTCCTGATCGGCACGGCAAAAAGCATCTGGTCCTTGGCCAAATGGTGGTGGTCCGGTGCCGAAACCTTGCTGATCGGGGCACTGGCGGCTGGCATCGCGTATTTTGTCGGCGGACTGTTTCACCCATGAACTTGAGCAAGATCAAGTCTTTCAAATGCAAATCCCCTACAGTGGCCTTGCGAGATTCACCTTTAGGTGGGTGCCCCATGGCGACCGGCTCTGACCAGAACGACATTCTGAACGCGATTATGGAGGCGTCGTTGGACGCCATCGTTGTGGCGGATGCCAAAGGTCAGATCCTTAGCGCCAATCCGGCAGCAGGCGCTCTTTTCGGCCATCTCGTTGCAGATTTGATCGGCCAGAACGTCAAGATACTGATGCCTGCCGATATGGCCAGGCAGCACGATGGCTTTATGGAACATCACCTCAAGACCGGAGAGCGCAAAATTATCGGCACCGGTCGCGAGGTTGAAGGCATGCACAAGGACGGGTCCACTTTTCCGCTGCACCTGACCATTGGGCGCGCTGACAAAGACACCCATGACGGTCCGATTTTCACCGCCATGCTGCACGATCTGACGGAAAAGCATGCATCCCAACGGGCTTTGGAGCGGTCACAAAGGCTGGACGCGATTGGTCAGATGACGGGCGGGATTGCGCATGATTTCAACAACCTGCTGACCGTCATCATCGGAAACCTTGAATTACTCGAACTGAAACTGGCGGATGAGCAGAATATCGGACTTCTCAAAGACGCATTGGAATCGGCGGAACTTGGAGCCGATCTGACGCATCGGCTGATGATCTTTGCCCGTCGCAGCAACCTCAAACCGCTTCATGTGGACTTGCGAAAGGTTTGCTCGGAGGCGCTTGCGATTTTGCGGCGTGTGCTTGGCAGCACTTATGAAATCCGCACAGATTTTCCGCCGAAAGTTGCCCTGGTGACCATTGATCCTGCGCAATTGCAATCTGCCTTGATGAACCTTGCCCTGAATGCACGCGATGCAATGGGCGACGACGGCGAGCTTCTGATTTCTATCGAAAACGTCACCGTCGACGATACCTATATGGCGCAGGAAACCGACATCTTACCCGGGGATTACGTGCGATTGTCTGTCAGCGACGACGGCGCGGGCATGAGCCAGGAAGCACAGCAGCGCGCCTTTGAACCGTTCTTCACCACCAAAACCGACCGCGGAGGCACCGGGCTTGGGTTGGCGATGGTTTATGGTTTCGTGCGGCAATCCGGTGGACACATCACTCTTTATAGCGAAGAGGGCCACGGCACGAGCTTTGGGCTCTACTTCCCAGCGTCAGCCGCCACATCGGCAAACGGATTGCCCGAAGACAGCACGGGCGCGCCGACAATGGCGGGTATTTTTGAAGGCAAAAGCGTATTGGTGGTCGAAGACAACCCGAAAGTGCGAAGTCTTTCTGTCGCTCGGCTAAAGGACCTGGGATTCGATGTCATCGAGGCAAAAAGCGGTGATGCGGCCTATGAAGCTCTGGCCTCGGGCAAAAAGGTTGACCTGATCTTTTCAGACCTGGTCATGCCCGGCGATTTGAACGGGTATGCTTTGGCCGCGAAGGCAAGAAACGAGTTCCCGAATACCAAAGTTCTGCTCACCTCTGGATATGCCAGCGACGTCGTAACCGGGCGGATGGGACAAGGGCAATACTACGACATCCTGCACAAGCCCTATCGCATCGCTGAACTGGCGGCGCGGATTCAAGCGCTCTTTTCCGACACCGCGTGATGCACGTCGCTGGCAAATGTATACCCAACGCCGCGCACCGTCTTGATAAGCTTTGGATCGTTCGGCGCGTATTCGATCTTCTTGCGCAGACGTGCGACCTGATTGTCGATGGTACGATCCAGCGGGTTCCACTCTTGCCCGCCCACAAGGTCCATCAATTGATCGCGGGACAACACCCGTTTGGGATGGGTCAGAAACACCATCAACAGCTTGAAATCTCCGCTGGTCAGGCCGCAGTCCTCTCCATTGCGGTCAAGAACTTCCATGTGGTCGGGGCAAACAGTTATGCCATCAAACTCCAGCTTGTCGGACGGGGCGGTTTCAACCTCGGTGCCATCTGCGCGCCTTAAGACACTGCGCACTCGCGCTACGACCTCGCGAACATGGAAGGGTTTCGTGATATAGTCATCCGCCCCCATTTCCAGCCCCACGACACGGTCAATCACGTCACTGCGCGCGGTGACCATGATGATTGGAACCTTTGAATGCGCTCTGATGTCGCGCGTAATCTCCAGCCCGTTGTCGCTGGCCAAATGAAGATCAAGGGTGACCAGATGTGGCTCATTTTTCTTAAGCGCGGCCAGCGTTTCATCGGCGGTTCCGGACTCGACCACGCAAAACCCCTCTGCCTCGAATACATTGCGCAGAAGTGTTCTGATTTTGGGGTCATCATCGACCACAAGGATCGTTTTTTTGTCCATAGTCGTGGCGTATCCGATCAGAACTTTCTGTCGAGTAATGTCAACGCGCCGAAGCGATTTATACAAATTGATATAAAACTACCTTCACAATACTTATTCAAATTACACAATATGTTCAAGCTTGTCCCATCAAAATAGTATGTCGCACTTCCCATAAGCCGGGCATATTGTCGCCGACTTTCTGGGCCTGAAAACTGCGAGTCAGCCCCACCCCAATTACGGAAAAGCAAGTAATAGGCATCGAGAATGTTCACACCGTGATCATGCTTCGATTGCTTCATTTGTCTGTAAGTGATGGACGACACTTGGCGTCTTAAGCTCACAAGCCGGTTCCCGGGTTAGGGAGCCGGCCAAAGCGCCCTGATCTCGCCGGGCAGATTTGCACGTACGTCCTCGATCTCGCCCCTGCTGATGCGCGCGTTGAGCAGATCAAAAACGGACGTGATGTCTTCGCGACCGCGAAACTCTTCGGTGTCATCCATATGGCCCGAAATGGCCCCCACAAATTCATAAGCGTGGCGGTCCTTGTTCGGTTTGCCCTCGGGCGACCACCCTTCAAAATAAATCCCCCTGATCATCAGTGGCAGCTGTGCCGAAAGATGCGCCACTTCAGCGACCTGAAGTCGGTCACGCACGGCATGCAGGGTCACGCGCATCAACCGCAACGCACTGCGTTTCGAGACCCAGCCAAGGCGACCAGCCATATCGTTGATCCACTCATGAGTCAGCTGAACGGAATGATCGATAACTTTGAGATCCTGAGCGGACATCTGCGGACTCCCCTTTATGGCGTCACTTTTTCTTAGCAGACCTATGACAAACCAGATTGACGATGATCAATTCCCCGCTTTTTCTGGCTCATTCGTGCCGCAATGCATCGATTGGATTCATCCGGGCCGCACGACGGGCGGGAAAATAGCCGAAGATCACCCCGACAGCGGCGGAAAAGGCGAAGGCCACGAGAATGATCATCGGATCAGGCCGGAACGGAATGGACAACAGGTTCGAGCCCAAAAGCCCAAGCCCCAGCCCCGCAACAATGCCGATCAGGCCGCCGAACAACGACAGGATGATCGCTTCTACCAGAAACTGACGCAGCACCTGCCCGGCCTGTGCGCCGATGGCCAGACGGATGCCAATCTCGCGGGTACGCTCGGTAACCGACACCAGCATGATGTTCATGATGCCGATGCCGCCCACCAGCAAACTGACAGCGGCAACAGCCGACAAAAGCCCCGTCAGCACACCGGTGATTGCCGAGAGCATCGTCGCCAGTTGCTTCATATCCATGACGGTAAAATCGTCGTCTTCGCCGCGCCCGATGCGGCGCACATCGCGCATCACACCTTCGATCTGCGCCTTCGCGCGCTCGGTATCCACGCCTTCGTGGACCGAGACCATGATGATGTTCACATCCGCATTGCCTGCGATGCGCCGCTGATAGGTGCGGATCGGCATGATGACAAAATCATCCTGATCGCTGCCGAAGGTAGATGCCCCCTTGGATTTCAAAAGACCGATGACCTCACAGGCGAGGTTTTTGACACGGATTTCTTCGCCCACGGGGTTGGACGTGCCGAAAAGCTCTTCGCGCACGGTTTCTCCCAGAACGCAGACCGCCTTGCCGGATTTCAATTCTGAGGGTTCGAATATCCGGCCAAGCTCAACCTCCCACTTCGCCACCTCAAAGTAGCGGTTATCAGCCCCCACCGTATCGGTGCGGCGGTTCTCGCTGCCAAGTACAACGCGCCCACGGCCAATGCTCAATGGCGAAACTTCAGCAAGGATTGGCAGTTGTTCCTTGATCAACTCGCTGGTTTTGTTGGTAAACATCGGGGTCGAGGTATCGCCCGGACCACCTTCCAAAGCGTCGGCCTGCGGCATGACCATCAGCATGTTGCTGCCAAGCTTTTCCACGTCAGCCGTCACCTGCTCGGTCGATCCCTGCCCGACAGTGACCATCGCAATCACCGAGCCGACGCCAATGACGATGCCCAAAACCGTCAGAAACGACCGAAGCGCGTTTCGAAAGATCGCCTGCACCGCCAGTCTGATGGTTTCCCACAGCATGTCAGGCCGCCTCTTTCTGGGTTGGGCCGTCACGCTCGATACGGCCGTCCACCATCCAGATCAGCCGTCTGGCAAAGGCCGCCATGTCGGCCTCGTGGGTGACCATGATGACAGTCAGGCCTTCTTTGTTAAGGTCGGTCAGCACCTCCATGATTTCACTGGACAGTTTGGTATCAAGATTGCCAGTTGGCTCATCGGCAAGGATCACTTCCGGATTGCCCGCCAAGGCGCGCGCGATGGCCACACGTTGCTGTTGCCCGCCAGAAAGCTCGGACGGATCGTGAAGCGCGCGGTGTGCCAGACCAACTTTGTCGAGGGCCAACAACGCTGCCGCCCGTCGCTCGGCCCGGCCCATGCCTTTGTAAATGAGCGGCAATTCCACGTTGTGCAACGCACTTGTGCGCGCCAGCAGGTTATAGCCCTGAAAAATGAACCCCAGATAATGCCGCCGCAAAAGCGCGCGTTGATCCTGAGTGAGATGGGCGGTCTCGACCCCATTGAAAAAATACTGCCCTTTGGTGGGCACATCAAGGCAACCGATCACGTTCATCGCCGTTGATTTTCCCGACCCACTTGGCCCCATGATTGCAACAAACTCACCACGCTCGATATCCAGATCAACTCCATCCAGCGCACGCACCTCTGCTTCTCCCGAGCCATAAACACGGTCGATGCCGCGCAGCCGGATCAGGGGCATGTGATCGGGATCATCCATCGATCCGGTCCGTGA
>JABDJX010000001.1 GCA_013003245.1 Silicimonas sp. | reverse complement strand
TCGCGACAAAAGGGGAGTGAACCGATGAGAGTGATGCTATCCGCCTTCGCCGTCATGGCCATCATTGCAGTTGGCTCCAACGCCATTCTTAGCAACGTCGGTTTTTCAGCCCAAGAGCGCACATCGGGTGCCGCTGTCCGTCCCGATTGACGCAAGCTCAGGCTCAGGTAACGCACCATGAACGATATCTGGGCTGGTCTGCAGGCAGCGTTTTGGCTGATCGTCTCGTTTGACGCTGATCTGATTGAGATCACGCTGCGCTCGCTTCAGGTCAGCCTGAGCGCCCTTGTCATCGCCTCGGCCATAGCCCTTCCCTTTGGCACATGGCTCGCCGTGCGCCGCTTTCGCTATCGCCGGGCGGCCATTGCCACGCTGAACGCGCTGATGGGTCTGCCGCCGGTGGTTGTTGGCCTGATCGTCTATCTGTTGCTCAGCCGCTCTGGCCCGTTTGGTGTGCTTGGTCTGCTTTTCACCCCCACGGCGATGATCATCGCGCAGGTGATCATCATAACGCCGCTGATCGCCTCGATCACTCATCAGGCGATGCGTGAACTTTGGGCCGAATACCACGATCTGCTGATCTCGCTGAACACCACGCGCCGCCAACGTATCACCACGCTGATCTGGGATGGCCGCCGCACGCTTTTAACCGCTGCTCTGGCCGGTTTTGGCCGCGCCATCGGCGAGGTGGGCGCGATTATGATCGTCGGTGGCAACATCGACAACGCCACCCGCGTTCTGACCACGGCCATCGCCCTGGAAACCGGCAAGGGCGATTTCGCGCTGGCCCTGGGCCTTGGTTTTGTGCTGATCGCGCTGGCGCTTTTGGTGAACTTTGCCATCCACGCGTTGTCGCGCACCGAACGGGAGGGCAGGTGGTGAAAGCAACCCTCTCAGACATTACGGTAAATCGGCGCGGCAAGATGATCCTTGGGCCCATCGATCTGGACCTGGACGAGACCGGCGTGACCATGGTGCTGGGTCCCAATGGCGCGGGCAAGACAACGTTGCTCAAAATCCTGCACGGGGTCGAGCGCACGTCGTGTGGCACTTTGCGCTGGAATACAACTGAGGAGCAGGCGCACAGCGATCAGGCCTACGTGTTTCAGACACCCATCATGCTGCGCCGGACGGTGGCACAAAACCTCGCCTTCCCGCTGCAACTGGCAGGAACGCCCAAGTCCGAAATTGCGCCCAAGGTCGCCCATTGGGCCAAGCGGATCGGGCTGGCCGACGCGCTGGAGCGCCCCGCTCCGCGGCTTTCGGGTGGCGAGAAACAAAAGCTGGCCATCGGACGCGCCTTGATCCGCGCGCCAAAGGTGCTCTTTCTCGACGAGCCTTGCGCCAACCTAGACGGTCGCTCGACCCGCGAGATTGAAAGCCTGCTGCAAGACGCCCATGCAGCAGGCACGCGCATCATCATGACCACGCATGACATCGGGCAGGCGAAACGGCTGGCGACAGATGTGCTTTTCCTTTTGAACGGCAAACTGCATGATAAGGGCGCGGCACCAGGTTTTTTCCTCGCGCCGGGAACACCCGAGACCCAAGCCTTTTTGCAAGGAGATATCGTCGAATGATGCGCGTGCTCGTGATTTTTGCCCTGCTTTGGGGCGCTGCTGCCAAGGCCGAGACGATGCGCATGGCGGTGACAACCAGCTTTCACAACTCGGGGCTGTCAGATGTGCTGCTGCCTGCAATTGCGGCGGATACCGGGCTTGAGGTGCAACTTCTGGTCGTCGGCACCGGGCAGGCGTTACGGCTGGGCGAGGCGGGCGATGTAGATGCGATTTTGGTGCATTCAAAGGTGGCAGAAGAGGCGTTTGTCGCAGACGGATATGGGACCCACCGGCGCGAGATCATGTACAACGATTTCGTGCTAATCGGGCCTGCCGAGGACCCCGCTGAGATCTCAACTGCTGAAACAGCCTCCGCCGCCCTTGGGCGCATTGCAGAAGCCGACGCCACATTTGTCAGCCGAGGCGATGACAGTGGCACCCACAAAAAAGAACTGGCGCTTTGGTCGACGATCATTTCCGGCACGGAATTGTTTGGCAAGAACTACAGAGCGGTTGGTGCGGGTATGGGCGCGAGTCTGAATACGGCTTCAGCCTTGAACGCCTATATCCTTGCCGACCGCGCAAGCTGGCTCAACTTCGGCAACAAAGGCGACCTCGCGCTTCTCTTTGAAGGCGATCCGGTTCTGTTCAATCAATACGCCTACTTGCCCGTCAATCCAGAAAGGCACGCCCACGTCAACGCAGACGCCGCCCAATCCCTGGAAGCCTGGCTCACCAGTGATGCAGCCAAAGACCTGATCAACAGCTATACAATTGATGGCGAAACGCTCTTCACCTTCAACGCCACCAACTAGCATTATCGGCTCAAAAATATCCCGGGGAGTCACCGCAGGTGACGGGGCAGAGCCCCTGATACAAAACAAGAGGTGTGCGTGCTTGCACGCACATTTTGATGAAAGGAAATGACCATGGTCGCTGCCGCTCCGCCAGTTTGCGATTTTGGCTGGAAAGCCCCCGATTTCACCTTGCCCGCCACCGATGGGCGCACGCTGTCGCTGGCCGACATCTCAGGCCGCAACGGCACGCTGGTGATGTTCATCTGCAATCACTGTCCTTACGTTCTGGCCGTGCTCGACCGCATGATCCGCGATGTCCGTGATCTGCACGCACTGGGCGTCGGCGTTGCCGCAATATCCGCCAATGACGCACGCGCCTATCCGCAAGACAGCTTTGAGAACATGAAACGCATGGCCGAGCAGCACGGCTTTCCGTTTCCCTACCTTTACGACGAAGACCAGTCCGTCGCCCGCGCATACAACGCTGTATGTACGCCTGATTTCTTCGGCTTCAATGCCGATCTGGGCCTGCAATACCGGGGACGTCTGGATGCCTCGCGCGGATCAGCCGGGCCGAAAGATTTACGCCGCGATTTGTACGAGGCGATGGTTCAGGTGGCCGAAACCGGGCAGGGGCCTCAGGATCAGATCCCGTCGATGGGCTGTTCGATCAAATGGAAATGACCTAACGCGCGGCGGCCTTCACGATCTCGGCGATGCTCTCAAATTGCCCGGCCAACGGCGTCGAGGTACGCCAGATCATCCCCACCGTGCGCGACAACTCGCCCTTGCCCAACGCCTCTACCGCGACCTTGGCCGAGCGGGTTTCCACTGGCACCGCCATTTCGGGGATCAGCGTCATGCCAAGGCCCGCGCCGACCATCTGCACAAGCGTCGAAAGCGAACTGCCATCCAGCCCTTCACGCGGGGCAAGCGACTGCATGTTGCAAAACGCCATGGCCTGATCGCGAAAACAGTGGCCTTCTTCCAGCATCAGTAACCGTTCCTTGTGCAGCTCATCCACCGTCGGCACCGGCAGTTTCGCATCGCGCTTCTGACGGACCAAAAAGAAACCCTCGGCAAAAAGTGGCACTTCGGTAAAGCTTGGGATGTTGATCGGCAGCGCGACAATGGCGGCGTCCAGGCGCCCGTCGGCAAGCTCTTCGATCAGTCGCGGTGTCAGCGTTTCGCGCACATGGATATCAAGTGCGGGGTGCGCCTTGCCCAGATCGCGCAAAAGCGTGGGCAGCAGATAGGGCGCGATGGTGGGAATCACCCCAAGCCGCAGTTTGCCGGAAAACGTCTCCCGCGAGGCGCGCGCCAGATCGCGCAATTCGTCCACTGATTGCAAAATGGCGCGTGCGCGTTTGGCAAAATCCTCGCCAAAACCGGTCAGTCGGATGTTGCGCGCCGCACGTTCAAAAAGCGTCACCCCAAGGCTCTCCTCCAACTCTTTGATCTGCACCGACAAAGCCGGTTGCGAGATGGCGCAGGCGTCCGCCGCACGGCCAAAATGGCCGTGATGGGCAAGCGCCTCGAAATAGCGCAACTGGCGGAGGGTGAAATTGTCCATAATTAAAAGCTATCGAAAGCATAGAAAAATGCAACTTATAATAATTCTAAAAAGGGTGTAAAATAGTGGCAATGGAACCCCAAAATATACAGGAGAGAAGATCATGATGGACGGCAACGACGGCCCGGTCGGCAAATGCCCGGTGATGCACACCAATATGGGCGTGCGCTCGAACCGCGATTGGTGGCCCAACCAGTTGAACATTCGCATTCTGCACCAGAACTCGGAGTTGTCCGATCCGATGGGCAAGGGGTTCGACTATGGCGAGGAATTCGAAAAGCTTGATCTTGATGCGCTGAAGGCCGATTTGGCCGACCTGATGACTGACAGTCAGGACTGGTGGCCTGCCGATTACGGCCACTACGGCCCGTTTTTTATCCGCATGGCGTGGCACGCAGCGGGCACGTACCGCACAGCAGACGGTCGTGGCGGCGGCGGCACCGGTCAGCAGCGCTTTGCGCCGCTCAACAGCTGGCCCGACAACGGCAACCTGGATAAGGCCCGCCGCCTGCTGTGGCCGGTCAAGCAGAAATACGGCAACCAGATTTCCTGGGCTGACCTGTTTATCCTGACAGGCAACGTCGCGCTTGAGACGATGGGTTTTGAAACTTTCGGCTTTGGCGGTGGACGCGCCGATGTATGGGAGCCGGAAGAGGATGTGTACTGGGGCGAAGAGCAGGAATGGCTCGCCACATCCGACAAGCCTCACAGCCGCTATTCTGGCGAGCGTGAGCTGGCCAATCCGCTGGCTGCCGTGCAGATGGGACTGATCTATGTGAACCCCGAAGGCCCGGACGGAAACCCCGATCCGCTGGCGTCTGCGCATGACATCCGCGACACCTTCGCGCGCATGGCGATGAACGACGAAGAAACCGTCGC
>JABDJX010000298.1 GCA_013003245.1 Silicimonas sp. | reverse complement strand
GCCATGACTGAACGCACGGGCTTCGCGTCCAAACAGCTTTTTCGCAGGCGTATCGTGCAAATAGATGTTGTGCCGGTTCGGGAACATGAACTTGACCAGACCTAGCGCGTTGCGGCGGCTGGGTGGTTGCTTGATGTCAAACGGGAAAGTGCGTTCGTTGAACTGGGTAAAGTCCAGCCCTTCGCGTGACACGGTTTGACCGCGCCCGTTGACCAGCCGCATGTGGCCTGCAGCATTCGGGTTTTGCTGCAAAAGCGGCAGATACTCTTTGACGGCAATCGAGCGTGGCACATTCCATGTCGGGTTGATGACCATATGCTCCATAACGTCAGAAAACTCTGGCGTGCGGCGATCAAGATCGCGGTGACCGACAACCGAGCGGGTTTCAAACGTCACCTTGCCGTTGTCGACGATGCGCGCGCTATAGTCGGTGATATTCACCCAGATGTGACGCTTGCCCTTTGGCATATTGGTCCAACGCTCGCGCTCCATCGCCACGACGATCTGGGTCAGGCGCTGTTGCGGCTGGATGTTTATCATTGCCATTGTGCCCTGACCTGCGGTGCCATCGGTGAAAAGACCATGGTCGCGCTGGAACTTGGCAACGGCCTGACGCATCTTGTCGTCATAGGTTTGCGTGGAGGTACGGCGCAGGTAACCCATGGCAATCAGACGATTGCGCAGTTGAACCACGGCACCGCCGGACTGGCCGGGCTTCAACGATTTCGCCTGCACCTGAGTGCCCCATCCGCCCTTCTTGATCAGTTTTTCAAAGCGCATCTTTTCTTTCATCAGGCGCGCGTATTCAGGGCTTTGCGGCGGAAGCTTCTTGATAAAGCCTTTGGGTGATGACTTTGAAAAAGCCTCAAGCAAGGCCGTGCGGCTGCGATAAGGCACTTCGCGCACGATACCGGCATCAACTTTGCGCGGCACCACCACACCGGTCTGGATATCACGCGCATACCGCAGGAAAAGCCTGCTCATCTCAACCTCAAGGCGGCCAAGATCGCGCTCAGAGCGTACCTTGCGCAGGTTGGTTTTCAGCGTCTCAGGGCTGTAGCGTGAGGCCGGCAAGCCGTGGGCAGAGGCATCAGAGACCGCACGCAAAAATGCTTCTCGCCGTTTCTTGTCGCGCTTGCCGGTCCAGATGGGTTTATAGCCATTGGCCTTGTAGAAGGCCGCGATCTCGCGGTCCTGAGCGGCGGCTTCGGCAACGGATTGCACGAAAGCGGTAACCTGCGCACGGGCAGGCAAACTCCAGCTGACCAGCGCAAAAAGCGCGGCGAACAGAATGACATTGATAGATTTAAAAGCAGATGTGGCAGTCATCTTTGGTCCAATACTCAAATTACCCCCCCGGGCATTGCGGCACCATGCACGAAACCCCCAAGGTGTGGTATATGTTGTCGGCAATTCACCACGCCTGTCGCTGGTTTGCAACGGTGCCGCGGCAAACGCGCAACGCCTTGATTGCAAACTGTGCCGTTGGCAAAAAACCGCCGAAATCATCCCCTGGTTGTGAGATTCTAAACTCCACTGTTTTTTCTGTTAACCTTTGCTGTCATATAAGGCGCGCACCTGGGGGTAGAGGTGACTCCACTGCTGGACATACCGGCAGGGATCAAAACGGGACAGAATAGGCATGACGACTTCTTCGAAGGGCGTACTTACAAGACGTGGACTGCTCGGGGCATTTGCAGCTACCACCATCGCAGCAGCACCAACATTCTCTAACGCATTTGGTTTGGGCCGCGGCGCGGGCGACATTCGCCGATTGCGCATGCACTCAGGCAGAACCGGCGAGCGGATCGACACAATCTACTGGATCGAAGGGGAATACATCCCGGAGGCCTTGGCCGAGATAAACCGTTTCATGCGGGATTGGCGCACGGATGGTGCAATCTCATACGACACGCGCAACATTGACATTCTGGCGGCCTCTCACCGTCTGCTGGATACTGACCAGCCTTATCTGCTTCTTTCGGGTTACCGTTCCCCTAAGACGAATGCGATGCTTCGCTCAAAATCTCGCAACGTTGCACGCAACTCGTTGCACATGAAGGGCCAGGCGGCTGACATCCGTTTGCCAAGCCGCAGCGTGTCACAGATTTCAAAAGCCGCGATCTCGTGTTCAGCCGGTGGCGTTGGCCGTTACTCGCGCTCGAACTTCGTGCACATGGATTGCGGTCCGGTCCGCGTCTGGGGCCGGTAAGCCCCTTTCGAGGTTTATCTGTGTGCGCGGCCTTCAGAGCCCCGCCCACCGCTATGCAACTTGCCAGTCACTTGTCAGAAAAACCAACGTCCGGCGTGCCGACATGCACGCGGTTCTGGCGGTCTGGGCAAAAAAAGCCGTGCCAATCGCAGAAAACAGTCGACGGAATACGAACCTGCGCCCGTATAATGCAAAGCAATTTATGCTAACGGTACGGACCAGCGCGTGTTCACCAAGATAAAATCTCACTTCAAGCGGCTTTGGTCCGCAGCCCCTGTGGCAACAACAGTTCTGATCGTGGCCCTTGCGGCAAGCGCTGTCTTTGGCGTGCGCTCGGCAGTGTTCTGGTGGAAAGCACCGCCGTGGGCCGAACGGCGACAAGAGATCGCCGCCTGGATGACGCCGCGCTATGTGGCGCGGTCCTGGGGTCTTCCGCCGCGCGAGCTGGCAGAAGCAATCAGCGCGCCGATACCCCCGCCCGATGGCCCCATGAGCCTTGAGGAACTGGCCGCGTTTCGCGGTGTGCAGATAGAACAGGTCATCGCCGAAGCACGGGCGGCCATCGCTGCATTCCATGCGCAAAAGAAGCGCAACTAATGGCGGAAACCGTCTTCAGCCTTGTGACCCAATACGGCGCCTACGTCATTTTCGCATCAGCCTTTTTGTCCTGTCTCGCGCTGCCGATCCCGACGTCTCTGATAATGCTGACCGGTGGTGCATTCGTGGCCTCGGGCGATCTGACAGTCTGGACAGTCGGGTTGTCGGCCTACTTTGGCGCAGTCCTTGGCGATCAGACGGGCTATTTCATCGGGCGCACCGGCGGTGTTGCCTTGAAAGACCGGCTTGCGAAATCTCCCGCGCGCGCCGCCGTCCTGTCGCGCGCCACCACTTTGGTGGATCAGCGCGGCGGCCAGGGCGTCTTTCTCTCCACATGGGCCCTGGCTCCGCTTGGCCCATGGGTCAACTTCATCGCAGGCGCCACGGGCCTCAGCTGGGCACGGTTTTCGCTGTGGGACATCCTTGGTGAAACGGTCTGGGTGACGGTCTATGTCGGTCTTGGCTTTGTCTTCATGGATCAGGTCGCGACCGTGGCCGAAATCATGGGCGACGTGATCGGCCTGATCGTCGCCCTGTCACTGGCCGCCGCATCCGCGCTGTGGATCCGCGCCGTGCTGCGTGCAAAGTCAGAGAGACGTGCCGTGCAGTCTGCCAATTAGTGCATTTTCGCACATGAAGTCGTGAAATTCGGCCAATGGCTTTCATTGCGCACAATGCTACATTGGGACGCAATCGCATAAGGAGCGCGCGCCATGAGCTGGAACCCAACCCAAGACCCCGAATGCCCCGGTGCCGGTGGCGCACTTGAAACCCTGATCATCCCGCGCGCCCGCGATTTGGGCGGTTTTGAGGTGCGTCGCGCCCTGCCCTCGCCGCAGCGGCAGATGGTCGGCCCGTTCATCTTCTTCGATCAGATGGGGCCCGCCGAGTTTATCACCGACGGCGGCATCGATGTGCGCCCGCATCCCCACATTGGACTGGGCACGGTGACGTATCTTTACCAAGGCGAGTTTGAGCATCGTGACAGTCTGGGCACGCACCAGATGATCTATCCCGGCGAGGTCAACTGGATGGTCGCCGGGCGCGGTGTCACTCACTCCGAGCGCACCAGTGCCGAAACCCGCGCGACGCCCCACAAGCTCTTTGGCATCCAGACCTGGATCGCCCTGCCCGAAGGCAGCGAAGAAATGGCCCCGGACTTTGAGCACCACAAGGAAGCCGCGCTGCCGGTTCTGGAAGATGGCGGCGCAACCGCCCGCCTGATCCTTGGCTCTGCCTATGGCGAAACCAGCCCTGTCACCATGCAGTCCGAGACGTTCTACGTTGACGTCACCCTTGCCCCGGGTGCGACGTTCCCGCTGCCCGACAATCACGAAGACCGCGGTCTCTATGTCACCCAAGGCAGCATCGAGGTGGCCGGCGACAGCTTTGAAGAGGGGCGCATGATGGTCTTCCGCCCCGGCGATCCCATATCGGTAAAGGCTGGTCCGCAAGGCGCGCGGCTGATGGCGCTTGGCGGGGCCACGATGAACGAAAAACGCTATATCTGGTGGAATTTCGTCTCGTCCTCCAAAGACCGCATCGAAGAGGCCAAGCAGGCCTGGAAAGCCGCCGACTGGGAAGGCGGCCCGTTCCGCCTGCCTCCCGGAGACGACGCCGAGCACATCCCGATCACGCCAGAGCTGGACCGGACGCGGCCCAAGGGCTGACACCCCATTTCACAAAACAAATCGCGTCAATGACTGTGTGCTTTCATAGCCTGCAGAAACCACCGTGGCGCAAACAGAAAAAATGTCAGGCTTCGCACTAACCGGTCACGGTGGTCCGGATATGCTGGTGTGGCGCGATGACTCACCGGTTTCCGCGCCGCCGCAGCATCGCGGCAATCAAAAGGCTCGACAGGCAATCCCGCACCGGTGAGAATAGCCCACTGACACTGCCTATAACGACCATGAATTGGTGCGCGCTGAAGCCGCTGGCAAGGGCACCACTCCAACCCGCAGAGGCGCCTATGCCAACACCAAAACTCAACTTCACCCAAGCGGAATTCGCTGACCGCATCGCCAAGACCCGCGCCGCCATGACCAAGCGAGGTCTTGATCTTCTGATCGTTTCGGATCCCTCCAACATGAACTGGCTGACCGGGTATGACGGCTGGTCATTTTATGTGCATCAATGTGTGGTGCTGGGGCTGGATGGCCCCCCTGTCTGGTTTGGGCGCGGGCAGGATGCGAACGGCGCCTTGCGGACTTGCTTCATGGAGCCGACTTTTATTGTCGGCTATCCCGACATGTACGTCCAATCCACCGAGCGGCATCCGATGGACTATCTGTCGGCGCAGTTGACCGAACGCAAGCTGGATCGCGGAACCATCGGCGTCGAAATGGACAACTACTGGTTTACCGCGGCCGCTTTTGTCGCGTTGCAAACGCATCTGCCCAACGCCAGATTTGCCGACGCCACTGCCTTGGTGAACTGGCAACGCGCGGTCAAGTCAGAGACCGAACTGGACTATATGCGCACCGCTGGTCGCATCGTGGGCCGCATGCACGAACGCATTTTCGAGAAGGTAGAACCGGGTATCCGCAAGTGTGATCTGGTGGCCGAAATATATGACGCTGGCCTGCGCTATGATCCGCAGATCGAGGCGGGCGGCGATTACCCGGCCATTGTGCCGCTCTTGCCGTCCGGCTCGGACGCCGCGGCCCCGCATCTGACATGGGATGACGCGCCGATGCGCACAGGCGAAGGCACGTTCTTTGAAATCGCAGGCGTCCATCGCCGCTATCACTGCCCCTTGTCGCGCACGGTGTTTCTGGGCAAGCCAACGCAAACCTTCCTTGATGCCGAAAAAGCGGTGCTTGAAGGCATGGAGGCGGGCCTTGCAGCGGCAAAGGCGGGAAATCTTTGCGAGGACATCGCGCATGCGTTCTTTGGCGTTTTGCACAAACACGGCATCACCAAAGACAACCGGGCTGGCTATCCCATTGGTGTCAGCTATCCGCCCGATTGGGGCGAGCGCACCATGTCGCTGCGCCCCGGCGACAAGACCGAATTGCGCGAAAACATGACGTTCCACTTCATGACCGGACTTTGGATGGAAGATTGGGGGTTCGAGATCACCGAAAGCATCCGCATCGGCGCAACTGGGCCGGAATGTCTGGCCAACGTTCCCCGCAAGATGGTGGTGAAGGATTAAGGTACATCCCAAAAACCACTCGACACCGCGTCATAAAGATCGACACTGCGCGCGAGCCGCTCGTGCGGCTGGCAGAACACAAGGATGGTTGAGATGCTGAGAAACGATCAATTGGCTGACTGGGATCGCGAGAATTTCTTTCACCCCTCAACCCATCTTGCACAATTTGCCCGTGGTGAGATGGAAAGTCGCGTCATCACCGGCGGCAGCGGCTGTCATATCGAGGACCGCGACGGCAACAGGATGCTTGACGCCTTTGCCGGGCTTTACTGTGTGAATGTCGGCTATGGTCGCGAGGAAATTGCCGAGGCGATTGCCGCACAGGCCAGAGAGCTTGCCTATTACCACGCCTATGTCGGCCACGGGACAGAGGCCAGTATAACGCTTGCCAAGATGGTTCTGGAGCGCGCGCCTGCCAATATGTCCAAGGTGTATTTCGGGCTATCGGGCAGCGATGCAAACGAGACCAACATCAAGCTGATCTGGTATTACAACAACATTCTTGGCAGACCGGAAAAGAAGAAAATCATCAGTCGCATGCGCGGCTATCACGGCTCGGGGCTGATGACAGGCTCGCTGACGGGTCTGGAGCTTTTTCACAAAAAATTCGACCTGCCGCTGGCACAGGTCCTGCACACCCAAGCGCCGTATTATTACCACCGCGTGCATCCTAAGCAGTCAGAGGCTGAATTCACCGCCCATTGCGTGGCCGAACTTGAGGCTCTGATCGAACGTGAAGGGGCTGATACCATCGCCGCATTCATCGGTGAGCCAGTGCTGGGCACTGGCGGGATCGTCCCGCCGCCTTTGGGCTATTGGGCGGCGATACAGGCGGTTCTGGAAAAGCATGACATTCTGCTGGTCGCCGACGAGGTTGTGACCGGGTTTGGCCGACTGGGCTCGATGTTCGGCTGTGATCACTATGGGATAAAGGCCGATCTGATCACCATCGCCAAAGGTCTTACCTCGGCCTACGCGCCGCTGTCGGGATCGATTGTCAGCGACAAAATGTGGAAGGTGCTGGAACAGGGCACTGACGAAAACGGTCCCATTGGGCACGGCTGGACCTATTCCGCCCACCCGATCGGGGCGGCAGCGGGCGTTGCCAATCTCAGGCTACTTGATGACCTGGGGTTGATTGCCAACAATCGCGACGTCGGGGCCTATTTGAAAAAGACGATGTCAGAGGCGCTTGGCGCGCATCTGAATGTCGGCGAAATTCGCGGCGAAGGCATGCTGTGCGCGGTTGAACTTGTCCGTGATCGCGACAGCCGCACCTTCTTTGACGCCTCTGAGAAAATTGGCCCGCAGGTCGTGGCGGCCCTGGGCGCGCTTGGAGTGATTGCCCGCGCGATGCCGCAAGGCGATATCCTGGGCTATGCGCCGCCGTTTTGTCTGACCCGCGCAGAGGCCGATGTCGTGGTTGCCAAAACCGCAGAGGCGGTGAAATCAGTGCTTGGTTAGCGGTTCTGCCTCAAGGGCAACCGCACCGCTGCCGCTCAGCTATCCCAACTTATAATCCCGCATCGCCTCGGGGTCTTCTGTTGAATAGCTCAGCCCGGCAAGTTCTTCCCACGCCTCTTCGGGCACCTGGGTGGTGGCCCATTCAATCGTCTGCACAACACGCTCGGGGCGCGAGACACCGCAGATTGTCGAGGTGATCCGCGGATCGCGCATTGAGAACTGCAGCGCAAGCGCGCCGGTGCCCACTCCATATCTCGCGGCGATCTCTTCAATCCGACGCACCGGCTCCAGGGCCGCATCGTCGACTTGCGTGTAAGAGATCGATTTCACCTGATCGCTGCCTTTGGCCAGCACGCCGCCCGCGTAAGGAGCGGCATTCATGATCGCGATGCCGCGCCCGTGGGCATAGTCGTACATGTCTTGCGCATTGCGATTGAGCAACGTCATCCGGTTGTGGCTGATCATCGTATCGAACGGCCAGTCCTTCAAAAGCTCGAACTGCAACACCGTCTTGCCCATCGCCAGCCCGACAGCGTCACAAAGCCCCTCTTCTTTGAGCTTAAAGACCGTGTCCATGCCCCCGCCCTCGCGGGTCACCTCGGTCAGATCGGCGGCATACTCCGGGTCATGCAGATACAAGATGCCAACCCGGTCAAGGCCCATCCGTTTCAGACTCTGCTCAAAAGACCGCCGCACCTGATCGCCGTCGAACTTATCAGTCCCTTCCGCACGGTCCACCTTGGTCGAGACCACCATACCCTCTGGCAATCCGCCCCGCGCGCGAAACGCAGCACCCATCCGCTCTTCGCTGCGCCCAAAGCCATAGTTGTTCGATGTGTCGATCACGTTGGCAGGCCCATCTAGGATCGCGTCAATCGTCGCGCGCGCGCGCTCTTCATCCACACCGTATCCATAGGTGTCGGGCATCGAGCCAATGGCCGAGGTGCCAAAGGTAATCGGTGTCACTTTTACACCGGTGTTTCCGATCTCGCGCTTTTCCATGAAAGCCTCCCTTATGTTTGCTCCATCTGCGCCGCTGTTTGCGACAAGGTCAACGAGAGCGGTGCGTTTTGTCTCATTCCTCTCACCTGTCATCAGAAAGCCAAAGAAGGACAGGGTTTGACAACACCAGACAACTTGGCTGAACTGTTCTCAGGGAAAAGGCACCGCTATGAATGACAAAAACTTCGGCACCGAAGATGCCCGCGGCTACTGGGCCCCCGACAAGCGGGTAAGCTATGGCCCCGCCTTTGCATGGCCACCCCAGCCCAAGGCGTTTGTGAAATGGCTCTTCGCCTTTCCCGGCTACTTCCTGCCGTGGAACGCGCTCTATGCTGCCGCCGCCGTTGGAATATGGATTTACCTCACACCACCGCTTGAGACGTTTCAGACGCTCTCGGCCAAATGGATCGCGCTGATACTGCTCCGCAATTTCGTGCTGGCCATTCTGGTCTACGGCGCGTGGCACCTGTGGCTTTATATCTGGCGCAAACAGCAAACCGCCTTCAAATACAACCGCGCATGGCCTGCCGAACGCTCGTCGGTCTTTTTGTTCAACAACCAGACCCTCGACAACATGTTCTGGACGCTGGCCAGCGGGGTGCCAATCTGGACGGCCTATGAGCTGTTGTTGCTTTGGGCCTACGCCAACGGATACGCCTCAATAATCAACCCGTCCGAGAATCCGGTGGGGTTCGTCGCGGTCTTTTTCCTTGTGCCCTTCATGCACGAGGTCGGCTTCTACTTTGCCCACCGCCTGCTGCACTGGCCCCCGCTTTACCGCGTGGCCCACAAACTGCACCACCGCAACGTCAATCCGATCCCGTGGTCGGGCCTGTCGATGCACCCGATTGAGCACGTCCTCTACTTCTCCACCATTCTGCTCTTCTTCGTGATTCCGTCGCATCCGATCCACATGATCAATCTCGCCTCGCGCCTTGGGCTGGCGCCCGCGCAAGGACACACCGGATTTGACCGTGTTGTGGTCGGAGACGAGACGACCTGGGACACCTCCTACTATGCTCATTACCTGCACCACCGCTATCACGAGGTGAATTATGCCGATGGCATAGTGCCGCTTGACAAGTGGTTCGGCTCATTTCACGACGGATCACCCGAAGCGGATGAGGCGATGAAGGCAAGACGCAGGCGGCGGGCATAACAGCGTTCGTGGCGGCACCCCCTTGCGCCACACCTTACTCTGACTTAAGTGACACCCTGCAAACCGAGCAAAGAGCGCGCCTACATGGAAAACGTCATTCTTATCGTCCATCTGATCCTGGCCCTGGGCCTGATCGGCGTCGTGCTTTTGCAGCGTTCCGAAGGCGGTGGCCTTGGTCTTGGCGGTGGCGGCGGCGGTGGCGGGCTTGTCAGCTCGCGTGGCGCTGCAACCGCGCTCGGCAAGGTGACATGGGCGCTTGCCATTGCCTTTATCTGCACCTCGCTGGCGCTAACCATCGTGGCCGCACAGAAAACCGCTAACGGGTCCGTTCTTGACCGACTTGGCATCGAAGCCCCCGAAGGCACAGAGCCAGGTCAAATCCCGACCGGCGATGCGCTGCTGCCCCCCGTACCCGGCGGCACAACCGGCGGTGCCACCAATGTGCCAAGCCTCGATTAAAGGTCGGAAAGAAGACCGTTAAAGAGTAAGGGGGCGCTGCCCCTCCCCGGACCTTGTCCGGTCACCCCCGGGATATTTCAACCAAGAAGAACGACGATTTAAGTCAAATTGTGCGCATTTCTTCTTGGCAAAAAATACTCCGGGGAGTGTGAGGGGCAGAGCCCCTCGCCACCCGCGACGTGGCGAAGCCGCGGCGCAATAAAAGACTTAGCGTCACCACCAGAAAAATCCCCAACATCTTGCGGCCCCCCGGTTGCGAACCTGCACAGAATCCCTTAAGGCTTAAATCCCGTGATGCTGTGAAAAATGAGGCGCTAAATCGCCCGCACTCACAGCCGAATGAGAGCGGTTCACGGGGGAATATCCGACAATGGCAAGGTTTGTGTTCATCACCGGCGGTGTGGTGTCATCGCTTGGAAAAGGCTTGGCTTCGGCAGCCCTTGGGGCGTTGCTGCAGGCGCGCGGCTACTCCGTCCGGCTGCGCAAGCTTGACCCCTATCTCAACGTTGACCCCGGCACGATGAGCCCCTTCGAGCATGGCGAGGTTTTCGTCACCGACGATGGCGCAGAAACCGACCTTGACCTCGGCCATTATGAACGCTTCACCGGTGTGCACGCGCGTGGCACCGACAGCGTCTCTTCGGGGCGCATCTACTCAAACGTCCTCGAAAAGGAGCGTCGCGGCGATTACCTTGGCAAAACCATTCAGGTGATCCCGCATGTTACCAATGAAATTAAAGACTTCATCTCGATCGGCGAAGACGAAGTCGACTTCATGCTTTGCGAAATCGGCGGCACCGTCGGCGACATCGAGGGTTTGCCGTTTTTCGAGGCGATCCGCCAGTTCGCGCAGGACAAACCGCGCGGCCAGTGCATCTTTATGCACCTCACGCTGCTCCCCTACCTCGCCGCCTCCTCTGAACTCAAAACCAAACCGACCCAGCACTCGGTCAAGGAACTGCGCTCCATCGGCCTTCAACCCGACGTGCTCGTCTGCCGCTCCGAACACGAGATCCCCGAAAAGGAACGCGCCAAGATAGCACTCTTCTGCAACGTCCGTCCCGAAGCCGTCATCCCCGCCTACGACCTCAAATCAATCTACGAAGCCCCGCTGGCCTATCACGGCGTGGGCCTTGATCAGGCCGTGCTCGACGCCTTTCAGATAGCACCTGCGCCAAAGCCCAACCTTGACCGCTGGCTTGACGTCAAAGACCGGCTCGACAACGCCGAGGGCGAGGTCAAGGTCGCCATCGTCGGCAAATACACCCAGCTTGAGGACGCCTATAAATCCATCGCCGAGGCGCTGACCCATGGGGGCATGGCCAACCGTACACGCGTGAAGGCCGAGTGGATCGACGCGGAAGTGTTCGAGGGCAAGGATGCCGCGCCCTACCTTGAAGGCTACCACGCGATCCTTGTGCCCGGCGGCTTTGGTGAACGCGGCACCGAAGGCAAGATCAAAGCCGCCCAATACGCGCGCGAAAAGAAAATTCCCTACCTTGGCATCTGTCTGGGCATGCAAATGGCGGTGATCGAGGCCGCGCGCAATCTGGCGGGGATGAAGAACGCAGGGTCCGAGGAATTCGACCATGAGGCGGGCAAGAAACGCTTTGAACCGGTGGTCTATCACCTGAAAGAATGGGTACAGGGCAACCACGTCGCCCGCCGCAAGGTCGACGACGACAAGGGTGGCACGATGCGCCTTGGCGCCTACACCGCCAACCTCAAAGAGGGCTCAAAAGTGGCGCAGGTCTATGGCAGCACGACAATCGAGGAACGCCACCGCCACCGCTACGAGGTCGACATCGCCTATCGCGCGCAGTTGGAAGAGCAAGGCTTGTGCTTTTCAGGTATGAGCCCAGACGGGCGGTTGCCGGAGATCGTCGAGGTCAAGGACCACCCGTGGTTCATCGGGGTGCAGTTTCACCCGGAGCTAAAGAGCAACCCCTTCGCACCGCACCCGTTGTTTGATGGGTTTGTGAAGGCGGCTTTAGAGGTGTCGAGGTTGGTTTGAGTTGACACTGATTGCACTTGCACAGGTCAACGGACAACCCATCTTGTTGGGAGACATGCTAGTAACC
>JABDJX010000250.1 GCA_013003245.1 Silicimonas sp. | reverse complement strand
GCCATGATGCACAAAGCCTTAAGTCGGACGAGGTCAAGCCGCTGCAAATTAGTAAGGAGCAGAGTTATATGCTCGCAGACTTCTCAACACGGGTGCTTGGAGCAACAGGAGTAGTGTTCAATCCGGGGGTGGAGCAGCTTCCTTCCTTGATCGATCCGAAGCAATTTCTGAACAATCTGTCTGATGGCTTGGGCGGCTTGAGGAACCTGGCTTGCTTCTGTTCTAGCGGCAAACGCTTCAAGCATTGTCATGGTTCGTTGTCGTAGAATGGAGTGACCTATTACCTAGGCGTGGTGTTCCAGCGGCGTGAGTTCAACAACTCATTTCGAGCGGAATGCGCCGCAGGCCTGAAATTTTTGGAGGCACGCAATGATATCAAAATTCTGGAACTTCATTACACGCCAACTTCCTTATCACGTCCGGCCAGATTCACCTTTGCCGGTTTTGATCGCCGGTTTGGTTGAAGCTGTAGGTAGGAGCGGCACCAGTGTCGTATTGATGGCTGGGGATGAAAATAAGACTGTCTTACTTTCAGGTAGGTCCGACTCCGAGGGCAATTTCACTGGCGAGATTCCACGGTTTTACGAGGGGGAGGACCTGATATTGCGGATACACGATGCAGGTTGGGTAGGAGACTCATCCAATTCCATCACAGCTAGTCCCTACGGGCTGTATCATCCGGCTACTCTACGTAAGGACCTAGTCTACAACAACGGATCGGGTGCGGCCGACGATGATGGCTCTACAGACTACTGGTCGAATTGGAACGAAGCGGAGCGCCACCGCGCTGCTGTGGAGCTTGTTCAGGATAGACTACAGAGAAAGCGGCGCGGCAACCTGACCATGTGGGCGCTCGAAATCATAATGTCGGTAGGAGCTATAGTTGGGTTATCATTTTTGCATCCAATAATTGGTGTCATTGGTGGTATCGCCGTGTGGGCAGTAACTTATTTGCTGGTTTCGCCCCGTGCTTCCGGCGTCTGATTTACTAACTCACTATTCTCCGATGCCGTATCAAGCGAACTATCGTAGTGTTTTGCCGCATGCGCTGTAACCATCTTGGCAAGCTCCGCGTCGTCAACATTGATCATTTCGGATGAACCGTGGTGATTTAGTGCGTCCCAGATTTCCGCGATAATTGCGACTTGGTCGTCCGTGAAGCCGCTTTCTGCCTTCAACTGTTCGGGGTCTACTTTTGCCATGCACGATGCGGCGAGCCAGTCCACAAGCACCGAGTTTGGATGCTCTTTTGCAGTTATCGTATTCGCGTCCTGCGCTCGATAACTTTCAAACACCCCAAGCTCAAATGTGTGGCCC
Source organism: Silicimonas sp. (assembly GCA_013003245.1). Classification (GTDB taxonomy): domain Bacteria; phylum Pseudomonadota; class Alphaproteobacteria; order Rhodobacterales; family Rhodobacteraceae; genus JABDJX01. The sequence continues at coordinate 9,718 of JABDJX010000250.1, read as the reverse complement.
CACTTTCGATTACGGTCCCACATAGATTGAATATCTTTGTCTGACCCTAGTAGCGCATCCATGAAACTAGTTCCCCGCTCTGAGCAATGCGGCAGCTGATCTAACGCTAACTTCATATGCTTCGGGTATTCGTTTTTGCAAAGTCTTGCTGATTGCAGTCCTATAATAGGGAGCATGTTGGCATAGATGCTCAACCCAAGCGCGGTGTCTCGCGGATAAGAGTGGCCGTTCCAAAGCAAATGCGTTGGCTTGCCATCTTCCAATTGCCATTCACCTTCAAGTTCATTTCTGTTTCGGTCTACAGCGTCACACGCCCAATGCGCAAAATGCCCATTCATTTTACCCGTCACGGCAATGCCGTCTAATGCCAGTGAACCATCTGACAACGCCTCGACAATCCTGTTCGCGGCTTTCAGCTTTCTCTTAATGGTCCGGGTTTTCTTGAATTGCTTGAGGCCGGCAATGCCCTCCATTGAATTTGCCAGCATCCCTACAAAACACATCGTTTGTCCAGTAAGCGGCCTAAGGTCTTCACTGGGTTTCACATCAATAAAGATTGGGATGTAGTGCTGAGCTGCCGGTGCCTCCATGTCCGTTGATCTACCACAGAGAAGGCGAAAATACGCAACTATGAGCTTCCATGTGTTGGCAAATATGTTGGCAAGTCTTACAAAGATATCAAATAATCTCTATTTTACCGACACTTGAATGGGAGATGTGGCAGCCCGTAGGGGAATCGAACCCCTCTTTCCAGGTTGAAAACCTGGCGTCCTAACCGATAGACGAACGGGCCACGCTGACGCGCTACTTAGGGAAACTCAGACCCAAGGGCAAGAAGATTTTTTCGCTTTTGCGATTGAAACCTCGATTTCTAAGCCGAGGCGTTTGCGGCGTCTTCAAGCCGAAGTTCGACACGTTTGCGACCGCCCCATTGGGAAACCTCCAGACGCCCCACCAAATGGAAACGCGCGCCACCGTGCGCAGTCAGCGCCGGGCCAATTGGGCCGTCGAAGGCGTCGAACAAGATCGCATCCAGACGCGCGCCCAGACCGTCGCCGAAACTGACCTTCAGGTGCCCGGTTCCAACCCGCTTGGTGTGCATGATCACAACATCGGGAAAGGCAAACCGCGGGGCGGGCGCGCTTTGGCCAAAGGGACCTGCTGTTTCGATTTGTTCAATCAATTCGACCGTGGCCGCACCCGGCATCAGGGCCGCATCAATGCGTTTGTCCTTTGGGCCGCCCTGCCCTGCGCCTTCCTTGGCCAAAAGCTCCTCAAGGCGCACCATGGCCGGTTCCAACTGGTCGCGGTCCACCGTCAGGCCCGCCGCCATCTTGTGGCCACCGCCCTTGATCAAAAGCCCTTCGCTTGCCAGTCGCTGGATTGCGTGGCCAAGATCAACGCCTTTGACCGAGCGGGCCGAACCCTTGCCTTGAGCGCCGTCCAATCCGATAACCACCGCTGGGCGGCCCGTGGCCTCTTTCAAACGCGCCGCCACGATCCCGACGACACCGGGATGCCAGCCTTCGCCCGCCGCCCAAACCAGGGCCCCCTCCATGCCGCGCTCTTCGGCTTGAACAAGGGCTGCATCGCGCACGGCGTTTTCAATATCGCGGCGTTCGGTGTTCAACTGATCAAGCCGCTCGGCCATTGCCAGCGCTTCGTCAGGGTCTGTGGACGACAGGCAGCGCGCGCCCAGATCGGCTTTGCCAACGCGACCGCCTGCGTTGACGCGCGGGCCAAGAACATAGCCCAGATGATAGGACGTCGGCGCGGTCGACAGACCCGCGACATCGGCCAAAGCGGCAAGCCCGGGGCGGGCGCGCGCCGACATGACCTTCAGACCCTGCACAACCAAGGCGCGATTCAGCCCTGTCAGAGGGGCGACATCCGCGACAGTCGCCAGCGCCACCAGATCAAGCATCCTCAGCAAATCCGGGCCTTTTGTGCCGTCTTTTGCCAAGCGCCGGTTCGCCTCGACCAGCACAAGAAACACGACGGCGGCGGCACAGAGATGCGCCAGATCACCGCTTTCGTCCTGACGGTTTGGGTTCACTACCGCCATCGCATCGGGCAGGGTTTCGCCCGCAAGGTGGTGGTCGATGATCAGAACGTCGGCGCCTTTGGCCGCAGCGATGGCCTCAAACGAGAGCGTGCCACAGTCAACGCAGATGATCAGGTCGTGACCGGCGGCAAGCTCTGCCATGGCGGTTGGGTTGGGGCCATAACCCTCGTCAATCCGGTCGGGCACATAAAGCGTTGCGTCGTGGTTTTGCTGTCGAAGCCAGTCAAGCAGCAAGGCGGCAGAGGATCCGCCATCGACGTCATAGTCGGCGAAGACCGCGATTTTTTCCCGGGCCTTCAGAGCTTTAAGGATCCGGTCCGCCGCTGCCCCCATATCGCGCAAAGACATCGGATCGGGCAGCAGGTCGCGCAGTTTGGGCGCCAGATATCCCGGTGCCTCATCGGGTGAAATGCCACGCGTGACCAGCACCTTGCACAGCGGCAAAGGCAAGCCCGTCGCTTGCTCCATCGCCTCAGCCAACCGTTGCTCGTCGCCCGAAGGCCCTACCCAGCGGCGGCCAGTGAGAGAGGTTTCAACGTCCAAAAAGGCAGATGTGGCGATATCTTTGGGCAAGGAAAGCACCATATGCTGGGGTTATTGGACTCTGTGACACCATATATGATGCGCGCCGCCCTGAAAAGCACCGTCAGGAAGTTATCAACATCTTTTTTAATTTGGCGAAGTGTTCAGATGTGCGCCGGTTCAAAGTCGGCTCTGCGCCCTTAATTCGCATTGCTTTCCACGACAAAGAAACGTCCAGCGAGGGCCTCTCCGAAAAAGAAAGCCTCAACTAACACTGCGAGGAGACCGGCTAGAAGCATTGCACCAATGCAGAACCCGATACGCGGGTGCTCAACGAGGTTAAGTATTCGGCATAGAATGTTTCTAGCGCCCGCAGCTGCCACAGCTACGACAGAAATTGCAAAAACGACGGGGAAAATTCCTAAAGCTGCTGCTATCCAGAGTATCCGGCTTATTTCCGGAAGGCTCCAAAGAACACCGGCCAAAGCGGCGAGGCCAACGCCGCGAGAAAGCAAGATGGCCACATTTTTTAGCTCTTGGCCTTCGTTAGGTGCAACGTTCTGCATCATTCATTCTCGGTAACATTCGCAGGCTATGTTGTGAAGGTCTGCTCCGTCCCGCAATACAGACATTGACGCAAACTGGTACCATCAGCCTCAGAGCGTTTCGCTGCGTGCTTCCCGTGCGACCGTATCCAGCACCCCATTGACGAACTTCGCCTCTTTGCCCTCGGGAAAGAACGCCTTTGTCACGTCAACATATTCGCTGATAATCACCTTGGGCGGTGTTTCGCTGCCTACCAGTTCGGACCCAGCGGCGCGGAAAACGGCGCGTAAGGTCGGGTCGATGCGCTTTATCGGCCAGGCATCATCCAACGCACGGTCAGTCATCTGATCGATCTTGGCCTGCCATGTCACCGCGTCGTCGAGAAGCTTGCGAAAAAGATCAACGTCGCCTTCTGCCAGTTCATCACCCTCAATCTCGGCACCGAAGCGATGGGTTTCAAATTCCAGCCTTACCGCATCGACGCCCTGATCAGCCGCTTCCATCTGGAAAAGCGCCTGCACCGCGTAAAGCCGGGCCGCGCTTTTCATCTGCCGGGTCGTCTGGCTCATGTCGGTGCAAATCCGATGGGTTTGGACGAGGCACCATATCTGCGGGTCAGCGCGATCAGGTGCAAGGCTGCCGCTGCGGCACCGCCGCCCTTGTTTTGCGCCTTTGGATCGGCGCGCACTGCCGCCTGATCATAGGTTTCTACCGTCAGAATGCCGTTGCCGATGCAGGCCCCGTTCAGGCCCAGAAGCTGCAAGGCCCGGCTGCTGTCGTTGCACACCGTGTCATAATGCGTCGTCTCGCCGCGGATCACGCAGCCAAGTGCGACAAAGCCGTCAAATTCGGCTTCGCCAGAAGCGATGCGAATAGCGGTGGGCACTTCCAATGCGCCGGGCATTTCGACAACCTCATGCGTTGCACCTGCTTTTTCCAGTTCGGCAATTGCACCGCTGATCAGCCCGTCAGCAATGTCCTTGTAATAAGGGGCAACCACGATCAGCACATTGACAGGCGCGTCGAACGTGGGCAGCGGCAAGGTGTAATGAGATTGACCAGCCATTAGCCAAGCTCCGAAATTTTGCGCGTGCTGACGATATCGAGACCGTAGGCTTCAAGCCCCACCACCTTGGGTGCAGGAGAGTTGGTGAGAAGGATCAATTCCGACAGGCCAAGTGACGACAGGATTTGCGCGCCCAGCCCGTACTGGCGCAGTGTCTGAGGAGAGGCTGTGTCGTCAGCAACCAACTTCATTGTTGTGTCGCGCAACAGCACCAGAACGCCGCGCCCCTCTTCTGCAATCAGACGCATCGCATCACCGAACTCAGAAGCGCGCCCCGCAGGACCAAGGCCAACAATATCAAGCATCGGATCAAGTGCGTGCATGCGCACAAGACAAGGCGAATCGCCAGAAATATCGCCTTTGATCAAAACGATATGCTCATCACCATGGGCCGTATCAGAGAAGATTTTCATCTCCCACGCACCGCCAAACTCGGATGTCACGGTGTCCGATTTGGTTACCGCCACAAGGTTGTCGTGGCGGCGCCGATAGGCGATCAGATCGCTGATCGTTCCAATCTTCAGCGCGTGTTTCTGCGCAAAGGCAACCAGATCAGGCAGGCGGCTCATCGAGCCATCGTCATTCATGATCTCGCAAATCACGCCCGAGGCATTCAGCCCCGCCAGCCGCGCCACGTCCACGGCGGCTTCGGTATGGCCTGCGCGGACCAAAACGCCACCGTCTTTGGCGCGCAGCGGGAAGACGTGGCCGGGGGTCGCGATCTCTGACGCGCCCTTGCCACTATCGATGGCGACAGCAACGGTGCGCGCGCGGTCATGGGCCGAGATCCCGGTGGTCACCCCTTCGCGCGCTTCAATGGAAATGGTGAACGCAGTCTCATGTCGAGACGAGTTTTGCGACGCCATCAGATGAAGGCCCAATGCATCGATACGGTCGCTTGTCAAAGACAGGCAAATCAGACCGCGCCCGTGGGTGGCCATGAAATTGATCGCCTCTGGCGTCGCCATCTGCGCCGGAATGACAAGGTCACCCTCGTTCTCGCGATCCTCGTGATCGACAAGGATAAACATACGGCCATTGCGCGCATCTTCGATGATCTCTTCGATGCTTGAAATGGCATCGCGCCAGTTCTCTTCTACGGGTCCGGGGGTCTCGAAAGTCATTACACATCCGCGCAAAAATTACCGGACCTGCGATACCGGATGGCGTAGCAGAAGGCCAGAGGCAACGGTCTCGCCTCTGGTGATTGGCTATTTGCGCCGACGGCGGCGCATCAGGCCCAGTCCGCCCAAGCCCGCGAGCAGCATTGGCAAAGCGGCAGGCAGAGGCACCGCGCTGATTTCAATGGTCGCCAAAAGCGTACGGCCTTGCAGACTGATGACCGTTTCCGCCACAGTTTCCTGACCTTTAAGGAAGAACAGATTGCCTGTGGCACCACGCACAACACCATCGATATCAGTTGCCGTGCCACCAGCTGTGTTGAATGGCGCACCAAAGCCGTCGTTCTCCTCCGTCCCTGCATCCCACGCGTTATTCGAGTAGACAAAAATGGTGCCGATGCCGGTGTCGTTCGATGGGATCACCATGGAGGGGCGTTAAATAAACGCCGTCCGCCGCTTGGTTGTTGGTGATGCTGATCTGAACGCTGGCAGCAGAGACTGCACTGGCCAGACCGACAGATAATAAAATACCGGCCGCCGAAAGGCGGATCATTCGTCTGTGTTTCATGAAAACTCCCCATTGGATAATAAGGGCGACGCAACAGTACGCCACCTTATGCACCGTAAGTCGGTGGCTGCGCAAAAGCGCATCAATCCAAATCACCAGCCGACGAGAACCCGTGAGATAGGTGCGGAAGAGTAAGTCTCGGCAGGGATGAAACCGGCAAGCCGTGCAGTCGCGCACCACTCTTTTTCGAGCCATGTTTCTCCGATGACAACAACACCGTCCGCCGGAGTTTCCCCTTTCAGTTGCGCAAAGCCGCAAAACTTCACTTGGCATTTTCGGCAGCAGCTCAGCGTGGGTCCGCTTTTCAGCGCAGCACTTGTAGAGTTGGCCGACGAGTTGGAACCGTGGTGGCCGCCGCCTTCACCAACAGCCCTTTGCCCCGCGTCAGCTGCCCGGACGCTAGGAACGCAAAGGCTGAGGACGGCTAATGATGAGCGAGCCTTCGCATCTTCTTCGGATGTGCTTTCTTCTTGGCAAAAATACTCTGGGGAGTTTGAGGGGTGAAACCCCTCATTAGGGCGACGCCGTCAGGCGGCGCAAATAACAAAGGACCGAGCACCCGACCCTTCACTCATGCCAGGGCCGCGATTATGCCCGATCTCGCTCATCCCGCAACCTCGGCAAGCCGGGCAACATAGCGCGCCAGCGTGTCGATCTCCAGATTGACCCTGTCGCCTACCTTCATGTCGCCCCACGTGGTGACGGACTTGGTGTGGGCAATAAAATTGATGCCAAAGCTTGCGCCATCCACCTCGTTGACCGTCAGCGATGTGCCATTCAGAGCAACCGACCCTTTGGGCGCGACAAACCGCGCAAGGGTCTCAGGCGCTTTAAGCGTCACGCGCGTGCTGTCGCCCTCGTCGCGAATATCCGTGATTTCCGCGATTCCGTCGACATGGCCCGAGACGATGTGGCCGCCAAGTTCGTCTCCTACACGCAAAGCCCTCTCGAGGTTGACGCGCTTGCCGGCGATCCATGTGTCGAGATTGGTCTTTGACAGCGTCTCTGCCGAGGCCTGCACATCGAACCAATGACCGTCGTTTGCGCCACAGTCTACCACCGTCAGGCACACCCCGTCGCAGGCAATCGACGCGCCCAGATCAATGGTTGCGCTGTCATAGCGCGTGCCGATCCGCACCCGCAGATCACCCTCTTGCCGGGTGTCCTTTATCTCTCCGATGTCGGTAATGATCCCGGTAAACATAAGCGCGTGCCTCCTTGAGAGTGAGTTAGACCGCTTGCCATTGCCGCGCAAGCGCAGAGGCGGGATTTCACCGTTGATAGCCAGGTGTTGCATCACTTCGTGACAGCAGGCAGCGCGCAGGCTAAAGACGCAAAATGCATTCGCTTGGCAAAGACAGACGCTTTCTTTTTCTACAAGGCCCACATGGTCCGTTTTTTGGTGGCTTGGCCAAAAGCCTGCGCGCCACGGGAGCAAAGGTTTTTCGTGTCGGATTTAACCGGGCCGATCAGGCGTTTTGGCGGGGGCCGGGCTATATCCCCTATCGTGGTCTGTCCAAGGACTGGCCTGCGCACCTTGAAAGCCTGATCACCAAGCATGCCATCACCGATATTGTGCTTTATGGCGCCTCTCGACCCATCCACACAACGGCTTTGGAACTGGGCGTGACAACCCATGTCTTTGAAGAAGGCTATCTGCGCCCCTACTGGATCACCTACGAGCGCGGCGGGGCCAATGCGTCTTCGCGCCTGATGGATCTGTCCTTGGACGAGATGGAAACCGCGCTTGCGCAAAACCTGCCCAAACTGACCGAAGCGCCCGACCGATGGGGCGACATGAACCAGCACATGTTCTGGGGGGCAGCCTATCATGCGGTGCTTATGGCGGGAAATCGCGGCTACCCGGGGTTTCAGCCGCACCGCACGCCGGGAGTGAATCGCGAGTTTCTATTGCACTTTGCCAAGCTGATCAGCACGCCAATTCGTGCCGCTCTGCGTGCAGTAGCCTCGGCACGCATCCGGCGCGGTGGCTTTCCCTATCACCTTGTGTTGCTGCAATTGGCCCATGACGCCAACTTCCGCAACTTTGGCCCCTTTGAAGATCAGGCAAGCTTTCTCGATGAGGTCATGCACGGCTTTTCCAAGGGCGCGCCGTCGCACCATCACCTTGTTCTCAAGGCCCATCCCTTGGAAGACGGGCGAGAGCCGCTGCGTCCGTTGATCAAAACGCTGGCAGAGAAGTACACTCTGACCAACCGCGTGCACTTTGTCTCAGGTGGCAAGCTGGCGCGATTGCTCGACAGCGCGCGGTCCGCCGTGACCGTCAACTCAACCTCGGCAGAGCAGGCGCTTTGGCGCGGCTTGCCGCTGAAAGTGTTCGGCCAAGCGGTGTTCAATCGCCCCGAATTCGTCTCGCACCAGCCGATTGGCGCCTTTTTCAAAGCACCCAAGGTCCCCGATCGAGACGCTTACCTGACATATCGCGCCTTTCTGCTGGCGACGTCGCAAATCCCCGGCGGTTTCTACGCATATCGAAATCGGCGCAAAATTGTGCGCCAGTTGCCGGACCTTATGTTGGCCTCTCAAGACCCTTATGCCCAGATATTGTGCCCACAAACGCGAAATGCGGCGGGCAGGCAACACCTGCGCACGGTGTTGTGAGAGGTGATTCTCTGGCTGGAAATGCTGGATTTTTATCGCTAGGGTCGGAAATAATAAGCCGAAAAAGGCATAAATTACGCCAAGGCAGGCGACAATAAGGTCGAGGAGACCGAGCAGTGACAGTCAGAAAAACCCCCCGCTGGGTCGCTATTTGCGTTGCGGCAAGCGTATTGGCCGCTTGTGGACTTCCACGCACCGGCCCAACCAAAAACGAAATTTTCAATGGTTCTGTTCAGAAACGAGGCAACGCATTCGTTGTCTCGGTCGATGACCGCGTGACCGAAGCCACCAAATTTGCCCCCGCGCTTGGATTTGGCAGCGGCCTGATCAACGCAGGCGTTCTGGGTTCAGACACCGTGCGCCCCGGCGACACGCTGGGCCTGATGATTTATGAGAACGTCGATGACGGTCTTCTGACAACGGCGGGCGCAAGTTCAGCTGTGCTGGAAGAAATCCAGGTGGATGGCCAGGGGTTCATTTTCGTCCCTTACGCGGGTCGGATCAAAGCTTCAGGTAACTCGCCCGAGACCATCCGCCGTATCATCACCGAGAAACTGGAGGCGCAAACGCCTGACCCGCAGGTTCTGGTGCAGCGCATGGCTGGCGACGGTGCGACGGTGTCCTTGATTGGCGGCGTTGGTGCGCAAGGTGTATATCCAATTGAACGCCCTACCCGCACGCTGACCGCGATGCTGGCAGCAGCTGGCGGTATCTCGCTTCCCCCTGAAACCACGCAGATCACGATTATCCGTGGCGGTCATTCCGGAACGGTTTGGCTTCAGGACCTTTATGAAAACCCGCGTCTTGATATCGCGCTTCGTGGCGGAGATCGCATCCTTGTTGAACAGGACGAGCGCTTCTTCACGGCGTTGGGTGCAACCGGCGCTCAGGTGAAAGTCCCGTTCGAGACACAGGACGTCTCGGCGATCGAGGCCATCGCAACGGTTGGCGGTCTTTCAACGGCCCTTGCCGACCCGACCGGCATCTTCGTCTTCCGCGATGAACCTGCAAGTGTGGCAAACAAAGTTTTGGGCCGCAGTGATCTGACCGGCGATCAGCGCCTGATCTACGTGCTTGATCTGACCTCGCCCAACGGCGTGTTTGTCGCGCGTGACTTTGGTATCCGCGATCACGACACGGTTTACGTGACCGAGGCACCATATACGCAGTTCACCAAGATCCTGAACGCCATCGTGGCACCCGTAGGG
>JABDJX010000237.1 GCA_013003245.1 Silicimonas sp. | reverse complement strand
CCTTTACGCAACGCCTGAATATCTGGCCGAAAACGGCACGCCGGAGAAAATCGAAGATCTTTCCGACCACAGGTTGATCTGCCAGCGCGTCACCTCGACTCAGGTCAGCGCAGGGGCGCAACTTGTTCAGGAGCTTTTGGCACATGACATTCCTTCGCTTCTGACCGTAAATAATTATTTCGGCGTACTGCAGGCGGTGCTTGCCGGGCTTGGGATCGGCGTCTTGCCGGATTACGTCATTCAGGACTTTCCAACAATACAACGTGTCTTGCCGAACGTGGAATCAAATGAAATTCCCGTTTTTCTGGCTTTCCCCGAAGAACTCAGACAATCAAAGCGGATCGCCGCCTTCCGAGATTTTGTTACCGAGGAAATCATCGCGCACCGTCGAAAAATGCGCGAAGACGCCGAGGCGCACTGAACAAGCTATGCACAAGACGCATGGCGGCTTTGCTCAACTTTACACTTTTGACCACTTGATCAAAGCTCTCCAGAGGCCTACCTGACAGCCAGAAGGCAGCAACTCGTTGTTGCTTCTACCTCCCTGTTGGACTGGCCGGGCTTTGCCCGGCCTTTTTTTGTCCAGATTTTCATAATCTTCATGAAGACTATAGATTTGCGCTTCACCTCAGGGCGTGGCATGGCCCGCGCATACCCCAAGGATGGACAGACAATCATGACAGATCGCCTGAGTGAACTTCTCAAGAAACGCGATTGGCTGCTGGCCGACGGGGCCACGGGCACGAACCTTTTCAACATGGGGCTAACCGCAGGTGACGCGCCAGAGTTTTGGAACGTCGAGCAGCCCGAGAAAATCATCGCACTTTACAAAGGCGCAATAGATGCTGGCTCTGATCTCTTTTTGACCAACACATTCGGCGGCAATGCCTCGCGCCTCAAACTGCACGACGGTCAAAAGCGGGTGCGCGAACTCAACCGCGCCGGGGCCGAGATTGGCCGCAATCTGGCCGACAAGTCCGAGCGCGAGATCATCGTTGCAGGTTCCGTCGGGCCCACCGGTGAAATCATGGCGCCCTTGGGCACGCTCACCTATTCAAATGCGGTCGAAATGTTTCACGAGCAGGCAGATGGTCTGAAAGAAGGCGGCGCAGACGTTTTCTGGGTCGAAACCATCAGCGCACCAGAGGAATATCAGGCGGCGGCCGAGGCGGCGGATCTCGCCAGCATGCCGTTTTGCGGCACGATGAGCTTTGACAGCGCAGGCCGCACCATGATGGGCCTGACAAGCGCGGCCATGGTCGAAATGGTGGGCGCGCTGAAAACCAAGCCCGTCGCCTTTGGCGCCAACTGCGGGGTTGGGGCATCTGATCTGCTGCGTACCGTGCTGGGATTTTCCGCCGAGGCACCTACGATTCCGCTGATCGCAAAGGGCAATGCAGGCATCCCCAAGTATCACGATGGCCACATCCATTACGACGGCACGCCCGAATTGATGGCCGACTATGCCGTTTTGGCCCGCGACAGCGGTGCGACGATTATCGGGGGCTGCTGCGGCACAACACCCGTTCACCTCGAACACATGCGCGAGGCGCTGGAAACATGCGAACCGCAAGGACGCCCCACGCTCGATCAAATCGTCGCGGCCCTCGGCGCCCTATCCTCAGCCGCCGACGGCACAGGTGATACGCCAACGCCCACCCGAACAAGACGCCGTCGACGCAGTTAAGGTATCCCTGCTTTCTTCTTGGCAAAAATATTCCGGGGGTCCGGGGGCAGAGCCCCCGCGGATCGCCGCCAAAGGCGGCGAAACCGTCTCATCCCCGCAGCAACGCCTCTGCCGCGGCCCGCGCTTGCGTCGTCACGGTATCTCCCGCCAACATGCGCGCCAGTTCATCGACACGCGCAGTCTCTGACAAAGGCACGACACGCGATAGCGTCACCTCATCCACCACCTGTTTCTCGACCCGCCAATGGTGCGCCGCGCGCGCGGCCACCTGCGGGCTGTGGGTGACAACCAGAACCTGCGCATCGCTTGCCAGCTCTTCCAACCGTCGTCCCACCGCATCAGCGGTCGCACCGCCGACACCGCGGTCAATCTCATCAAAGATCATCGTCAACCCGTCCGCGTCTGCCGTCAGACACACCTTCAATGCCAGCAAAAACCGGGAAAGCTCACCACCCGAGGCGATTTTGTTCAAAGGCCCTGCAGGCGCGCCCGGATTGGTGGCAACGGTAAACGCCACCTGATCTCGCCCGTCAGGTCCTGCATCCGCCTCCGTGATATCCGTCGCGAATACAGCCCGCTCCATTTTTAATGGCGCCAACTCCTTGCTCATCGCCGCATCAAGCGCCTTTGCCGCCTCTGAACGCGCCGCACTCAGCATGTCTGCCGCCCGCCCGTATCGTTTTTCGGCCTCCGCAAGCTCGGCCCTAAGCGCCACCAAATCCCCTTCGCCCGCATCCAAAGTAGCCAGCTTGCCCCGCAACGCCTCGGCAAGCGCAGCCAAGCCATCGGGCAATACATTGTGTTTGCGCGCCAATCCACGGATCGCAAAAAGCCGCTCTTCTACGTGTTCCAACTCGCCTGCATCAAAGGCCAGCGCGTCAAGTGCGCGGCTCACACCCTCTTCTGCCTCGCCCAGTTCGACCAATGCGCGCTCTAACGCAGCAAGCGCGGGATCAAGCGCGCCTTCGGCCTTTGCGGCGGCCCCTTCAAGCCAACGCGTGGCGTCACGCATCATCCCTTCGGCCCCGCCGCTTCCGATCGCATCGTGCGCCTTGGAGATATCTTCGCGAATTTTCTCTGCCGACTGCATCAGACGCCTGCGCGCATCCAACGCTTCGTCCTCTCCGCTCTCGGGCCCAAGCGCGTCCAACTCACCCACCGCGTGACGCAAGAACTCTTCCTCGTCCTTCAGGGCAGCAACTTGTCCCTCGGCCTCTTCCAAGGCCCCGCGCGCGCCTTGAACATCTCGCCAGGCGGCGCGACAATTGGCCAGATCGTCCTCCAACTCGCCAAACTCATCAAGCATGCGGCGATGCCCGCGCGTGTTCAAAAGCCCCTTGTCATCATGCTGTCCGTGCAGTTCCACAAGCGTGTCCGACAGTGCCCGCAACACCTCGCCCGAAACGCGCCGGTCATTGACCCAGGCCGTCTTGCGACCATCGCGCGTGTTTACCCGCCGCAGAATCAGCGTGTCGTCGCGCGGGATGCCCGCGCCTTCCAGAATGACATTGGCCGGATGTCCGGGTGACAGGTCAAATTCGGCCACGACCTCGCCTTGATCCGCCCCTTCGCGCACAAGCTCGGCCCGCCCCCGCCAGCCAAGCACAAAGCCCAGCGAATCCAGCAGGATCGACTTGCCTGCCCCCGTCTCTCCGGTGAGCACGTTCAGGCCCGGTGCCAAGCCGAGCTCCAGCCGGTCAATGATCAGCATGTCCCGGATATCGAGACTTCTCAGCATTGTTCAGAAATCAAAGCCATTCGCCGCGCACGGTCTGGCGATAGACCTGGGCAAGCCAGCTGTTGCCAGAGGCCTCAGGCCGCAGCCCGCGCCCGGTCAAAAGCGCAAAGCTGTCTTCGTACCAGTCGGTCGAGCGGAAGTTATGCCCAAGGATCGCCCCTGCCGTCTGCGCCTCTTCAGTCAGACCAAGAGACAAATAGCTTTCCACCAATCGATGCAAAGCCTCGGGTGTTTGCGTGGTTGTCTGGAAATCCTGAACCACAACGCGGAACCGGTTGATAGCAGCCACGAAATGCCCGCGTTTCAGGTAATAACGCCCGATCTCCATCTCTTTGGCCGCCAGATGATCAAAGGCCAGATCAAACTTCAGGATGGCTGACCGCGCGTATTCGCTGTCGGGGTATGTCTCGATGACCTCGCGTAGTGCCTGCAATGCCTGAAAAGTCAGCCCCTGATCGCGGCCCACATCATCGATCTGGTCATAATAGCTTAAAGCCAGCAAGTACTGCGCATAAGCCGCGTCTTCATCCGCCGGATAGGTGTTTAAAAACCGCTGTGCGGCACCTCGCGCCGCTTCATAATCACGGTCGCGGTGGTAGGAAAACGCCTGCATGACCAAGGCGCGCTTGGCCCATTCGGAATAGGGATACAGCCGCTCAACTTCGCCGAAAAACAAGGCTGCATCGTCTGGGTTGCCAGCGGCAAGTTCAAACTCGGCACGGGTGTAAAGCTCTTCTGCAGAGAAGCTTTCCAGCGGGCGTTCTTTTTCGCCACCCCCGCACGCTGCCAATCCGGCAAGCATCGCCGCGATCAACGCCGCGCGCATCAAGCTTACCCCACCCTTAGTCATCAATCCGAAACCCTAGCAACCCTTGCCGAAATGGTTGGTAACACAGAAGATTGCCGGGCAAAACGGTTTTGACGCAACGAAGTGTCAGTACGTGTTGAAGTAAGATCAGGCCACAGCCGCAAGCGGCGCGCTATCCGTGCGCTTTACACCCGCGCCCGGCAGTCGCGCGGACATGGCAGTATCGCATTCGATCAGCTCATAATTTGTGGGATCCGCAAAGAGTTCCCGCAAAAGCAGGTTCGTCATTGCGTGGCCCGCACGATACCCGACGTAACGACCCATGATAGGTGCCCCTGCCAGTGACAAATCGCCCAAAGCATCCAGCATCTTGTGGCGCACAGGCTCGTCACTGTGGCGCATGCCACCCGGTGTCACCACTTCGTTGTCTTCAACAACAACAGCAGACGTGACCGAGCCGCCCATGATCAACCCACGTGCGCGCATGGTGTCAATGTCGGCTTTGCGGCAGAATGTGCGGCTATCACAAAGCTCACGCACGAAAGCGCCGTTGGCCATATTCAGATGTTTTGACTGCTGGCCAATCACCTGATCGGCGAAGTCGATCTCAAAATCGATCTCAAGCTCATCAGATGGCACTAGCGTTGCTGTAGCCTCACCACGTGTCACTGCGACCGGCTTGAGTACACGAATGCTGCGCACAGGCGCATCAAGCTCGCGGACACCACGCGCCAGAATTTGCGAGACAAAAGGGGCAGAAGAGCCATCAAGCAACGGAACCTCGGGACCGTCGATCTTGACCAACGCATTGTGAACACCACAGCCGGCCAAGGCCGCCATCAGATGTTCAATCGTGGCAACGGTGACACCGTCGGCATTCGATATCCGGGTATTCAATTCTGTATTCGAAACAGCATCCCATCGCGCTGGCACCATCGGATCGCGATCTGTGATGTCAGTCCGCTCGAACCAAACACCGTACTCTGCCGACGCAGGGTGCACGGTGACGCGGACAAGTTTGCCCGTGTGAAGACCTGTACCAGTGAAGGTCACTGCTGATTTCAATGTCGTTTGCAATGGGTTACCCATATATATTGGCCGCGACCTGCCTCTTGTCCGGCATCGTTTAGCTAGAACCAGTGTCGGCTCAACTCAACACAATCATTGCAACAGCCTGAAACATCCCCGTTACAAATAGGCAGTTTGCCGCCAAAGGCATCACCAAAGCATCACAACTTATTGAATTAATTGAATTACCCGCGACTTTGCAGGCACAGGTAAACGTGACTCGAATTTTGGGCCAACTTAGTTTGTTAACGTATCATCTGTTTCAACGGCTACATCTGATCCGTCGAAATGCTCGGTTCCAGTGCCGTCGCCGAGACCAGCAAAGTTAAGTTGCTCCGAGAAACGAGGTGCGGTGACCACCATGTTATAGATGTCAGACTCGGTCAGACCAATATCCATTACCGGTGTGTATGTTGTCCATGTTTCAACAACAATGGCCGAGTCGGCGTCCGCCATAATCGGAACTTGCGGCGAAATGTACGAGTTAACCTCTTCCTGCGTCAGGTCAGGCTTACCAACGCCACGCGACCACACCCGGATATGCGCGTCCGAGCCTGCGTCGTAGCGCACAACGGTCACCCGCAGATTCACATCGTTGGGAGACCTTGAAAGCCATGCATAGACGTTGTTCATTCCGTCAAGATAATTCTGATCGATCAACTCTGTTTCACGCGAAAGAAGGTCACTTACCGTATACGTGGCTTTGAGATTTATATTGCTTTCGCGCAATCCCTCAAAGAATACGAACATCGCAACGAAGGCCCAGATCAGAAGCGGGAACATCAAAACCGCTTCGACCGAGAAGGTGCCGTCTTCTTTACGGAAATTTTGCTTGGCCCGCTCAATCACC
>JABDJX010000218.1 GCA_013003245.1 Silicimonas sp. | reverse complement strand
CAGAAAAACCTGCCAAGCCTGCCGCGACGGGACGACGTTTGATACACCGATCACCATGGCATTCCAGCCCATCGTCAATCTCGAAACGAGGGCGGTTTTTGCGCAAGAAGCCCTTTTACGGGGCGTTGATGGTGCAGGCGCTGGCGAAATTCTTGCGACAGTAAACGATGCCAACAGATACGCATTTGACCAACGCTGCAGGCAAACCGCTTTGGAAACCGCTACCGGCCTGAAACTTGAACATGACAAAACGCTTCTTTCGATAAACTTTTTGCCAAACGCCGTTTACGAGCCGCGAGCGTGCATAAAGCTGACCTTGGAGATCGCCGAAAAGATCGGCTTTCCAATCGAGCAAATTATGTTTGAGTTCACCGAAGCCGAACGGATTGATATCGAGCACGTTCTTAATATCTTGCACGCCTATCGCTCTTTGGGGTTCAAAACGGCGATTGATGATTTTGGAGCGGGTTTTTCCGGCCTTGATCTGCTGTCCCGGTTTCAGCCGGATGTTTTGAAGCTTGATATGCAATTGATCCGCGATATTGATACATCCCCGGTGAAACACGCGATGGTGAAACACCTTGTGGGCATGATGCAGGATTTGGGTATCTTGCTGGTATGCGAAGGCGTTGAAACTCAGGGCGAATTTGAGGTCCTGCGCACTTTGGGTGTGGATCTGATGCAGGGTTACTTCTTTGCAAAACCCAGAATTGGGGCGCTTGCAGACCCGTACTGGCCGATGGACGAGGTAGCCTAGACGTGCGTGCGCGCATGGGCGCGCTCTGGGTGCTCAAGGTGCGGGATGGCGTTGAATCCCGACAAAACCGGGCGGGCATCGGGGCCTACGTGCAACCGGTGAATGGACGTGTTCCAGATCGGCAGCATCACGTCGGACATGGCCCGCAGATCAAGGTCCAGCAGGTGGCGCAGCACCATGCCGATTACCCCGCCTGACGTTACGCAAAGAACGCGGCGTCCCGGTTGCGCCGCCTCGCGTAAAAGATCCCTGATCCGCGTCTCGAAGTTTTCATAAGTCTCGGCACCCTCGATCTCGGCCGCGGCCCAGGCCTCGAACACCTTTGGCATATGGTCGGGATAGGTGTCATGGCTTGGAAGCGGCTCACCCTTGATGGCCAAAAGTGAATGGCTCAGCGTGTAATACTCGATCTCATTGAGCCGCGCGTCTTCTTCAGCCTCAATCTTCATGCCCGCCGCCGTCTCACGGTGTCGCCGCAAAGTGCCCGACAGGATATGATCGAACTCATAGGCATGATCCCGCATCCACGCGCCAACCCAGGCCGCCTGTTGGTGGCCCAGATCACTCAGCCGGTCGTAGTCTTCTTCCGTTGTCGCGTGCGTATTGGCTTGTCCGTGCCGGACCAGAACGATATCGCCCATCTTGCAGTTCTCCTTGGCAAGCGCCTACCTCAGGTGCGCGGAAATGCCAATCGGGTCTTGACCCGACCGCGCCCCTGTCAGACACCCTTTATTCATGGGCGCCTCACTTCTCACCATTGACCTTGATGCCTTGGCCGCCAACTGGCAGGCCCTTGATGCCTTGTCAGCACCCGATGTCGAAACGGCAGCGGTTGTCAAAGCCGACGGATATGGGCTGGACACGGGACGTGTTGCGCAGAAACTTGAAGGCCTTGGCGTGACAAGCTTCTTCGTCGCGGTCGCTGAAGAAGGCCAGATCGTGCGCAAGGCGCTTGGCAATGGCCCCGACATCTATGTGTTTTCAGGCCATATGGCAGGGGACAGCGATATCCTGACCGCCGCCAATCTGATCCCGCTTTTGAATGCGCCCGGACAGGTCACCCGCCATTTCAGCACCCTGCCCGGCCATGCGTTTGGTGTGCAGCTTGATACCGGCATGAACCGTCTTGGGTTGGAGCCAGAGGATTGGGAGGCGCTCCGCTCTGACCTGATGGACGCAGGCCCACGCTTGGTGATGAGCCACCTGGCCTGCGCCGATGATCCGGATCATACGATGAACCATCAGCAACTGCGGGTGTTCAAGGAGCTGACCGAAGGCGTCGCACGCCGCTCTCTTGCGGCCACGGGCGGCATATTGCTTGGGCCAGAGTATCACTTTGACATGACACGCCCCGGCATCGGGCTTTATGGCGGCCTGCCCTTTGCCGATGCGCTGCCCGTGGTTCAAATCGAAGCGCCGGTGATCCAGACCCGAACCGTGCGCCCATTCGAGACGGTCGGCTACGGAAATGCCTGGGAAGCGCATGTAGAATGCGAGGTCGCCACGATCTCTGCCGGCTATGCCGACGGGCTGATCCGTGCCATCGGGCCCAAAGCGCGCGTTTTTGCAGGCGACATCCCGTGCCCGGTGATTGGTCGCGTCTCAATGGACCTGATCACAGTAGACGTCACGCATCTGGATGCCGTGCCACCGACGCTGCACATCTTGGGACAGCATCAGACCGTCGACGATCTGGCCGAGGCTGCGGGTACAATCGGTTATGAAATCCTGACCTCTCTTTCCTCTCGCTACACCCGCAGGTATCAGGGCGCATGACGTTTCTTGCCACTCTTGGAAGCGCCTTTCTGGTGATGCTCGCAGCCGTCGGCCGGGTCGGGCTATTCGCGATTGAAACCGTGACGCATCTGGCCCGTCCGCCTTGGTATCCGCGCGAATTTGGCGTGCAACTCATGCAGATCGGGTACTTTTCGCTGCCCGTTGTTGGCCTGACGACCATCTTCACCGGTGGCGCGCTGGCTTTGCAAATCTACGCGGGCGGCGCGCGCTTTTCAGCCGAGGCCGTTGTGCCGCAGATCGTTGCGATCGGCATGGTGCGCGAGCTTGGCCCTGTACTCGTTGGCCTGATGATCGCCGCGCGCGTCACATCCTCTATCGCCGCCGAGATTGCGACGATGAAAGTGACCGAGCAGATCGACGCGCTGGTCACGCTTTCGACCAACCCGATGAAGTACCTGACCTTGCCCCGCGTTCTGGCCGCCACCTTGGTGATGCCCATTCTGGTAGCCGTCGGCGACGTTATCGGCATCATGGGTGGCTATCTGGTCGGCACCGGGCGGCTTGGCTTTAACGCTGGCACCTACCTGCGCAACACGGTCGATTTTCTTGAGCCGCTCGACATTGTCACATCGCTGTCGAAAGGCGCGGTTTTCGGCTTTATCGCCGCACTGATGGGCTGCTACTTCGGCATGCGCTCGGGCCGCGGCGCCCAAGGTGTGGGTGCTGCTACAAAGGGCTCCGTTGTGGCGGCCAGCGTGTTGATATTGGCGGCAAACTTCATTCTCACCGAACTGTTCTTTGCCGCATGATCAAGCTTTCCGACGTTCACAAAGCTTTTGGGCCGAAGAAAATCCTTAAAGGGGTCAACCTTGAGGTAACGCGCGGCGAAAGCATGGTAATCATTGGCGGCTCGGGCACCGGCAAATCGGTGCTTTTGAAATGCGTTCTGGGGCTGATTGAGGCCGACAGCGGTGTCGTGTCCGTGGACGGACAGGACGTGACGCGGCTTAAGCAGGGCTCTTCGGAGCGCGATGCGTTTCTGGCGCAATTCGGGATGTTGTTCCAAGGCGGCGCTCTGTTTGATTCGCTTCATGTTTGGGAAAACGTCGCCTTTCGCCTGCTGCGCGGGTCCCTTAAACGCCCCAAGGCCGAGGCACGCGAGATCGCGGTTGAAAAACTGCGCCGCGTCGGACTGACGCCGGATGTGGCCGACCTTTTCCCAGCCGAGCTTTCGGGTGGTATGCAAAAGCGCGTGGGTCTTGCCCGCGCCATCGCCGCAGAACCACGCATCATCTTCTTTGACGAACCCACGACCGGCCTTGATCCGATTATGTCGGGTGTGATCAACGA
>JABDJX010000196.1 GCA_013003245.1 Silicimonas sp. | reverse complement strand
AAATACGGGGTCGTTCCAATCAACGGGCAAATCCAACTTGACCTGCGCCATACCGTGGGTCACGAAAAGGCCTGTTTCGGCCGCAGCATCCGTGAGGTTGGTATCCAGACCCAACACGACGTCGGCTTCGCTGCGTTCGCCTTCAAGCTTGAGGCGCGCCAAAAGGGCAGCACCATCGCCAGCGGCTACAAACTTCAGATCGCACTCGCAAAACGCCTCAAAAGCCGCTTCAACAGCGGGGCCCGGGCCCCATTCGGTGACGAAACTGTCATAGGTCATGACGATCAATTCAGGCTTGTCTTGCGCGTTTGCGGGGGCGGCTGCTGCCAAAAGCCCTGCCGCAAGGATAGATTTTCTCATCTCTCACTCCTCTTTGGCCGGACGGGGGTGGGGTGAGAAACTCTCGACCTTCCCTCCGCCGGTGTTAACCGGTTCAGGTTCTACGGGTCCGCGCATCACGCACATCTCAGCCTTTGGGAAGGCCCCCCGAGGTACCGCTTACCTAGGCCCCATAGGCACGGGCGGCAAGGGCAAAGCGGATCTTTCCCTTGGAGCCTCAAACCGTTAACACGCTTCAAAAGGAGCCTGCGCCATGAGCTTGAACAGTTACGGACATCTGTTTCGCGTCACAACTTGGGGCGAAAGCCATGGGCCAGCAATTGGCGCCACGGTGGATGGCTGCCCGCCCGGTATCGAAATCAGCGCAGAAGCGCTCCAAGTCTGGCTCGACAAACGCAAGCCCGGTCAGAACAAGTTCACCACACAACGGCGCGAAACTGACGAGGTGGAAATTCTCTCGGGTGTTTTTGAGGGCGTGACCACCGGCACGCCGATCCAGTTGATGATCCGCAACACCGATCAGCGCTCAAAGGACTACGGCGACATCGCCGAGAAGTTTCGGCCCGGTCACGCAGACATCACCTATTGGCAAAAATACGGTATCCGCGACTATCGCGGCGGCGGGCGCTCGTCGGCGCGAGAAACTGCTTCGCGTGTGGCAGCAGGTGGTGTTGCGCGCGCCGCGTTGGCCAAGCTTGCACCGAAGCTGCAGATCACCGGCTACATGGTGGGCATGGGCGAAAAAGACATAGACCGGACGCGCTTTGACTGGGACGAGATCGGGCGCAACCCTTTTTGGACACCTGACGCCAAGGCGGCAGAGGAGTGGGCGGGCTATCTGGATGCCTTGCGCAAAGACGGCTCTTCTGTGGGTGCGCTGCTTGAGGTGACTGTACGCGGTTGCCCTCCTGGGCTGGGCGCTCCGGTGTATGGCAAGCTCGATACCGATTTGGCGGCGGCGATCATGTCGATCAATGCGGTCAAAGGGGTAGAGATTGGTGAGGGCATGGCAGCGGCACGGTTACGCGGCGAGGCCAATGCTGATGAGATCAGCATGGGACATGACGGACCCACGTTCAACTCGAACCACGCGGGCGGTATTCTGGGCGGCATTTCCACCGGGCAGGACATTGTTGTGCGATTCGCAATCAAGCCGACGTCATCGATTCTGACACCGCGCAAGACCATCACCAAATCAGGCGAGGAAACCGAGATCATCACCAAGGGCCGCCACGATCCCTGCGTTGGGATCCGCGCCGTACCGGTGGCCGAAGCTATGGTAGCGGCTGTTGTCCTTGATCACCTGCTACTTGATCGCGGCCAAACGGGCGGCGTGCGTGGCCCTATCGGCTGATCCGGAGCGGCGGTGACCGATGTCTGAAACCTATCTGGTTGTCATCCCAACCGATCCAATGGCGGGTCTGCCGGATAACGCGCAGGCTGTTCTGAAAAGGCTCGCGTGCATGGCTGGCACAGATGAAGCGCGGATAAAGGACTATGGCAAACTTCAGTTCATCGATTGTGGGGAAGCGTTTGAAGGGATCAACTGCCCTAAGTGCGCAGTGACCTTTGAGATTGCGACATGGCACGCCTGGATGGATCAAGACTGGCACGGTGAAGAAGGGTTTCACTTACACAGTCATGCGATGCCATGTTGTAGGACAAAACTGACGTTAAACGACTTAGTCTATAAGGGACCTCAAGGTTTTTCCCGATGGTTCATCAGCGCCAAAACAAATAATCGCGGCGCGTTGACCAATAGCGAACTTGAAAAACTGGGGGCCAAAGCCGGGATACCTTTGCGCGCGATTATCCAACAATACTAGCTGGCAGACCCAGATCAGACTTGCTGCGCACCACCATCAGCGCGATCAAGAGCAGTAACAAACCTACCCAAATCACACCACTGATCACCCGGCCTCGCGCTGCCTTTTTATTTTCAAAGAACGTTCGCGGCCGAACGCCTCGCCACAAAAGCACCGAATGTGCTGCTATGTTCACTGATACGATGTTGACGCCAAGTAAAAGCAAAGCCCCCAACGCATGATCTGTATGCCCAGTGGCCAGGAAAATGCCGACAGCACTTGTCGGCGGCAAAAGCGCCACGGCCACCATAACGCCAACCAAAGCCGACGACACGCCGGTGACCAGCGACAAGGCTGCCGCCGCACCAGAGGCAACTGCTATGACCAAGCCGTCAAAACGCACGTCCGAACGGGCCATCAATTCCGATGGAATCTCATCTCCCATTTCCCAAAGATATCCGATCAGAACACTGAGCCCGAAGGCCAGCGCGATCCCAACAAAGTTGGTGATCATTGCACGGCCAATCATCTTGCCGTCGCCAAGTGCGACACCCACGGCGAAGGCAAGGTTGGGGCCCAAAAGCGGAGCGATGACCATGGCGCCCACCACAACCGCCAAGCTATCGGTCAACATTCCAAGGGCGGCCACGATGGTCGAAAGGATCACAAAAGCGATATAGGTTTCATCCAGACGCGCCTGCCGCCAGACAGTGTTCCAAATCTCTTCGCGGGTCATGCCGCCAATGGACTTCTCGGCTGCTTCTTTCTCGCGCGCCTGCGCTTCTTCCTCATCGCTGGGTAGTGGAATCGTTGTCTCGATAGGCAAAATGGTGATGCGCCAGTCTGACTGATCCGACAACGCGCTTTGAATGCAATCTATCAAGGCTTGCCGATTGTCCGGCCCAACCAGCATCTGCATGGTTGTCCGATCCGATCTTTGCGTTTCTTGAAACATGCGGATACCCGATGCGCCAAGGTCTTCAACGTTTTCGATCAGATTTGGGATTGTGCTGTCAGGGGCACTGACAGTGATCATACGGAGCGCCATGAGGCGACACTAGCGCGAGGCAATTACATCAGCCAGAGGGATTGCGCCGACTTTGTCGTCGCCAAACTGGGGGCTTTGCCCCCAGACCCCCAGAGTATTTTCAAAAGGTGAATGAAGGAACGATTGCTCTGGCGGCAAAGCGGCGTCATGAGACCCTTATGGATATCAAATCGATCCTTGGTGGTTTGGCATTTGCCTTTATGTGGTCGTCGGCCTTCACATCTGCACGGATTATTGTGACGAACGCACCACCACTGTCGATCTCCTCACTGAGGTTTTTGATCGCTGGTCTGGTTGCTATCGCCATAGCGCGTGCCGTGGGGCAAAGCTGGTATCTGACGAAAGAGCAATGGAGGCTGACGGTCCTCTTTGGCATTTGCCAAAACGCGCTTTACCTTAGCTTGAACTTCGTCGCCATGCAGACGGTTGAGGCATCACTGGCCGCAATCATAGCGTCGTCGCTCCCGTTGTTAGTGGCACTGGCGGGCTGGGCGATCTGGCGCGACAAGGTGAGCCCGCTGGGTATGCTTGGCTTGGCGGCAGGTATCGCAGGAGTAGCCTTGATCATGGGCACCCGTTTGAGTGCTGGTGTCGACCCCATGGGATTAGCCCTGTGCAGCATTGGTGCGCTGGCGCTTGCCTTTGCCACGCTGGCAGTACGCGGCGCGTCCTCGGGTGGCAATTTGGTCATGGTGGTTGGCCTGCAAATGCTGGTAGGCGCGTTTGCCTTGGCAGGACCCGCATTGGTGTTCGAGACTTGGGAAGTTAATTGGACGCCGCAGGTCATTGTCGCCTTTTTGTATACGATTTTTGTCCCGGGTCTGATGGGTACACTTTTGTGGTTCTGGCTTGTGCGGCGCATTGGAACGGTACGCGCTGCGACATTTCACTTCCTTAACCCGTTTCTTGGCGTAGCAGTGGCTGCGGTATTGCTTGGCGAAGAACTCGGTGCGCTGGATGCTCTTGGCGTCACAATTATCACTCTTGGCATACTCGCTGTTCAACTGTCGAAATCGGCGGTGCGCTGATGGCCTTGTAACCTGTCCACGAGACAAACAAAAAGGGCCGCTGATGCGGCCCCGATTGAACTTGATGAATTTAATAGATCAGTCGTTGACGCTGTCTTTTAGAGCCTTTGCAATGGTCATCTTGACCACTTTATCAGCCTCTTTGTGAATCTGCTCTCCTGTGGCAGGATTGCGCACCATGCGTGCTGGGCGCTCGCGGCAATAGATCTTGCCAACGCCAGGAAGGGTCACAGCTCCACCACCAGAAACTTCGTCGGTGATCACACCAATGATAGCATCAAGCGCTGCAGTCGCCGATTTCTTGTCGCTGTCCATTTTGTCAGCAAGTGCGGTGACAAGCTGCGTCTTGGTTAGGGGTTTGGTTGCCATGTTGAATTCTCCTCACATAGGCCGTTTGTGGCTCGTTGCCCATATTTAACTGGATATAGAGGTACTACACAACGCTTTGTGTGCGCGAAAATTGATAATCTAAGCAGTTTTTCGGCGTTTTTCAGCTTATTTTCACAGAAAAGCGGTCTCTTCAAACGATCTGAGCTTCCGTGAGTGGATTCTTTCCAGCGGCATCTCGCGCAATTTCTCCATTGCACGAATCCCGATCAACAGATGTCGGGTGACCTGGGAGCGGTAAAAATCGGACGCCATGCCCGGTAATTTCAATTCTCCGTGCAGCGGTTTGTCTGAGACGCACAGCAAAGTGCCATAGGGTACACGGAACCGGAATCCGTTCGCAGCAATCGTCGCACTCTCCATATCAAGCGCGATGGCGCGGCTTTGGCTAAGGCGTTGAACCGGGCCAGACTGGTCGCGCAATTCCCAGTTTCGGTTATCGATCGTGGCAACCGTCCCGGTGCGCATCACACGCTTCAGCTCAAAACCTTCAAGCTCGGTAACATCGGCCACCGCCTCTTCCAAAGCGACCTGGATTTCGGCCAGCGCTGGGATCGGCATCCACACTGGCAAGTCGTCGTCCAAAACGTGGTCTTCACGCAGATAGCCGTGCGCCAACACGAAGTCGCCCAGGCGCTGCGTGTTACGTAGACCGGCACAATGGCCCACCATCAACCAAGCGTGGGGTCGCAAGACAGCGATGTGGTCGGTGGCGGTTTTGGCATTTGACGGGCCGACGCCGATGTTCACCAAGGTGATGCCCGCACCCCCTTCGCGCTTCAGGTGATAGGTTGGCATCTGAGGCAGCTTATCGGGTTTTGGCATAGGCGTGTCAGGGTCAGTGATCTCGACATTTCCCGGGCCGACAAAGCTTGTGTATCCGCTGTCCGTGTTGTCCAGAACTTCACGGGCATAAGCCTCAAACTCGTCGACATAAAACTGATAGTTGGTGAAAAGCACGTGGTTCTGAAAATGCCTCGCCTCGGTCGCAGTGTAGTGTGACAGGCGCGCCAACGAATAATCCACACGTTGCGCCGTAAACGGTGCCAGGGGTCGCGCACCATCGGGATAGGTGAAATCCATACCGTTCACGATATCGTCGTTCATGCTCGACAGGTCGGGCACATCGAACACGTCACGCAAAGTGTAATCGCCGCCGCCCTCTTGTGGAACGGTCAATGTCGGATCGTTGGCAACGGCGAAGTGCAATGGCATCGGCGTGGACGACACACCAACCTGCACCGGCATTCCGTGGTTCTTAAGCAAAAGCCCAACCTGCTGGCTTAAATAGTGCGCAAACAATTCCGGTCGCGTGATCGTCGTTGCATAGCGTCCAGGCTCAACCACATGACCAAAACTCAACCGGCTGTCGGTGGCAGCAAAGCTTGTCGTGGTCAGTCGAATTTCTGGATAAAACGCACGAATGCGCTGCTTTGGCATCCCGCTTGTAAGCGTTTCGGTGAACTGATCGCACAGAAACTCAGACGCCGTCGCATAAAGCTCTTTCAACCGCGCCACGACAGCGTCAGCATCTGAAAACGCCTCGTGCGCCGGAACCTCTGGCGACAACACGCGCTTTGGGTGCTCAGTCATATCGTCTCCTGTCGCATCATTGAGGCCGCACCCGATCCATCCATTGGCGCATTGGGTCCGACATATCCTCAAATTCAGGGATAAACAGCCCCAGATCGGAGCACCGTAGAGGCACATCCACTCCAAAATGATTGGTTATGAATTCCTGAAAAGCTGTGGGAACAATCGGCGGTTCGGACCCCTGATACTCCACGGCCTCTCGTAACAGGAAAGATGCGTTTTCCAAAGCGGCAGGTTCAGGATACCCAATGGATAGAAACTGAAGAGCCTTGATCGGATCATCGGTCAGGACAAAGGGCCAACCGTGGTCGAAAATGACAATCTGCTGGGTGCCGGTGTCGTCCAGCCAGAACCCCATCTTTCCCCCATCACCTGCTGCTGTAGCAATAGTGGCATAGCGTTCACAAATCTCGGAAGGGATCGGTTTAGCCAATGGCGGCCCTTCGGGGTGAAAGATCAGGTAACTCGCACCCGGTTCGTTCATCTGATCCAGCGGATAAATCGATAAGAACGGTTGCCCTTTGGGAAAAGTCGCATTTTGGCCTGCCGCTTCTGCCCAGTCGAAAACATCAGCAAAGGCCTTTGGCAAATGCAGAGCTGCAGGCAAGGCTTCACGCACGTGTTGTGCAAACGTCATGCGTCACCCAAAAACAGATCAGCCAGCCCAAAACGATCAACATCGACAAGCCCCAGATCGGAAATCCGAAGACTTGGGATGACCACCAGTGCCAGCAGCGAATGCTGCATATAGGCGTTGTTCAACGAGCATCCGCAGTCTGCCATCGCAGACACCATTTTGTCAGCCTTTGCTGCAACTTCGCGCGCAGGGCTGTCCGACATCAGCCCCGCGATCGGCAATTCCACCAAGGCAAGCTCTGCCCCGTCTTTCCAAACCGTCACACCGCCGCCGACCTCGCCCAACCGGTTCGCCGCCTTCGCCATGCAAGCGCGATCCGTACCGACAACGATCATGTGGTGACTGTCGTGCGCCACGGTCGAGGCTATCGCCATACGGCCCTCGTACCCAAAGCCCGAGACAAAACCGTTCACCACATCACCGGTGGCGCGGTGCCGTTCAACCAAGGCGATCTGGCAAACGCCGCCCTCGCCTTCGACACGGCCATCAACGACGGGTAACTTAGCAGTCAGCGCTTCCGTTGGCGCCTGATTTTCAACAACGCCAATCACCCGTGCCGTGACAGCATTCTTGCCCTCGGGTGCTGCAATCTCAAAGTCGCCTTTCGCCAGCGTCTTGCCCAAATGCACGGTATTGCGTGCATCTTCCGGCCACTCCAGATGTGGGCAGGCCACGCAAATCTCACCATCCTCTGCCACCGTGTTGCCGCGCGCAATCACGTGTTCAATTGGCAATGCCTTCAGATCAGAAGTCAGGATGACATCCGCGCGCCGCCCAGGTGCAATCGACCCCAATTCGCGCTCCAGTCCAAAGTGCGTAGCCGTGTTGATGGTTGCCATTTGCAGCGCAATCAGCGGATCACACCCACACGCAATGGCGTGCCGCACCACCCGGTTCATATGCCCGTCATTCACCAAGGTTCCCGAATGACAATCATCCGTGCAGAGAATGAAGTTGCGCGGATCAAGCCCCTTTTCGGTCACAGCCGTGATCTGACTTTCCACGTCGTACCACGCACTGCCCAACCGCATCATCGAGCGCATGCCCATGCGCACCCGGGCAATCGCGTCGGCCTCTGCTGTGCCTTCATGGTCATCAGCAGGCCCACCGGCAACATAGGCCGAAAACGCGATCCCTTTGTCAGGCGACGCATAGTGCCCGCCCACTGTCTTGCCAGCGTTTTGCGTTGCTGCAATCTCGGCCAGCATTTTGGCATCACCATTGATCACGCCGGGAAAGTTCATCATCTCGCCCAAGCCGATTATGCCGGGCCACCCCATCGCCTCGACCACATCCTCCGGGGTGATCTCGAACCCGGTTGTCTCCAATCCCGGCGCAGACGGCGCGCAAGACGGCATCTGCGTGAAGATGTTGATCGGCTGCAAAAGCGCCTCGTCATGCATCAGCCGCACACCGCGCAAACCCAGAACATTGGCAATCTCATGCGGATCGGTGAACATCGTCGTCGTCCCATGGGGGATCACCGCCGCGGCAAACTCGGCAGTCGTCAGCATGCCCGATTCAATGTGCATGTGTCCGTCACAAAGCCCGGGGATCATATAGGCGCCATCCGCCTCGATCACCCGCGTCTGATCCCCGATGCAATGCGACGCATCAGGTCCCACATAGGCGAACCGCCCTACCGCCACTGCGACCTGCCAGTCGTCCAAAATCTCGCGCGATTGTACATTCACCAATCGCCCACCACGGATAACCAAATCCGCATCCTCGCGCCCGGCAGCAACGGCAACAAGTCGAGCGGCACTTTCCGGCCAGGATGCAAGGTAGTGTTCCATCCCAGAAATTCTCACCAATTTTTCCAAGCTTCAAGCCCCGGACGCTGGAAATCTGCCCCAAAGCACGCCAATTAGTCCTTATGACCAAAACACTGCTCTCCATCGGCCATGGATTTTCGGCCCGCGCGTTGGCACCGCTCTTGCTGGATCGCGGCTGGACCGTCATTGGCACCACACGCAGACGCGAAAAGGCAAAGACACTGCAAACCGAAGGTGTCGTCCCCCTGATCTGGCCCGGAAATCCCCTGCCGTTGGATCAGGCAACCCACCTGTTGACCTCGGTCGCCCCCGGCCAGGACGGTGATCCGGTGCTAGCCGAGACCTCTGAAGCCCTGCAAGCCGCAGGTCACATCGAATGGGCGGGATACCTTTCAACCACCGGCGTCTACGGCGACCACGGCGGCGGCTGGGTCGATGAAAACGCCGCACTTACGCCAGAAACCAAGCGCGGCCAGGCACGGGTCAAGGCCGAAGCCGAATGGGCAAAGCTTGGCCTGCCCCTTCACATCTTCCGTCTCGCCGGCATCTACGGACCCGGTCGTGGCCCATTCACCAAGGTCCGCAACGGCACCGCACGGCGTATCATCAAAGAGGGCCAGGTCTTCAGCCGCACCCATGTCGAAGACATCGCACAGGTCCTGATGGCCTCAATCGACCGCCCAAATCCAGGCGCAGCCTATAACGTTTGCGACGACAACCCAGCCCCACCGCAAGACGTCATCGCCTATGCTGCTGAGCTTCTTGGCCTGCCAATTCCTCCCGAAGTACCCTTTGAAGAAGCCGACATGACCGCCATGGCACGCAGCTTTTATTCTGACAGCAAGAAAGTCAGCAACGACCGGATCAAGAACGAACTGGGCGTGAAACTGCTGTTCCCCACCTATCAAGCGGGGCTAAAGGCCCTACTTGAAGACGAAACAGACGCACCCATTATTGGCTCAAAAATATCCCCGGGGTCTGGGGGCAGGGCCCCCAGTTAGTCGGCGCGCGTTAGCGCGGCGAAATTAAAAGCTGCGCGTCACTACGAATTGTGCCGCAGCCCGCAAGCCATCCGCACGCTGATCAAATCCCGATAGTGCGTCAACAGCCTGCGCCGCCAAATCTCTGGCGCGCGCCCGCGCACCGTTCACGCCCAGATGATCCACGAAAGTTGCCTTGCCCGCAGCCGCATCCTTGCCAACGCGCTTGCCAGTCTCAACCTCGTCTCCGGTCACATCCAAAAGATCGTCGGCAATCTGAAACGCCAATCCCAAAGCCGTCGCATACTCCGTCAAAGGGGCCACGTCCGAGCCACCCAGTACAGCCCCAGCCTCGGCCGACCACCGGATCAAAGCCCCTGTTTTATTGGCCTGCAACTCGGTGATGTTCACAAAGGACAAAGGGCCACCAGCAGACTCGGCAGCTATGTCCTGCGCTTGCCCCAGAACCATCCCCGCGGCACCCGAAGCGCGCGCCAGCCGAACCACAAGGTCAGCGCGGATATCACCGGACGCATCCAACTCGCCCAAGGTCTCAAACGCTAGCGTCTGCAAAGCATCCCCTGCCAATATCGCAGTGGCGT
>JABDJX010000189.1 GCA_013003245.1 Silicimonas sp. | reverse complement strand
GTTCCGGCTGCGGCGTAGACGACGGCAAAATCCAGAAGCCTTGGGTCGAAGTAGGCGACGGGCGGAGTCAGGTGCCCCACGGGGGCGACCCCACCGATGGCGAAACCGGTCACCTGGCGCACGAAAGCCGCATCGGCGCGCCCCAATGGTTCGCCCGCGACCTTGGCCGCACACGCCGCATCAACTTGATTGCCCCCGGCAGTGATGAAAAGCACAACGTCTCCCGAGGTTTCTCCGCGAAAGATGATCGACTTGGCGATTTGGTCAATCTCGCAGCCTGCCTCGCGCGCGGCGGCCTCTGCCGTGCGGGTTTCGCTCGCCATTTCCATGACCTCGGTATCAATGCCCGCATCGCGCAAAGCGGCGGTGACGCGTTTCAGACTTTTGCTCATGCTGCTTTGTGAAGTGCGTCGCATTTGGTCACAACCCCTTTCGGGCGCGCGGTGCTGTTGTTAGCCTAGGCCCATGAGTTTTGCCGATCACATCACCCGAGTGCCGCACGTTTTCGACAAGGCCCGCGCCGAAGACGTGCGGATTGACGGCATGACAGGCCCCCTGGCCGATCTGCTGGACGGGGCCGCAGGCAGTTCGCCTTTCCTTGCGGGGTTGATCGGCAAAGAGGCCACATGGCTGAGAAGTGCACTGCAGGCCAATCCGGATGAAGCGTTTTCAATGCTGATGGCCGAGACAGCCGAGGGCGACGATAAGACCCTTGCGCGCGATCTGCGCGTGGCAAAGGGAAGGGTAGCGCTGCTTGCAGGCCTTGCTGATCTGGGCGGAGTCTGGGCGTTGGGAGAGGTCACAGGTGCCTTGACCCGCTTTGCCGATCTGGCGACGGATCGCGCTTTGCGTGCCGCGATCCGCACAGAAGTGCAACGCGGCAAACTGCCGGGGCAGGGCGAGGATGACATCGCAACCGCAGGCGGTCTTTCTGTGCTGGCGATGGGCAAGATGGGCGCGTTCGAGCTGAACTATTCGTCCGATATCGACCTGATCTGCCTTTACGACGAAACACGCTTTGACCCCGATGATTACGCCGCCGCGCGCTCTGCTTTCGTGCGCGCCGTGCGCAAAATGTGCCTCACACTCTCGGAACGCACCGCAGACGGATACGTCTTTCGCACCGATCTGCGACTGCGCCCCGATGCGGCTGTAACGCCCGTAGCAATATCGATGGAAGCTGCCGAGCGGTACTATGAAAGCTTTGGCCGCACCTGGGAGCGCGCCGCTTTTGTCAAAGCGCGCCCCTGTGCGGGCGATCAGGCGGCAGGTGCGCGGTTTCTCGATGCGCTGCGCCCCTTTGTCTGGCGGCGACATCTGGATTTTGCCGCCATTCAGGACGCCCAGGACATGCGTCTGCGGATCAGAGAGCACAAAGGTCTGCACAAACCGATCTCGCACCTCGGGCACGATCTGAAACTGGGACAGGGCGGCATTCGAGAAATCGAGTTCTTCACCCAAACGCGCCAGATCATCTCGGGTGGGCGCGATCCTGACCTGCGCGTGCCGGGCACGGTGCCGGGCCTGACGGCCTTGGCGGCCAAGGGCTGGATCACTCAAGATTATGCCGAGACGCTGATCGCTGATTACCGTGCCTTGCGCGAGGTCGAGCACCGGGTCCAGATGATCGCCGACCAGCAAACCCACAAACTGCCCGAAACCGAAGAGGCCTTCGCGCAACTGGCCGCATTGGCTGGGCACACGCCCGAGGAGTATGCGCGCGCGATCACCGACCGGCTGCACCGGGTCAAAGACCTCACCGAAGGGCTTTACGAGCAGGGCGGCGAGCCGGCACCTGATGCGGGCATCCCGGAGGCGTTTCGCGAAACGGTGGAGCGTTGGACCGGGTATCCGTCGCTGCGCTCACCACGCGCGGTCGAGATTTTCCGGCGTGTGCGACCGGGGCTGCTCAAACGGCTGGAGGCCTCCAAGCGACCCGAAGAAGCGCTGGCGCATTTCGACGGGTTCCTGCGCGGCTTGCCAGCAGGCGTGCAGATGTTCTCGCTTTTCGAAGCAAACCCGCAGCTTTTGGACCTTGTAGTCGATGTCGTCGATACGGCCCCCGCCTTGGGCGCCTATCTGGCGCGCAACGCAGGCGTGTTCGACGCGGTAATCGGCGGGGCTTTCTTTGCGGACTGGCCGGGTAAGATCGCCCTGCGTCAGGGGCTGACCTCGGCTTTGACAGAGGCAGACGACTATGAACGCGCGCTCGATCGCGCCCGTGTCTGGGTGCGCGAATGGCACTTTCGCACCGGCGTGCATTTCCTGCGCGGTCTGATTGATGCCGAGGCCGCAGGTGCGCAATATGCCGATCTGGCCGAAGCCGCCGTTGCCGCGCTTTGGCCTATCGTAGCAGAGCAATTCGCTGCCAAGCACGGGGCAGCACCTGGGCGCGGGGCTGTGGTTCTGGCGATGGGCTCGCTCGGGGCCGCGCGGCTGAATGCGGGCTCTGATCTGGACCTGATCGTGATTTACGACGGGCAGGGGGTCGATGCCTCTGACGGCAGGCGGCCTCTGGCGACACGGGCCTATTACGCGCGTCTGACGCAGGCATTGGTGACAGCGGTATCGGCACCCACGGCAGAGGGGCGGCTTTACGAGGTGGACATGCGGTTGCGCCCGTCGGGTCGGCAGGGGCCGGTGGCAACCTCGCTTAAGGCGTTCAAATCCTACCAGTCGGACGAGGCCTGGACGTGGGAGCATCTGGCCCTGACCCGCGCATTCCCGGTGGCTGGCGTGGGCGTGATCGGCGAAGATGTGGAGGCGTTTCGCAAGGAGCTTTTGCAGCGCCCGCGAGACCGGGCGCAAACGCTTAGCGACATTGCCGATATGCGCGCGCGTCTGGCAGCGGCCAAAGTACCGGAAAGCACGCTGGCTCCCAAGGCGGGGCCGGGCGGTTTGCAGGATATCGAGCTTTTTGCCGAAACCGGCGCGCTGTTGAACGGGAGTTTAATGCGCGATATCGCGGCGCAGATTGCGGCAACGGAAAGCGCGTTTAAGCTGTCGCCCGACGAGCAGACCCTGCTTGAACACGCATCTGGCCTTTTTTGGAAGTGCCAGTGCGCGATCCGTTTGTTGGCTGCAGGTGGTGCCGCGGACCCCGGCGATTTTGGGGCAGGGGCCGAGGCGTTTTTCCTGCGCGAGACAGGGGCAGAGAGCCTGGAAGCGCTTGCCGGCGAGGTGAAGGATCTGACGTTTCGCGTCGCTGCCCTGATCGACAAGAATATTGGCAAGGGTTCACTCAGCAGCTAAGGCGGGGGCATGGCTGACAAAGACGACATCGACCCGCGCGAATTGATCGCCGAAAGCTACCGGATCGACGGGATTACTCCCGGCGAGTGCCGCTCGATCTTTCTGGACTGGGCGCTTGGCGCGCCCGATGGCGAGACGGCAAAGGCCTGCATCAGCCAGTTAATCGCCAGACACGAACCAGACGCACCACATCACCCGATGACGCAGGTGCTGCAAGAGGCCCTTGCCCCGCCGGAACGCAAAGGCCGTCGCGGAGGGGCCGCGGCCCGCAGGCGCACGAAGGGGTAAGCCTCACCTGGGTCAGGTGTGGTGCACAAATTATGCTTTCAATGCGATTCCGCGCATGGCGGCTATTGGGAAACGGGGCAAAAAGGGTCAATCTTGTAAAGGGAGTATAATGCTCACACGAAGGATGAAGTGAAAATTATCAAAAATTCAACATGGGACCCCGTATCGTTAGAAACGCTAGCCCTGCCGGGTGGCCGTGGATTCCGACGGAAACGCATGATGTCAAAACTGGCTTGCAAATGAAGCCGCTGCGCGTACGCCGTCAATAATGCGTATCTCTGGTGTTTGGCTTTGATCGATATCGACCATCCCACCACAACCAAGCACGACTGAGTCGACCTGATCTTCTTGTGCGGCTTTTCGTAGTTCTGCGATCACCTCTGATGTGGCCGCTTGCGGGTCGTCCTCCAATGCCAGCACCGGAACACCGCTTGCCCGTACTTTGGCAAGTTGGCCAGCCAGTCCGTAGGCCTGAATATTTGTCTCAAGAATGGGTACGGAAACCTCCAGCGTGGTCACAACCGAGAACCTTTCGCCTGCAACGGTGGCCAGATGATAAGCAGCCTGCCCTATGCCGATTACCGGGCAAGACGCAAGTGCACGCGCGGCCTTCAGCGCGGTGTCGTCAAAGCATGCAATGATGATCGCGGACGCGCCCTGCTCGGATGCTTTTGCCACTAACTGCAAAAGCGGTGCCTCTGCCAGCCGTCCGTCCTCACTCCCCTGTATGGCGGGTGGTCCGTCGTGGGATGTCCACCCTTCGAACTCGGCCGTTGGCACGGCTTCACGCGCCGTACGCAGCATCGCGTGAGTCATCGATTCCGTGCTGTTGGGGTTGATAAGAACGATCATAGCATCCCTTTGCCCGCATCTGAGCCTGCGCGCGCTTTGCGGCGGGTGCTCCAAAGCGCCAGGCACAGAAAGACTGCAATGACAATCAATGAGAACACCGTTGTCAGCGTGCCCAACGCATAGAGCACCGGCGTGGTCACGTTCGTTGTCATGCCGAATATCTCTAAGGGCAATGTGTTGTAGCTGCCGGACGTCAGCAGAGTACGGGCGAATTCATCATAACTGAGGGTGAAGCCAAAAAGGGCGACCCCGATCAGGGACGGGCCGATAATTGGCAGCACCACATGACGCAAAGTTTGCCATGACGTCGCGCCAAGATCGCGGGCGGCTTCCTCATAGCTTTTGTCAAAGCGATTGAAGACGGCGAACATGATCAAAAGGCCGAAAGGCAGCGTCCACGTCAGTTGCGATCCAAAGCCCGAGGTTGACCAATGCACGTTAAGACCCGACTGCGAAAAGATCAGGCCGACTCCCAGCGAGATCAGTATGGATGGGATTACAAGCGAAGTGATGATCAAGTAGAACAGGATGCTGGAGCCTTTGAACCTTTTCCTGAACGCCAAACCACCCATAACCGACAGGACCACCGTTGTGACCATCACCATCAGGCCAAGTGCAAAGCTGCGGCGGAAACTGCCCCAGATATCGCCGACGGCCTGTTGTTCAAAAAGATCGCGGAACCAGTGCAGCGACGTGCCACGCATAGGAAATGTCAGTCCTCCACTTGGGCCTTGAAAGGACAGGATGGCGATCGTGATTGTTGGACCGTACAGGAACAGCAGGAAAAGCGCGAAAAAACCGCTGAGGACGTAAAACGAGCGGGAACGAGGTTCCATGCTAAAGTTCCTTCCGGATATCGACGAAGCGAAGAAGAATGCCGATGACGATCAAAACGGTCAGCAAAAGAACCACGGCTGTTGCCGAGGCCGACGGATAGGCCAAAAGCGCAATGTCGTTTGAAATCAGCCGCCCCACATTGGCGGATTGAGAGCCGCTCATGAAGCGCACAGTGATGAAATCGCCCATCACCAGTGTGACCACAAAGATCGTACCAATCATGATGCCGGGCTTGGTCAGCGGAATGATCACATTCCATAGAATTTGCGCGCCGGATGCACCTGCATCGCGCGCCGCCTCGATCAGACTTTTGTCGATACGCATCATGGTATTGAAGATCGGCACCACCATGAACAGCGTGTAAAGGTGCACAAAGGCCAGGATCACCGCAAAATCGCTGAACAGCAGCCAATCAAGCGGTTCGTCGATGACACCCCAAGACATCAGCGTCGAATTCGCAATGCCATTGCGGCCCAGAAACGGGATCCAAGAGATCATGCGAATGATATTAGAGGTCCAAAACGGAATTGTGCACAGCAGGAAAAGAACGATTTGCCATGTCAGACTGCGCACATGGAACGCAAGGAAATAGGCAACGGTAAACCCAATGCCCAAGGTAAAGACCCAAGTAATGAAGGCGTATTTAAAGGTGTTAAAGAAAACTCTGTAGGTCACGTTTGAGCCAAACAAAAACTCGTAGTTTTCAAAATCGAACGCGGGAATGATCGAAAACTCGGTGGCCTGCCAGAAACTGACAATGACGATCATGACGATCGGCAAGACCAGGAAAAACACAAGCACCGCCATGATCGGCAGTGCCATCAACCAGCCAACAAAGGTGTTGTTCTTCAGCAAAATCAGTCTTTCCAGATGAGTGTGGGATGGGTGCAATGACACCCATCCCTGTCGTATTTAGGCAGCGATGAACTCGTTCCACTTGCGGACCATGTACTGGTTTTCGTCCATAACCGCGTTCCAGCAGGCCACGGCGCCCATGCGATCCTGGAATGATCCGCCGTCGCGCACCTCTCCGGCTTGCGCCAAGGCATCGCCCGTCGGGGATGTGATAGTATCAGTGGCGGCTTTGCCTTCGAACCAATAGCCCCACTCATTTTCCGACATGTAGTTCTTGGATGTTTCCGGCACGGCAGAATAATAGCCCTGACGCATCAGGTATCCGCCGACCCAGCCGTCGAGATACCAGTTGATATACTCATACGCCGCATCGCGTTCGAGGCCGGTGAGAGACGCTGACAAGCCGATGCCACCGCCCCAGGAACGATAGCCTTCTTCCAACGGCTGGTAGACGCATTCAACGCCCTTGGCCTTCACGGCTGTAATCGCAGGCGACCACATGGATTGGATCACAACTTCGCCCGATGCCATCAGGTTGACGCTTTCGTCGAACGATTTCCAG
This sequence comes from Silicimonas sp., assembly GCA_013003245.1. Lineage (GTDB taxonomy): Bacteria > Pseudomonadota > Alphaproteobacteria > Rhodobacterales > Rhodobacteraceae > JABDJX01. The sequence continues at coordinate 355 of JABDJX010000189.1, read as the reverse complement.
AACGCGCGGAACTGACCGTTCTGCTTGGCTTCGGTGAAGATCTTCATTGTCAGATCAATCTCTTCACGGGTCATGTTGCCCTTATCGGGGTAAGTGTATTCACCCATGCTTTCGACAACCATCGCCATATCCATGATCCCGATGGACGAAATATCAAGGATTGACGCCTTGCCCTTGAACTCGGGGTTCAACAGCTCGGACCAGTTGCTGATCGGACGGCCAATCAAGTCGGGGCGAATACCCAAAGTGTCAGCGTTGTAGATCGTTGGGATCAGCGTCATCCAGCCGCTTTCATTGTCGACAAAGCCTTTGCCGTCAGGGCCTTCGGTAAAGCCTACGGTGTGTGGAGCAGTAC
>JABDJX010000171.1 GCA_013003245.1 Silicimonas sp. | reverse complement strand
GGGCAGCGCCCCTCGCTTGGGTCGACGCAGCGCAGCTGCGGCGAAACCAACTACCGCACCACACGGTCAATCGCGCGCATCATGCCCAGTGATTTATCGTAAACGATCGTCAGGACGCGCCGCGCAGGGGGTGCGCTTGCGATCTTGGGAAACCCCTTGATCACGCTGGCCGACGCCGCCGCCGCCAGAAATCCGCGTCTGTTGAGATTGGCCATGCCGATCCTTTCGTTTCGTCTCTGAAAGGTGGGTTCCAAACACGGATCGATCAAGATGAGCACCATCCAAAGCCTTGAATATGCTCGAAAGTTTCATGCGCCTCTAACCCGGCCCGACCGGCGTGCAGGACACGTTTTGCGCTTCAAGGCGACGGCAGGCCATATCGGCTGTGTCTTCTGTCAGGCCAACAAAATTCGCCTCCCAGCCCTTTGGCGAGCGCACGACTTTGCGCAAAGCGGTCTCAAGCGTAGACATCTCGACCAGCGCGGTCTGCAAAAGCACCCGCTCGGCTTTGTCGCGCGTGTTATAGCGCCCAACATTGATGCCCCAATGGCGTCCACCCGAAGTTGAGAGTCGCGTGACAACAACCGGTTTTGCTGCTGGACGCACCGTTGGGGTGGCCGTGCTTTGGGCCGCCTCAACAACATTGGCTGACGCCGCGCCTTGCGCAATCACTGGCCGCGGAGAGGGCCGGATAAACGCACCTGCAAGGCTCGCCGCCAATACTGGCGCAGGGGCTGCGGCAGGTATTGTCGTGTCTTCGACCGCAGCTTCCGCCAGGGCATTTTTTATCTCACCCGCCATCGCAACCAGCACCTCTTCGGCCGGTGATGCCGACGGACGCCCGATGGGGCGAGGTGATTTATTCACAAGGCCGGTTGTGTTCTTTGTCTTGCCTGAACCCGCCGCCATCATCACTGGTTTGCGCGGCGCTTTGACGGCGACGCGGGTTGGCGCACGTTGGAAACCCATGTCCAGAAGTTCGGCAATCCGCGTTGTGCGCCATGTGACCGACCGGCCTCCAAAGACTGTCGCGATCACACGCTCGTTGCCGCGTTCGGCCGAGGCAACAAGGTTATACCCTGCTGCGCGGGTAAAGCCTGTTTTGATACCATCCGCCCCCTTATAGCCATTCAACAGACGGCGATTGGTGTTCGAGACGTTCTTGACGCCAGCGTTGGTCGAACGGCGCGAAAAAAGATTGTAGTACTCGGGAAAGTCATAAAACACGTGCCGTCCCAGAACAGTCATGTCGCGCGCGGTTGAAAGGTGCCCCGTCTCTGTCAGCCCGTGTGCGTTTTTGAATGTCGAGCGCGTCATACCCATGGCCTGCGCCATGCGGTTCATCCGGCGCGCAAAGGCCGCTTCCGACCCCGAAATTGCCTCTCCAATAGCCGTGGCCGCGTCATTGGCAGATTTGACCGCCGCGGCCCGGATCAGATACCGCAAAGCGACCTTTTGCCCAGCCTTCAGCCCGAGCTTTGAAGGTGGCTCTGATGCGGCCTTGCGAGAAATTTTCACCTTGGTATCAAGGCTGATCTCACCCTTTTCGATGGCATCAAAGGCAACATAAAGCGTCATCATTTTGGTCAGCGACGCCGGGTGCAGCCGCGTATCAGCGTTGCGCGAATGCAAAACTTCGCCCGAGCGCGCATCGACCACCATCGCCGCGTAAGGGGCTGCAGAAACAGTGACCGGACCGAACAATAAAAATATCAGGAAAATCGCGCGCATAGCTGCGCCAAGCGTACCAGCTTTCGTCAAAACTCTGCCCTTTGTGCCTCTGCAGTCCAACTTCGTTTTCGGTCGGATCCGCTTATTAATTATCCACAGCCTAACATGTTTGAAACAATCAGAAAACAGTGAATTTTTAGTTATTTTTGGCCAAGCAAGATGCCGCCACAACATACCGTGGAAACGGGCCGTGAATACCACAGGATGTTGTTGGACGGCTTCAAAAGTCACCTAGGCGCGCTGCAGGTGGCGCTTTGAGACGGGCCTTTCTGTTACAGCCGGGGTGGTGGGCTGATTGTGGCGTAAAACCGTCCTTGAAACAGTTGGCATCAACGCAAAACGTGCTTTGCGCCAGGATTCTGCCGTCTTGGGCCTTTTCTAACCGTGGTTATCGCCTATATTGTGCGACCGAGCCAACCGCATTGATTCATGGACAGCCCTTGACGCTCACGCCTTTTCAGATGATGGCCGACGACGACGATCAGGATGCTGACGGCGATACCAGCACGCTGACCAAGACCAAGCCGAAGACGGACAAACCTCCACTTTACAAGGTCATGCTGCTCAATGACGACTACACGCCTATGGAATTTGTTGTGCACGTCCTGGAGCGGTTCTTTGGCCTGAGCCACGCGCAGGCGTTCGAGATCATGCTGACGGTGCACAAGAAGGGTCTGGCCGTTGTCGGTGTCTTTTCGTTTGAGGTGGCCGAGACGAAGGTGGCGCAAGTGATGGACTTTGCCCGCCGCCACCAGCACCCTTTGCAGTGCACTATGGAGAAAGAGTAAGGGCCCGCTCCCTGCTCGCCGCTTATGCTTTCAGACCGTTTAACCCTTGCACTGGACACAGGCACGATTGCCTTGCCGGGCGAAGGCCGTATCGCCGTCGCCGGCGCTACCGCGCGCGATGACCTGTCGATGTTGCCGCGCGAGCGGATAACTGTCATTTCGCATTTCTATCCCGATTATCAGGCGTTTAAGACTGCAGGCTATAATGTGAATATTGCCTTCGAAGGCCCCTTCGTCGCAACCATCATCGCCCTGCCCCGCGCCAAGAAAGCCGCGCAAGAGATGGTGGCGAAAGCGGCGCGCGCCACCGACGGCCCCTTGATCATCGACGGGCAGAAGACCAGTGGCGTGGCCTCGATGCTCAAAGCGCTCAAGGCGCGGGCGCTGGTGGGCGAGGTTCTGTCAAAGGCGCATGGCAAGATATTCGCCGTCACCGGCGGAGATTTCAGTGATTGGTTGCACGACGAGACCCACATCGATGGTTTTGTAACGGCTCCCGGTGTGTTTTCCGCCGATGGAATTGATCCCGGCTCAGCCGCCTTGGCATCCGCCCTGCCTAAGGTGCTAAAGGGTCGGGTGATCGATTTGGGCGCAGGCTGGGGCTATCTCAGCCACGCAGTCTTGCAGCGCGAGGGCGTCACCCATGTCGATCTTGTCGAAGCGGATGCCGTTGCCTTGGATCTTGCACGCAAAAACATCACCGACAGCCGGGCCACCTTCCTTTGGGACGATGCCACGACCTATGTCGGAGAGGCAGCCGATCACATCGTGACCAACCCGCCGTTCCACACAGACCGCACCGCCAACCCCGACCTAGGCCGCGCTTTTATTCGCCACGCCGCCAAGCTTTTGAAACCCAAAGGCACGCTGTGGCTTGTCGCAAACCGCCATTTGCCCTATGAATCCACTCTGGAAGAGAGATTTCAGACCGTTCAACTGCTGAACCAAAGCGCGTCTTACAAGATTTACACCGCCACGCGCCCCAAATCCCCCCGCTAAAGGATCGCCATTCATGTCATTTTCCATCGCAGGAAAAACCGCCGTTGTGACGGGCGCGGCAAACGGCGTTGGCCTGTCGGTGGCGCGCCACTTTGTGCAGGCAGGCGCCAACGTGATGTTCGCCGACATGGACGAAGATAGCCTGGTGGAAGAGATCGGCGACAACAACAACGACGATGGATCTGCGGCCTATTTTGCTGGCGATTTGCGCGAAAAACTCAACGTTGCCAATTTGTTATCGGCCACAATTGATCGTTTTGACCGGGTGGATATTCTCGTGAATGCGTCGCGGCAAATGCTGACGTCTGATCCGCTGAACGCCGATGATGATGGCGTCATCGCGTTGATGAACCAAAACCTGATGACATCGCTGCGGGTGACGCAGGTGTTTGCAAAACGCATGATCAAGCAGGCGAAGAAGGAGGACGACAGCGATGTGCCCGCGGGGTCAATCGTGAACCTGTCGTCGATTGCCTCGCACCGCGCACAGCCCGAGCTTTTGGCCTATTCGATCAGTTCGGCGGCGGTGGATCAGATGACGCGTTCGATGGCGGTTGCCCTTGCTCCGTACCGGATCCGGGTTAACGCCGTTTCACTTGGGTCAGTGATGAGCGCGTCTTTGAAAAGCCAGATCAAGGATAATGACGAGTTGCGGGGCGAAATCATCGATGCCACGCCCCTGTCGCGGATTGCCGCACCGTCGGAACTGGCGGATGTTGCGCAATTTCTGGCCTCTGACGGATCAGGCTTTATGACAGGTCAGATCCTGACCGTCGATGGCGGCCGATCCCTGCTGGACGCAGCGGAGGCACCAGCGCACTAACCCTACTCGCGAGAACGGCCACCGATATCAACCGTGATTAGCCGATCAGCGCCCCAACTGACCAGCCCTGCGATGGCCAAGCCCCAAAAGGCCCAGATCGCAAAAAGCATCATGAACACCAGCACTCCGGCTGAGAATAAAAACGCATTGGTGTAGTCTTCAACCATCAGGCACTCCGGCAAGGCCCCGCACTTGGCGGCAAGTCTAACAATGATTCCTAACGTGCGCGCAATAAAATTTCGTAACGATTGCGTTCAGCCGTTCTTTGCCGCCGCCAGCGCTTTGGGCAAAGCGGCCTCGAGCAGGTCCAAATCCGCCGGTTTCCCCGCACTGACGCGAATGCACCGATTGCCCGGCGCCGCAAACGGCATGCGCACAAAAACGCCGCGCTCGACCAGGGCGTTCAAAACAGCGCGGGCATAGTCGCCATCAGCGCCGCAATCGATTGTAACGAAATTGGTCGCCGATGGCAGCGGTTCCAGCCCGTGCGCGCGAGCAACGTCGCCAATACGCGCCCTAGCCGCCTCAACCTCGGTTTTGACATGCGCGACCCAATCGGGGGCCTTTAACGCCGCAAGGGCCGCCGCCTGACTGATCCGGTTCATGCCAAAATGGTTTCTGATCTTCTCAAACGCGCGGACATTGTCCTTGTGCCCAAAGGCATAGCCCACGCGCATGCCAGCCATCCCGTGCGCCTTTGAAAACGTGCGCATCCGGATCACCCGCGGATCACAGGTATCAACCGGCATCACCGCTTCATCGGGCGCAAACTCGACGTAAGCCTCGTCAAGTAACAACAAACACCCCTCGGGCAGCGCCTCGATCATCGCCGCGATCGCGTCGGCACTGTGCCACGAGCCCATAGGGTTGTCAGGGTTCGACAGGTACACCATCTTGGCGTTCGCCGCCGTCGCCGCGGCCACAAGCCCGTCAATGTCTTCCTTGTCGTCGCGATAGGGGATGCTGACCAAATTTCCGCCAAAGCCCGCCACGTGATAATTAAATGTCGGATAGGCCCCTTCAGAGGTGACCACCGCATCCCCCTCGGCGACAAATATCCGCACGACATAGCCCAAGAGCCCATCGATGCCCTCGCCCACCACGACCTCGTCAGGTGCGATACTCAGATGGGCCGCCAATGCATGGCGCAACTCAAAGCTTTCTGGGTCACCGTACATCCATGCCTCACTCAAGGCGGCCTTGATCACCTCAAGAACGCTGGGCGCAGGCCCAAAGACGCTTTCGTTGGCGCCAAGGCGTGCAGTGAAAGTGGCGTTGCGTGTGCGCTCTAGCGCTTCGGGTCCGACGAATGGCACCGAAGCCGGCAGGCTCTCGACAAGCGGGGTTTGTTTCGGGTGTTTCATGCAGCAATCCAAGCAGGTTCATCGCACTGGTGCAATTCCGGCCAGCACGTTAGCAAACACCATGACACGCGTGATCCTTTTCAACAAACCGATGGGCGTTCTCAGCCAGTTCACGGACGCCAAATCGCCGACCGAAAGGCCGACCCTTTCGGGGTTTGGGCTGCCCAAAGGTGTCTATGCCGCTGGACGTTTGGATCGCGACAGTGAAGGACTGTTGGTTCTGACAGACGACGGCAAGCTGCAGGCTCGTATTGCCAGCCCGAAGGCAAAGACGGAAAAGAGATATCTTGTCCAAGTCGAGGGCGCGCTCGCTGACGACGATTTGAAGCCCTTGCGACAGGGTATCGTGTTGAAAGACGGCAAAACGCGGCCAGCAAGTGTGCGCCTGATCGACCCGCCAGACATATGGGACCGTGAGCCACCCGTACGGGTGCGCAAATCGGTGCCTGATTGCTGGATTGAAATCGCCATCACCGAAGGCCGCAACCGGCAGGTACGGCGCATGACGGCGGCGGTTGGTTTTCCGACACTGCGGTTGATCCGTTGGAGTGTGGGAGCATGGGCGCTGGACGGATTGGCACCCGGTGCATGGGTCGAAACAGCTAAGTAATATTTTTCAGATGCTTACGTGAGTTCATTAAGGGTTAAAAAGTTCGGTTTACAAGGGGTAAGGGCCAAAGCCATGAAAGGCGCCTTTTGCTTTCAGTGACGGAAATCCAACTCTTGCCCGGCGAAATTCTTTACGTCGAAGGCGACAGCAATGACAGCGCATACATCATCGCGTCAGGAGAAATCAGGTTATATAGCGCAAAATCCAACGGCAAAGATCACGAACGCCGCGGTCCCGGGTCCATTGTGGGCGAATTCTCAATCCTGACCAATCAACCACGCGCGGTGACTGTTGAGGCCGTCACACATTGCAGAGCCTTCAAGATACCTGCCGCTGACATCATTGAAAGATTTGAGAAGCTCGATCCGGTACTGCGTGCCTGTATCGAGACCTCGATCGGTTTTGCCGGCAACATGCATTCGTCCGGGCAAGGTTCCGAAGCGCCTTACGCCGACAGCACGCTGTCGAATGGGGACGAATTGATTGCGCAATTTGAATTTGAACTCGATATCAAGAATGGGTTGCGGGCAGGCGAGTTTTTCATGCAATTTCAACCCATTGTTCATGTGCCCGATGGTCGGATCGTAGGTTTTGAATCGTTGATGCGCTGGCGTCATCCAACCAAAGGCGTGGTACCACCCGATCGCTTCATTCCAGTTGCCGAGAGCATGGGCTCGATCAACGATCTGACCGAGTTTGCCATTATTGAGACATGTGGCGCACTGCGTGAGGTCCGCAAGCTCGCGCAATCACCCGATCCGCCATTCGCATCGGTCAACATCTCGGGTAAAGACATCGACCGTCCGGGATTTGTCGACTTTCTGGCCCACGCCCTTGACTTGCACAGCTTGCACCCAAGCTCTCTGAAGCTTGAGGTGACAGAGACAGCGCTTGTGCCAAACTCTGAACAGGCGGCCACCAACTTGGAGCAAATGCGCGCCATGGGTGTCGGGATATCGGTGGACGATTTTGGAACAGGTTATTCGAACTTTGCGTACCTGAAATCGCTTCCGTTGACGGCTTTGAAAATTGATCGCACTTTTATCAGCGATATCATCGACAACACGGTTTCGCGCAGCATCGTGCGCATGTTGGTCGGGCTTGGCCAGGAATTAGGCGTTGATATCGTTGCCGAAGGCCTTGAAACACAAGAGGGTGTGCGGATCATTAGCGAATTGCGGTGCCGCTATGCTCAAGGCTACTACTTTTCCAAACCACTCATGAAAGATGACCTTATAGCTATGGTCCTGCGCGAATGCACGGATGACCAGAGAGGTGTGGCCTGCTCTGGATCACGTGATCGGACGCGGCTTTAAGAAACCAACGATTTTGCTGGCGGCATCCTCGCGGTCTGATTTCATCTCTTCCATCGCTTCGACAAAATCGTCAGTGGTCACATGCGCGGGTTCTTCCGAAGTGATCCGCTCGCAGCTGATCTGAACAGAACGCATTACCCATTCCTTCAAAAACGCCTGCGTTGTCCCTTCGCTTTGCGCGACCAATCGCGCGACATCCACATCGGACACATCTCGATCTGCCAGCAAACGCCGCAAGAACCGCTCGCGCAAATCGGGGCCCGGTTCGCCGAGGTAAATGCACTGGCTGATTCGCCCGGGCCGATCCTTGAGCGCCGATTCAAGCCGCTCAATCGCGTTGGTGGTCATCACAAGGCTGATTTCTTCATTGGCGCGCAGCCCGTCCAGCTGGTCCATCAACTCGCCCAGTGAACTGGAATAAAGGTTGATCTCGCGCGCGCTGAACATCAGATCGGCGTCCTCGATGAAGACAACCGCGGGCTGCAGCAGGCGCGCCAGCGAAAAGACCGCCGTTACATTGGCCAGTGCTGTGCCGGTCAGAAAAATCCGCGTTGTGTTGGGCATGCGGTGCTCAAGGTACCGGCAAGCATAGGTTTTGCCCGTGCCCGGCGGGCCATGCAGCAAAAGCCCGCGCCGCGCGGCAACACCGTTCTTGCGCAAAACCTCGCGGCGTTGATCAAGGTCGATCATGTTGCGTTCAAGCAGGTGGAGCAGTCGCTCATCAAGGATGATCTCGTCATCGCCAATCTTGGGCAGCGACGAGAAACTGACGCTCAGCTTCTCGGGCTTCTCAACATCGCCGTATTCGTCTTTTTTCCCCGCCTCATAGCCCAGTGTGATCGTGTGGTTGCGGAAGATCGATGTTTTGGACGACCGCTCGATGATCGTATCAAAAATCGCTTTGGCATTTTGTCCGGCGATAGAAAGCTCGCACTGTTCGGAATACTCGATATAGCGCACCCGGATCACCAGGGCCGGCGCGTCTTTGGTCCGCGCAGCAATCCAGAAGGTGTCGGTGGCGATGCTTTCCTCTTCGGTCGGGCTGACGGCAAAGGTCTTGCTGGCGGCGCGCGCGGCGGTTCTGTCGCCATAGGCGCTTGGGTGCAGCAACGCCTCAAGCGTTTCGTGTTGTTGGCTGGCGACGTGTTTTACGTTGTCGCGCTTCTCGATCTCGGCCTTCACCGCGCGGTAGATATCGACAAACCGGAAGCCGGGCAGAAACTGGTTATGCGAGACAAGTGAATCGACATCCCGCCCCAGTGTCTGGCGCAGGATGTCAGTGATTGTGTGTGGCGAGAACAGTCCCAGAGGTCAGTCCAGCTTTGGCAACAGCGAGTCGACCGACGCCTTGGCGTCGCCATAGAACATCCGCGTGTTCTCTTTATAGAAAAGCGGATTTTCGATCCCGGAATAGCCGGTGCCCTGCCCGCGTTTCGAGACGAACACCTGTTTGGCTTTCCAGACCTCCAGCACCGGCATGCCAGCGATGGGCGAGTTTGGATCGTCTTGTGCTGCCGGGTTCACAATGTCGTTTGAGCCGATGACGATCACCACGTCCGTGTCCGGGAAATCGTCGTTGATCTCGTCCATCTCCATGACGATGTCGTAAGGCACGCGCGCCTCGGCCAGAAGCACGTTCATGTGCCCCGGCAGGCGTCCGGCAACCGGGTGGATCGCAAAGCGCACCTCTTTACCGGCTGCGCGCAGTTTCTTGGTCATCTCGCTGACCGCTTGCTGCGCCTGTGCCACCGCCATGCCGTACCCGGGCACGATGATCACGCTGTCGGCTTCCTGAAGTGCCGCAGACACACCATCGGCATCAATGGCGATTTGCTCGCCTTCAACCGCCATCTGGTCGCCTTTTGCGCCGCCAAAGCCGCCAAGGATCACCGACACAAAGGAGCGGTTCATCGCCTTGCACATGATGTAAGACAGGATCGCACCGCTTGAGCCGACCAGCGCGCCAACCACGATCAGAAGATCGTTGCCGAGGCTGAAACCAATCGCGGCCGCCGCCCAGCCCGAGTAGCTGTTGAGCATCGAGACAACCACCGGCATGTCAGCACCACCGATGCCCATGATCAGGTGATAGCCGATAAAGAGTGCCGCCAGCGTCATCAGGATCAGCGTCCAAGAGCCAGCGCCGTTAAGGTACATGATCAAGAGAAGCACAGAAATCGCAGCCGCAGCCGCGTTCAGCAGATGCCCGCCGGGCAATTGCGTGGCGGCACTGTCGACCTTGCCGGAAAGCTTGCCATAGGCAATGACCGATCCGGTGAAGGTCACCGCACCAATCCAGATGCCGAGGACCAGTTCCACTTTCAGGATGGCGATCTCAATCGGGGTTTTCTTGGCCACAAGCTCGGCAAAGACGCCTTCAACGCCCTCGCCCGCCGCTCTGGCCGCCTCGACCATGCCGATGGTCATGTCAGCGTTAAAGCCGACGAATACGGCCGCCAGACCGACAAGCGAGTGCATGATGGCGACCAGTTCGGGCATCTGGGTCATCTCGACCCGAGTGGCCAGTTGATGGCCGACGACCCCGCCGATGGCGATCAGGATGATCGAAAGCACCCAAAGCCCGGCACCGGGGCCGATCAGCGTTGCCAGAACGGCAATGCCCATGCCAACGATACCGTACCAGACGGCGCGCTTCGCGCTTTCCTGCCCCGACAGGCCGCCAAGCGAGAAGATAAAGAGAACAGCCGCAACGACATAGGCGGCAGTGGTAAATCCAAAGTCCATTTTCCCTGCCCTACCTTAAGATTTCTGGAACATGGCAAGCATCCGGCGCGTCACAAGGAAGCCGCCGAAGATGTTCACCGATGCCATGAGAATGCCGAGTGCCGCGAGGATCATGATCAGCCAGGAGCTTGATCCGACCTGCATCAGCGCGCCAAGAATGATGATCGACGAGATCGCGTTGGTGACCGCCATCAGCGGCGTGTGCAGCGAGTGCGACACGTTCCAGATCACCTGGAAGCCGACGAAGACCGACAGCACGAAGACGATAAAGTGCTGCATAAAGCTGGCCGGTGCGACAAGGCCCACGGCCAAAATCAGAGCGCCACCGACAGCCAGCAGTCCTACCTGCGTCGCGGTCTCCTTCTTGAAATCGGCAATCTCTTTTGCGCGCTTTTCTTCGGGTGTCAGTTCCTTGGGCTTTTCCTTTTTCGGCTGCGCTGCAATCGCCTTTGTTTTCGGCGGCGGCGGCGGCCATGTAATCTCGCCCTTGTGCGTGACCGTGGCTCCGCGGATCACGTCGTCTTCCATGTTGTGGTTGACTACACCGTCTTTGTCCGGCGTCAGGTCTGTCAGCATGTGACGGATATTGGTGGCGTAAAGCAGCGAAGATTGCGTCGCCATGCGCGACGGAAAATCGGTGTAACCAACGATGGTAACTCCATTGTCTGTCACGATTTTCTTGTCTTTCTCGGTCAGCTCACAGTTGCCGCCACGCTCAGCGGCCAGATCAACGATGACCGAGCCGGGCTTCATCATCTCGACCATGTCCTTGGTCCACAAGACCGGCGCATCGCGGTTGGGGATCAGAGCCGTGGTGATGACAATGTCGATGTCCGGTGCGATCTCGCGAAACTTGGCAAGCTGGGCTGCGGCAAATTCAGGCGATGACACGGCGGCATAGCCACCCGTTGCAGAGCCGTCCTGTGCCTCTTCCTCGAAATCAAGGTAGACAAACTCTGCCCCCATCGATTCAATCTGCTCGGCCACTTCGGGGCGCACATCAAACGCATAGGTGATTGCTCCAAGCGATGTCGCCGTCCCCACGGCAGCCAATCCTGCAACGCCAGCCCCGACGATCAGAACCTTCGCAGGGGGCACCTTACCCGCCGCCGTCACCTGACCGGTAAAGAACCGGCCAAAGTTGTTGCCCGCCTCTATCACCGCGCGGTAGCCGGCGATATTGGCCATGGACGACAGGGCGTCCATCTTCTGCGCCCGGCTGATACGCGGGACCATGTCCATTGCAATGACAGAAGCACCTTTGGACTTGGCAGTTTCCATCAGTTTTTCATTGGCAGCCGGGTAGAAAAACGAAATGAGCGTCTGATCATTGGACAGCTTGGAGGCCTCGGCGTCGGTAGGTGGCTGCACCTTGACGACAACATCTGCGTTCTTCCAGATGTCAGCGCCCGATACTACTTCAACGCCTGCTTCCTTATAGACCTTGTCCGAGAAACCGGCGGCCTCGCCTGCCCCTTTCTGGATCAGGCAGGTATGCCCAAGCTTTTGCAGGTCTTTCGCGCTTTGCGGCGTCATCGCCACGCGCGCTTCACCAGATGCCAGTTCTTTTGGCGCACCGATCTTCATTTTGGCATGTCCCCCGCAGTTTTGTCTTAGTTAGCGCTGGTATCTAGCGCTGGATCGTCGGTTACTCAAGGTGCGCATTTGCGCGCAGTCAAATCCACTTGCGCACGCGCGCACGGTATTCATCAAAAGCTGCACCAAAGGCAGCCTCCAGCCGTGCCTCTTCCGGCTTGATAAAGCGTTTGTCGAGAACCAGTGCAAGCGCGGGTGTTAGCATCAATCCCAGTGCACTTCCCCAGATCAGGGATACGCCCAGCAGGATCATGACATCAGCCAGATAAATCGGGTTTCGCGAAAAGCGGTAGATGCCGTCGGTGATAAGAGCGGCTGGTTTTTGATGCGGGATAATCGTTGTCCTAGCGCGCCTAAACGCCGCCAAAGACGCAATTGTTATCCAAGCGGCAACGATCAGCAGGCTCACACCGGGCCAAAATATCTCTGGCAAGGGTCCCTGGAAGCTCCAGGCGACAAAGACGCAAACCAAAAGCCACAACGGCGGATAGTCGAGTTTTCTCATGCCTCATTGTTACATGAATCCAACTTAGCGACAGCGAAAAGAGCGTACATGGCACACCTCAGACGGGAAGCTTTGCATGACTTTGCAAGCCTGCGCCGAATTCAGCCAAAATGCGCCAAAAAAATTCCTTAAAACTTGCTTAACAGGTGCCTGACGTGCAAATTCGCACGAAAGGGATTCTGCCACGCAGCTGCCAATCTGCCAGGACTGTCCTGATAAAAAAGAAACTGGGGGGAGCGGTTCGTCCGCTCATTAGAGAGTAGTTGGATGCCTGACGGCTATCGCGCAACATGCAGCGACGGTGTTTTTCACACCTATGCGCTTTTGTTTCTGCCACATGGTGAAGCGTTCACGACCTTTGCGTCGTTCGTTTTGCTGAGCCGAGAGGGTTAGGTATGCCAACCGGCTTTCTAGTTTCCCTCGGCGACGGCATTCTCAGTCAAGGCGACACAATCGTCGAAGGCGAAGTCACCTTCACAACTGACCAGATCCTTGGCGCAGGTGAGTGGTTGTTCAGAGGTCGCATCGCCGGCCAGAACTATAATAACGTCGTTTTGGACGGCACTTATTATGTTGGCACAGACGGCAGTGTCTACTTTGTGCCTGACGATGGGCCGATTCAAAACTATGTGACCGCCTCGGTCTTTTCTGCACCGCCATACCAGACCCCCATTTTCGGCACGACCGGCGACGATCAACCGCTTCTTGGAACGGCATCTGACGATATCATATACGGCGGCGAAGACACGTCCCCGTCCGGCACCGGAAACGACAGCATCGATGCGCTTGAAGGCGACGACACCGTCTATGGTGGTGACGGCAACGACACCATCATCGGCGGCTTTGGCGCAGACGAACTTTTCGGCGGCGATGGCGACGATGTCATCCGGGGTGGCCAGGGCACTCCAGCCACTTCGCAAGCGGAGTCGTTAAACTGGAGTGCCGAAGGCGCGGATGAGGCCAGCATCGGCCTTGGCTTCACCCAGAACACCGGATTGATGGACGTCAACGTCCTGATCCAGAATACCGGAAACTTTACCGATGCCACGGTAGAATCAAACGCCACGCAATATACCGAAACGGGCGAGCCTTTCAGCTCAACTTCGGCCTTGGAAATCACCGGGGCAGGCTTGGGTCTGACGGCCACCACGATCCTGACATTCTCGACGACAGCCGGGTCGGAGATGACCGACGAGGTTCAAAATGTCTCGTTCCGGATCAACGATATCGATACCGGCGGCTGGCAGGATGTGCTGACTATCACCGCCTTTGATGCGGACGGAAATGAAGTGCCGGTCACGATCACACCGGCGGGCAACGATACGGTTTCGGGCAACACGATCACTGCAGGGCCGGGTGGTGAGTCAGGCGCGGACGCCAGCGGATCGGCGCTTGTGGAAATTGCGGGGCCGGTTGAGCGCATCGAAATTGCTTATTCCAACGCCGACACCGCCGGGCAGCTGATTTATTATACCGACATCCATTTCGAGACGATCCCGATCACCGGCGATCCCGATACGCTTTATGGCGGTGTCGGCGACGACACGCTTTTCGCAGGCGACCTTGATATTGCCTACGGTGAAGACGGAGACGATCTGTTTCAGTTCGATCCGTCCGAGCTGTCTGGTGGCTCGGTCACAATCATCGGCGGTGAAGGCGGAGAGACGACGGGCGATACACTTGATCTTTCGGGTCTGCTGGAACCGGGGTCAATCGTCTACAGCAATTCTGACGATACCGCCGGCGGTTTCTCGGGCACGGCGACCCTGACCGACGGGACAATCGTTACCTTCTCCGAGATTGAAAACATCATCTGCTTTACCGCAGGCACGCTGATCCGCACACCTTTGGGCGAACGACGGATTGATACGCTAGAGGCTGGCGACATTGTTCTGACCGCAGATGACGGGCCGCAGCCGATCCGCTGGATTGGCAAGGAAACCGTGCGCGCCAGCGGATCGCTTGCGCCTGTGCGTTTTCTGCGCGGGGCCATCGGCAACACGCGCGAATTGTTGGTCTCGCCGCAACACCGGATGATCTGCTCGGGCCACCGCGCGCAGTTGCACTTTGGCGAACGCGAAGTGCTGGCACCGGCCAAGTCGCTGGTCGATGATTGCAATGTAACGATCGAGTACGGCGGAATGGTCACCTACGTGCACATGCTTTTTGACCGCCACCAGATCGTGATCGCCAATGGTGCGCCAAGCGAAAGCTTTTATCCAGGTGGTGTGGGGCTTGATTCAATCGAAGACGCGGCACGCGCCGAGGTGTTCAGGCTGTTCCCCGAGTTGCGCAGCAACATCGGAAGTTATGGTCCTGCCAGCCGCCTCTGCGTAAAACCGCATGAAGCGCGCGCGATGGTTATGGCGATGTAAGACGCTTGCGGTTCACCGCACCAACTAAAGAATTGGGCCAGACTGGAAATTCCAAAATGTCCAGATTAGATACCACGATCATACGAAGGCTGGGGCCCAGCTTTCGCCTATCATGAACGTACCCGGCGGAATAACAATCATCTTTGGGCAAAGCGCACACCCCCTGAAACTGTTAATCGGCACGAGTGCTTCCACGTCCAGTCCCTCTGCACTTTGAGCGGACACGCCCTGTGTACCTAGAATTACCAGCGTGGCAGCCATTCCTTTGGTGTCTTTCATGCCTGCGTTCACGTTCCAAAATACTGGCGATAGTCGCTGACCAACAGGTGCTTCGGTGCCACGTCTTCTTCGATCTCGGCAAACCGACCCAGGGGCTCGCGGAAGATGTTATCGGTCTCGTCGTCATTAACGGTCGAGACCTCGCCAATCAGTACATCGCCCCCCTCGCCCCAGAACGCGTGCCAGTCACCGGGGTTCAGCGTGACGCTTTCGCCCGGAGCCAACGCCAGTTTCTCGCCGGGGCTGAACGGGCGATCCAAGCCGTCGCAACGCACCATGCCGCCTTTGTCCTCGGCAAAGCTACCAACGTCATCAGAACCATAAAGCTCCACGATCAGGTTTGCCCCTCCCCGGTTGATAATATCTTCGGACTTGATGATATGCGTATGCATCGGGCTTAGCTGATCTTGACGGCTGATCAGCAGCTTTTCGGCGTAAACCATACCGCGCCCACGCTGCAGATCGGCAAGCAGGCCGTTTCGCAGAGTGAAAAGGAAAAGGCCCAGCGTATCAAACGCGCCCTTGCCATAATCGGTGATGTCCCAGCCCATGCGCGCCTCGGCAATCCGGCGCGCTGGCCCGGCCTGAACGCGCGCGCGGAAATCCTCCGGCGACCAATAGGCAAAGGGCGGCAGGGTGAAGCCATGATGGCGGATCAGGTCGTCAGCCTGCGCCATGATGTCGTTGATGTCAGAGCGTTTCATGAAGGTCACCTGTGGTCAGCGGATTGCGCGCCGAGCCTGACAACCGAAACCATGTTCGTCCAGTGCTTTGGTGACTATGCGCTTCTCAGCCGATCCGGGCGTTCACCTGCAGACCACGCTTTGACGGCCATGCCAAACGCCTCGAAAAGCGGGCGCGACACCGGGTCTTCTGCCGCGCGATATTCGGGGTGCCATTGCACGCCCAATGAAAACCCCGGAGCGCCTTCGACATAAATCGCCTCTGGTGTGCCATCAGGAGCGGTGCCATCGATCACGATCCGCTCACCTTTTTGCTTGATCCCCTGCCCGTGCAGCGTGTTGGTGCGCACGACAGCACTGCCGAACACCTTGTGAAACACACCGTCCTTGGTCACGGTCACATCGTGGCGCAAGGCGAACTTTTCTTCTTGCGTCCCATCAGGCGGCATGCGGTGGTTCATCCGACCGTCCAGATCGCGAATTTCAGGGTGCAGGGTGCCGCCCATGGCGACGTTCAATTCCTGAAAGCCGCGGCAAATCGCCAGAATAGGTTGGCCTGCTGCAATGCACTCGCGGATCAGCTTGAGCGTTACCGCATCGCGCCCCCGATCAAAAGCACCGTGCGCCTCCGTGGCCGCTTCGCCGTACTCTTCAGGGTGAATGTTGGCGCGTGCACCGGTGAACAAGAACCCATCACAGGTGGCCCGCAACACATCGACATCCACAAGGTTGGGATCGGCTGGCACGACCAAAGGCATGGCCCCGCTTACTTCGGCCACGGCCTCGGCGCACATCGCACTTCCGATGTGCACACTGTATTGTTCGTCGATCAGGTAGTTGCTCCCGATCACTCCAACAACCGGCTTTGTCATTCCGTCACCTTTAACGCCCACGCTTCAACATATGCCAGGCGCCTTCCCGATCAACATATGGTGCAACCTTAGGCGCACACCAGCAAGGGAAACGCACAGCTTTTGTGCATTTACCCTTAAATGGCGGCAAAAGAATGTCAGGCCTCGGCTTTCAGACCTGCCGCTTCAATCGCCGCAACAGCAGCAGCGGCGTCATTGTCAGAGGTATCACCCGTCACCCCAACGGCTCCCACGATCCGGTCGCGACTGTCGCGTACCAGCACGCCGCCGGGCACAGGCACGACCTGACCACCGAATGCACCATTCAGGGCCGTAACGAAATACGCCTGATCTTCCGCGCGTTGCATCAGGGCCGAGCCGGTCATCCCCGTCATGATCACACCATAGGCCTTGCCGCGCGCAATCTCGAACCGACCCGGGCTTGCACCATCTTCGCGCTCAAACGCCTTGAGATGCCCGCCCGTGTCCAGAACCACGACCGAAAGCGGCTTAAGCTCCATCTCGCGGCCTTTTTTGATGATGCCGCGCACGATGCTGCGGGCCTTTGACAGGTTGATCTCTGGCATGGGTGTTGATCCTTGTTGTTTTACGTGTCAGCGCCGCTCAACTGGCGGCTTTCAACTCTAACCGACGACGGTGCAGCACAGGCTCGGTATAACCGCTGGGCTGCGCCCGCCCTTCAAATACCAGATCACAGGCAGCTTTAAAGGCAATCGTGTCAAAACCCGGGGACATCGGGCGATAAAGCGGATCGCCCGCGTTCTGCGCATCGACCTTGGCCGCCATCTTCTTCATCGCCTCCATCACCTGATCTTCGCTGACCACGCCATGGTGCAACCAGTTTGCCAGCGCCTGAGACGAGATGCGGCAGGTCGCGCGGTCTTCCATCAGGCCAACATCGTTGATGTCAGGCACCTTGGAGCATCCCACGCCCTGATCAATCCAGCGGACCACATAGCCAAGGATGCCTTGCGCGTTGTTTTCGATCTCTTCGGCAATGTCCGCGTCGCTCCAGTCGGGGTTGCCTGCAAGCGGAATGGTCAAAAGGTCCCCAAGCGTGCCGCGAGGGCCACTGGCGGCCATACGCGCCTGCAGGTTCAGCACATCTACTGTGTGGTAATGTGTTGCATGCAAGGTGGCAGCCGTGGGCGACGGCACCCATGCACAGGTGGCCCCGGCTTCGGGGTGACCCGATTTCTGCGCCAGCATATCGGCCATCAGATCCGGCATTGCCCACATGCCCTTTCCGATCTGTGCCTTGCCCGAAAGCCCGCAGGCCAAGCCGATATCGACGTTGCGGTCCTCGTAAGAGGAAATCCAGGCAGCGTTCTTCATCTCGCCCTTGCGCACCATGGGGCCCGCTTCCATCGAGGTGTGGATCTCGTCACCCGTGCGATCAAGGAACCCGGTGTTGATGAATGCAACGCGATGGCGCGCGGCGCGGATGCATTCTTTGAGGTTCGCACTTGTGCGGCGCTCTTCATCCATGATCCCGAGTTTGACGGTGTTTGCCGGAAGACCAAGGGCGGCCTCAACCTGATCTAATATCTCGACTGCAAACCGCACTTCGTCCGGCCCGTGC
>JABDJX010000167.1 GCA_013003245.1 Silicimonas sp. | reverse complement strand
TGCCCGAGTCCGGACCTGCATTGCCCGGACCGGCCGAAGTACAACTGACCGGGGGTGTGACCGTTATCGAGTTTGACACTCCGCAGTCTGTCGCCGTCTTTGGACACAGTGGCATTGATCGTGACGATCCGGATTTCTTTCCCGCCTTCGTCGCAAACCAAATCTTCGGAAGCTTTGGCCGCCAATCCCGCCTGTCTGACGAGGTGCGCGAGAAGCGCGGCTTAACCTATAGTGTGGGCTCTTACATCGCGAACTTCGAGCATGCTGACCTGATCATAGGTCAGCTTGCCTCGGCCAATGACCGGATCGCAGAGGCGATTGAGGTGATCCGCGATGAGTGGGCACGCGTTGCCAAAACCGGTGTGACAGCTACCGAGTTGGAGGAAGCCAAGACCTACATGACAGGCTCGTACCCGCTGCGCTTTGACGGCAACGGGCGGATCGCGGGTATTCTGGTCAGCATGCAGGCCCAAGGGCTGGGCACAGAGTACGTCAACGAGCGCAATAACAAGGTGAACGCGGTAACGCTCAAGGACATCGAGCGCGTCGTCAAACGCATCTACCGGCCCGAAGACTTACGGTTTGTCGTTGTCGGCAAACCAGACGGTCTTGAACCCGTCAATTGAATCAAAAAGGCCCGCCGAATAGGTGGGCCTTTTCTCATTTTGTGATGATTAATAGTTAGCCGTTGGCTTTCAACGCATCGCGAATTTCCATCAACAGCTCTTCCTGCGTCGGGCCCTTGGGCTCTTCAGGCGCCTCTTCTTCCGGCTCCGCTGCAGCGTCTTTCACCTTGTTCACCATCTTCACCAACATAAAAACCACAAAAGCAATGATCAGAAAATTGATCAGCGCCATGATGAAGTTACCATAGGCAAAGACAGCCCCGTCTTCACCTTCGCTCAGGCGAACACCCATGCCAGAAAAATCAATACCACCCATGAACAGGCTGATGATTGGATTTATCAGATCGCCAACAAGCGAGGTCACGATCGCTGTAAATGCAGCACCAATGATAATACCAACGGCCATGTCCATGACATTGCCCTTGGCGATAAAGTCCTTAAATTCGTTGAGCATCATGCCCCTCCTTTAGTTCCCAGGTCGAGGCTGTTTCGCCCCTTTAACGCGCAACGCACCTAGCGCGCTTGCCGGGTCACTAATGTTCACAAATCTAGTTATTTCAATGGGAAATTAACTGCATTATCGTCATTTCGCACATTAAACACACGCATAGGTTGATAACGGCAAACTACTGCGCAATTCTCAAACAGGCAAAACACCTTCCAAAACATAGCGCAGCATTTGCGCAACTTGCTCGGGCTTTTCTGCAACAGCCAAAGCGGCTGCATGCACCTCTTTCAGCGGATGCTGATGCTCGGGCCGACTGAGCACAATCACCGATTTCCCCAAAGCGGCGGCCATGCCTGCATCAAACGCAGCGTTCCACTGCTTGTACTGCTCACCAAAGCGCACCACGACCAAGTCAGCCTGCTCAATGCCACGGCGTGTTCTGATGGCGTTCAGCTTGGCCCCTTTGTGATCGTGCCAGAACTTGTCATCTTCGGCCCCAAGGATTGCCACACCACAATCGTCTGATGCCGCATGATCCGTCACGGGCGACGAAAACGCCACATCCAGCCCCTTGCAGCCTTCGATAATCTGTTCACGCCAATCGGTGTGAATTTCGCCGGAAAGATAAACGTTTAGCGTCATTGCGTGTCTCCTTTTCCACGATAACTTATCGCAAAACCGACCAAAGCAAAGGGTTTGAACCCACTCATATCGCAAGTTTCCAGAAAAAAGGTTGCGCCTTGTTTTCCAAAAGCGACAGCGTTCTGCGGCACGGCCGCACCAGAAATGATGGGGCATCGTGCACCAGCTCAAAACAAAACGCCTTCGGCAAATCCGTGTAAAGCGAGCGTGGAGGAAGCCTGCCAGAAATGCGCTTCAGCGCAACCCCACTTTCCGGTGTGTGCATCCAAACAGTACGGCACCCCAAATGATCGACCGCCACATGAAGTGCTGCAAACAACATCGCTCTTGGCCACATCCGCGCATAAGCCTCGCGCAACTGAAAATCATACCGTTCCATGTGCTTCAAAGCGCGCGAGCGCGGAGCGCGGCGGCGCATGTGTCGAATCCGCCCAGAGACATTGCGCAGCCAGTCGCTTTGTACCTCTTCAATCAGAACAACGCCTGCGTCCAGATCGACATCCAAACGCGCCCACGCCAGTGTCGGGCACCCGACCTCGCGGATCGGATGGTCTGGATACTCGACCTCCTTGCGGATATTCCGCCCGAGATACCGACCCATGAGACGCGCGTGCTGGCTTGGAAATCCAAGCTGAACAACAAGGTTACCGCCTTTGCGGCTTGTTTGGTTCCATTGCCAATAGCCGCTGGTGCCCCAAGACGTGAAACTCAACGAAAAGTCGAACCAAGGACGCAAAACGGCTTCATCAAGCCCCGCGGCCGAGGCTTTGTAGCAACCGGTTGCCAACAGATCAGCGGTGGCCATCACTTCGAAATTTTCACGCGCCAGCACGCCGCCGGATTGGGCGATGACCGGCTTGATCGACGGACGATCAAGCAATTTGCCAAAGATACTTTTGCGCACGTCCCGGACCGCCAAAGGCGCAGGCAAGGCGCGATGAAGCAGCCAGGCGCTTTCGCGGTCGGCAAAGTACGGCATGGTGAATGTTGCCGGCAAACACTGCCGGATAAATGCGATGTTTTCGGGTGTCATTGGACTGTCGGGGCAAAAGAAATTACGCCCCGAACAGCTTAAACTTCGAGGCAGTTATCGGTGGGCGTCTGTCGCGCCCAAAGGGGTGTGAAGCACAAACATGGGTGCTCTCCAAAACTGCGAGGATTGGCGATTAGCGTGAAAATACGATTCGGCGCAAGCTTTTTCGCGCCGAACCAATCCTTTGCGTGCAGACTTAACCGCGCAACGTGCCACCGGTCGCCTTGGTCACTTTGTCGACGATCTTCGCGCTAACGGCTTCGATGTCTTCGTCGGTCAGCGTCTTTTCAGAGGGCTGTATGCGCACCGTTATGGCCAAGGATTTCTTGCCTTCGCCCAAAGAGCCACCGACAAACTCATCAAAGACCCGCACCTCTTCAATAAGTGCCTTGTCCGCGCCTGCTGCCGCATTGACCACATTGAGCGCCTCAACATCAGTATCCAGAACAAAGGCAAAGTCACGCTCGACCGCCTGCAGATCGCTGATCGCCAAGGCTCCGCGAGATGCGCCTGCGTTACGCGGCAACGGCACTTCGGCTGGCCAGATGGTAAAGCCCACAGCAGGCCCTTTGATGTCCATTGCCTTGAGGATTTTGGGGTGCACCTCGCCAAAGACAGCAAGCGTCTTTTTCGGCCCGAGCCCCATGCGACCCGAACGCCCCGGATGCCACCATGCAGCCGTGTCGCGGAAAATCTGCGCCTTTGCAGGGGCACCGATGCTGGCAAGCACCGCCTCGGCATCTGCCTTGGCATCAAAGACATCCACCGCGCGGCTGGCACCGTGCACATCCTTCGGCCCCGTGCGACCAATGAGCAAACCAGTTACCTGCAGGTACTGCTCGCCCGGCTCTCCACCGTTGAAGGCTGCGCCCACTTCGAACAAGGCCATGTCCGACACACCGCGCGCCTGATTGCGCGCCGCCGCCTGTAACAGGCCCGGCAGCAAATCGGGGCGCATATGCGTCATCTCGGAACTGATCGGGTTGGCCACGCGGTTGGCCTCCATGTCCACACCGAAAAGCGTGGCAGAGCCCTCATCGATAAAGCTGTAGGTCACGCATTCGTTGTACCCCAAAGCCGCCGCCGTGCGCCGCGCGGTTTGCTCGCGCTTTTGCAAGGGCGTCAGGATCGGCTTGGGCACACCGGCATCGGCGCGTGCCATGGGTTTGGGCTCAAGATTTGTCAGCGACGCAATGCGCGCGACCTCTTCCACCAAATCCGCCTCGTCTGTCACGTCGCCGCGCCAGCTTGGCGGGGTCGCCATGTCGCCGTCCAAAGTAAAGCCAAGCGCCTGCAACGTGGCGCGCTGCGTCTCAGCAGGTATGTCCATGCCCACCAGCGACGAGCACCGTGCCGTGTCCAGCTTGAAGGCGCGCGTCACATCCGGCACAGCGCCAGCGGTCACAACCTCAGATGCTTCGCCGCCGCACAGATCCAGCACCATCTGCGTCGCCAACTCAAGGCCCGGCAGCGTGAACTGCGGGTCAACGCCACGCTCGAACCGATACTTGGCATCAGAGTTGATCTTCAGCTTGCGGCCCGTGTGCGCAATCGTGATCGGGTCCCAATAAGCGCTTTCAAGGAACACGTTCACCGTCTCATCGGTACAGCCGCTTTCCGCGCCCCCCATCACGCC
>JABDJX010000163.1 GCA_013003245.1 Silicimonas sp. | reverse complement strand
GTGTAACCGAGGCCTATGAAAACCTAATCGAAGCCGGATCGATCGAAGACGATGCCGCCCAGCGAGGCGTTCTTCCCGAATTTGACCGTCTTGCCGCGGCTTTGGACAAGGCACCGTCGAAAAAGGGGCTGGGTGCGATGCTTTTTGGCAGCAAACCCGACCCGATCTCTGGGCTTTACATCTGGGGCGGCGTGGGGCGCGGCAAGTCGATGATGATGGACCTGTTCCACGATACGATGAAAGACGACGGCACGCGCCGGGTGCATTTCCACGCCTTTATGCAGGATGTGCAGGCCCGGCTGCACAAAGCACGACAAACCGAGACGAAAGATGCGCTGAAACCCGTGGCCGAGGAATTATCGCAGGGTTTGCGCCTTTTGTGCCTTGATGAAATGCAGATTACCGACATTGCCGACGCGATGATCGTTGGGCGGCTCTTTGAGGCGCTTCTGGCCGACGGGATCGCCATTGTCACCACCTCAAACCGGGTACCGGATGATCTTTATAAAGACGGGTTGAATCGCGCGCTTTTCGTTCCGTTCATCGAGCTTTTGAAAACCAAGATGGTGGTGCATCACCTGACCTCGCCGCGCGATTACCGGCAGGACAGGTTGCAGGGCGCACAAACCTACTTTCACCCCGCCGATGGTACGGCGCGGACGGCTTTGGACGCGATCTGGCAAGACCTGAGCGGTGGGTTCACGCAGCCGCTGACGCTGACCGTCAACGCACGAGACGTGGTCATCCCGCAGTTCTGCAGCGGTGTTGGCCGCGCCACTTTCTACGAGCTTTGCAGCGCCGCCCTTGGGCCTGCCGATTATCTGGCAATTGCCGAAGCGTTGCGGGTCTTGATCCTTGAAGACATTCCGCGGCTGTCGTCCGAGAACTACAACCAGGCGCGCCGCTTTGTGATTCTGATTGATGCGCTTTACGAGGCGCGTGTGCGGCTGATCGCCTCTGCCGCCGACATTCCCGAACGGCTTTACATCGAAGGCGAGGGCAGTTTCGAGTTCGAGCGCACCGCCAGCCGCCTGCGCGAAATGCAGTCGCATGGCTGGGGCAAGGACTAGGTTCCGCGCGGTACCGCAAGGATTGCCGCCAGCCCCAGAATGCTGAACGCCAGCACACCCAGCGCCAGCGGTTGCATCGTGCCATTAAACGCCTGCGCCACGGGGGCCGCCAAAAGCGCGCTGAGCAGGGTCGAGGCGGCGGTGACCACAGACGCGGCCATCCCCGACATGTGCCCCATCGGCTCCAGCGCGATGGCGCTGGCATTGCCGATACAAAGCCCGGCCATAAAGAAGATCAGCGTCAGCCATGCGAAAGTGGCCGCGAACATACCGGGGGCCGCTGGTGCACCCGTCATCACCAGCGCAAGAAAGAACACGGTGGCAAGGGCCTGGACGACCAGCGCCCACTTCACCACCTCGCGCATGCCCAAGCGCATAACGATGACTGAGTTCAGCAGCGGGGCCGCCGCGGAGATCAGGGCGATCAGGCCAAACCAAAGCGGGAAGCTCGCAGCATAACCGAAGATCTGATCAAACACGGCTTGCGTTGACATCAGGGTCGCAAACAACACCGCGAAGACAAGGGTTTGAACGGCGATGCCCAAGACCACCTGCCGGTGGGTCAGAACCTCTTTTACGCCCTGCACCAGCACACTGGCGCGAAACGGCCTGCGGTTTTCAACCGCCAGCGTCTCTGGCTGGCGCAAAAGCAGCCATGCGGTTGAAAGAATTGAAAATATCGCAAACGAATAGAAAATCGCTCGCCAGCCAAAGCCCCAGGCAATGGCCGCGCCCATCGAGGGCGCAAGGATCGGCACCAGCATGAAGATGATCATCACCAGACTGACCGTGCGCGCCATCTCGCGCCCCTTGTAAAGGTCGCGCACAAGGGCGATGGCCACCACGCGCGGCCCCGCAGCTCCCAGCCCCTGAACAGCGCGGGCGACCAGCATGGTCTCAAGCGTGGGGGAGGCCGCACAGACCAACGCGGCGATGATGTAGATCAGTGCTCCACCGGCCGCGACGGGTTTCCGCCCGAAGGCGTCGCTAAGCGGGCCGGTAAAAAACGTGCCCGCCCCCATGCCCAACACGAAAGCGGCAATGATGAGCGGTGCGCGGTTCACGTCGCCGGGGCTGATCGCCGCACCGATTTGCGGCAAAACCGGCAACATCGCGTCTATCGAAAGTGCCACGGTCGAGGTCATCATGGCCAGCAAGGCCACAAGCTCGGCGCGCGACAGGGGCGACTTTGGCGTGCTCACGACGGGTCAGAACCACCGTCAACTTGCGCGGCAAGATCAGCGATCACTTGCGTCCAAAGTTCGGTCGGCTGCGCGCCCGGTGCGACGTGCTGGTTGGCGATCACAAAGGTCGGCACACCGGTCACGCCGCGATCGCGCGCGTGGGCATCACGGGCACGGATATCTTCCAGATCGGCATCCGTGGACAGCAGCCGTTCAATCATCGCGCGGTCCAGCCCGATCCCCTCGGCGATATCAAGCAAGACGGTATCGTCGCCGATATCGGCCCCCTCTTCGAAGTACGCTTTGAAAAGCCGCGAAACAGCCGCCGTCTGCCGCCCCTCCAGCCCGGCCCAATGGATTAACCGGTGTCCATTGATCGTGTTGGGCGTGCGTTTGATGCCCTCGAAGTTGATCGCCAGACCCGCCGCAACGGCTGCCTCCTCAATCCGGGAATAGACCTGCACGGCGTTTTCCTTGCCGCCAAACTTGGTTTCAAGATAGGCGCGCCTGTCCATGCCCTCAGATGGCATGTCGGGGTTCAATTGAAACGGATGCCATTCAATTTCGAACGGATGGTCGGGGTGTGCCTCAAGGGCGCGGTCAAGATTGGCCTTGCCGATGTAACACCACGGGCAAATCGGGTCGGAGAGAATATCAAGTTTGATCATAGGCTTTCGTTCGCAGTCCTGAGGTTCTTTCGCAATAGCTTTCCGTTCGAATTACGCGGCAAGTGATCAAGGCGTTCGTAGAGTCTGGGGCACTTCTGAGCGGCAAGATGGGCTTGCGCATGCGCCCGCAGCTCTGCCTCGTCGATGTCGTAAGAGGCTGTAAAATATAGTTTAATCACCCGCGTATCAGCGTTAAGCTGGAAGTCCACCGCCGCAGCTTCCTGAATGCCTGCATGCTGATGCATCGCCTCTTCGATCTCAATCGGCGAGAGGCGAAACCCGCCCGAGGTCAGCACATCATCGGCGCGCCCGTGATATTCGACCGCACCGTCTTCGCGCATTACACCCAGATCGCCGGTTGCCACCCACTCCTGCGGCGCGGCTTCGCGCCCGAGATAACCAAGCATCAGGCCAAGATCGCTGCGGTGGACGGCGATGCGCCCCAGTGTTCCGCGTGGGGCGATGCCCGCCTGGCCAAGAATTGCGGCGGCGCGGCCGGGCTGGACAAACCCGACGGTGCCCGCAGGGGCAGGGCGGTGAGGCGCGCCGGAAAGGAAGGTCGAACATTCCGATTGGCCGAAGGCTTCGTGAATGTCGGTGCCTGTTTTGGCCGTCCACTTCGCACGCACCGTTTCGGGCAGCTTTTCACCGGCAGAAAGCGCGTGTCGCAAATCGGGCAGGTCGGGCATGTCCATCCCGTTCAGCTTGCGAAAGATGCCTGGCGCACCAGCCAGGATGGTCGCCCGGTTCCGTTTGGCCAACTCGGGGATGGTGTCAGGCCCCGAATCTTGGCCCAAAACAAGCGCTGTGGCCCCAACCGACCACGGATCAAGCAAGCCGGTGCCAAGGGTGTAAGTCCAGTTGAACGCGCCAGCGTGCAGTATTCGGTCGTCTTTGGTCAGGCCTTCCCAGCCCGCAATCATCGCACGCCGCGCCCAAATCGCGCGGTGGGCATGGACAACGCCGGTGGGCGTGCCAGAGGTGCCGGAGGTAAAGACGATATAGGCCGGATCGTCGGCGCGCGTGTCGGCAAAGGCCTTGATTGGCGGACCATCCCTCAGATCATCGGGTGAAAAGTCCACGCCGCAGGTGTCGGGCAAGGGCACAGAACCAGCGGTCACCACGGCATCCGGGGACAGGACGGCGGCAAGTTTGCTCACTTCGGCGCGGTTCAGTGCAGCCGATGTCGGAACGGGGATAATCCCTGCTGCAACGGCTCCCAGAAAAACGATTGGAAAATCCGGCGTATTTCCAAGGCGCATCAAAAGCCTTTGACCCGGGCGCATCCCCGCCTGCAGCAAACCACCGGCGGTTTGAAGCACCAAGGCGCGTAAGGTTTCATATGGCCAAGTGTGAACCCGATTTGGCGTCATCACGAGCAAAGCCGCTTTGTCGTCGACACCTTCCGCCGACCACAGCACATGGCGCGTCAGATTAAGCCGCTCTGGCGACACGTCAGGCCCGCGTCTGTCGTCGATTGCCTCCATAAGCTTTGGCGTATCAGGACCACGTTTGGTTGCAAGTCAGGGGTGCGGCGGCTTATAGCGTTTCATGTCTCGCGATACCGAACCCGCATTGATCCGACTGGCGCGCGCGTCTAACGCCGAAGCCGCTGATCCGCAGCCGCTGGACCTGGGCGAGCGTGTGCGTGACTTGCGCAAGCAACGCGACTGGACGTTAGAGCAGGCGGCTAAAAAGGCCGGGATGGCGCGGTCGACTTTGCCGAAGATTGAGAATGGGCAAATGTCGCCCACGTTTGATGGGTTGAAAAAACTTGCCACCGGGCTTGGCATTTCTGTGCCGCAACTTTTCACGCCACCCGCCAAGGACCAGGTGACCGGGCGGTACTCGGTGACCAAAAAAGGTGAGGGGCACCCCCTTGCCACGGTCACCTATGAGCATGTTCTGCTGGCCAATTCACTGACCAAAAAGGCGATGCTCCCCTATCACACCCGCGTGCGTGCGCGCTCGATCGACGAGTTCGACGGTTGGGTGCGCCACGACGGCGAAGAGTTTTTGTACGTCTTGACCGGCACCGTGCCGCTTTTTACCGAGTTTTACGAACCAGTCGATCTGCGGCGCGGCGACAGCGCCTATTACGATGCCGCAATGGGCCACAATGTGATCTCAACCAGCGATGATGACGCCAGCCTGTTGTGGGTCACCTCGATGGGCTAGGCGGCCTTTGAGATGCGCTGCGGCACAACCCCATCCCTGAGCAGGATGAATTCAACCGCCTCCAGTGCTTCCTTCAGGGTCAGATCGTGGACGCCTGCCAGATATCGGGCGAATGACGTTAACTCGCCCCCAATTTTCATAAGCTCCATCCGCTCCGTATAGGGGAAGTGGTAGACAATCAGGTCAACGACCGACGCCCAGTTTTCTTCAATATCTGCCCAATTCAATGCGTGTCCTCCGGCTTTGGTAAGCCAAGGGTGCACCATGATTTCTGACCAAATCATTAAATTAGGTGAATTTGTTTGAAATTTGTGGCGCGGGTGTTTTTCATCCGATGCGACGGGCTGAAAGCCAACTGAGCGCTGTCAGAAAAGCCGACGCGCCCAAGCAGGCTCCAACGCCTCCAACCTGATAACTCGCACCCGACAGAAAAGTTCCCAACAACCTGCCAGAGGCGTTTGCCATATAGTAGAAACCCACATCCATCGTGACACGCTCGGGCTTGGTGAAGGCCAGGATAAGGTAAGAATGCAGTGCGGAATTGAGCGCGAAAACCGCACCAAACACCAGCAACCCAAAAACTACGATCCAGACGATGCTCGGCGGTTGCAACAGCAGCGCAACGGTAAGGATTGCGGGAATGAAGGTTAACAAGCCAACCCAGAGGAGATTGGCTTGAATGGTTTCTGGCACGGTCTTGGTGGCGCGCGCCAAAAGCTTCGACGCGTTCGCCTGCACGATCCCATAAAGGATGATCCAGACCGCCATGAAGGTGCCGATCATGAAAAACGCGCGCCGCGCACTCTCGGGTGTACCGTCGGACAGAACGGCGTAGAAAAACACCGGAATGCCCACCACGAACCAGCTGTCGCGGGCGGCAAAGAGAAACACGCGGGCCAGTGACAGGTTCCGGATATTTTTGTCCTTGGGCCAGACCGCCGAAAATTTGGTGCCCTTGACGCCACCGGGCAGGCCGGAGGGCATGAAGGCGACGACCGCGATCAAGATCACCGCCAGAACCACCGCCATTGCAAGGACGGCAGGCGTGAACCCGATCAGCCCCAACAGGGCCGCGCCAATGAAAAACCCCAACCCTTTGACAGCGTTTTTTGACCCTGTCAGCACGGCGACCCAACGAAAAAGGCTCTGATCCTCCTTAGGTGCCAGCAGCTTCACCGCGCTTTTGGCTGACATCTTGGCCAGATCCTTGGCCACGCCAGAAAGCCCCTGCACCAGCATCACGAATACTACCGAGGTCGCAATCTGCCAGCCCGGATTCAGCGCCGAGAGCGCCAGCAAGGCCACGATCTGCAAGCCGAGCCCGGCATAAAGCGTGGACGTCAGCCCAAACCGCGCCGCCAGCCAGCCGGCAGAGAGGTTGGTGACAATGCCCATCACCTCGTAAAGCAGGAACAGATAGGCCAGTTGCACCGGCGAAAAGCCAAGCGTGTGAAAGTGCAGCAGCACCAGCATCCGCAGCGCGCCATCGGTCAACATAAAGGCCCAATAAGCGGCGGTGACCGCGATATAGGCCTTCAGACCTGCCATCACATCTGCTTTCCGACCATTTTGACGATATCAACCGTGCGGCAGGTATAGCCCCACTCGTTGTCATACCACGCATAGACCTTCAACTGCGTGCCATTGATCACCATAGTCGAGGGGCCATCAACGATCGTGGAGCGGTCGTCGTTGGTATAATCGGCCGAGACAAGCGGTCGGTCTTCATAGCCGAGGATGCCCTTCAGCGGACCTTGTGACCACGTGTTGAACAACCCGTTGATCTGCGCGGCGGTCACGGCGCTTTCCATCTCAAAGACGCAATCGGTCAGCGAGGCGTTCAGCAGCGGCACGCGCACGGCCAGACCATTGAGCCGCCCCTTAAGCTCGGGGTAAATTAGCGTGATGGCAGTTGCCGATCCGGTCGAGGTCGGCACAAGCGAGTTTAGCGCAGACCGCGCGCGGCGGGCATCCGTGTGGCCTTTGTCGACGATGGTTTGTGTGTTCGTTACGTTGTGAATAGTGGTGATCGAGCCGTGTCTTATCCCGATCTCTTCGTGCAACACCTTCACCACCGGGGCGATGCAATTTGTGGTGCAAGACGCCGCTGTGATCAGGTCGTGTTTCGCCGCATCGTAAAGGTCGTGATTGACGCCATAGACAAGGTTGAGCGCGTTGTCTTCCTTGACCGGGGCAGAGACGACAACCTTCTTGGCTCCTGCGGCATAATAGGGGGCAAGCTTATCGTTGTTTTTGAACGCACCCGTGCAGTCGAGCACAAGATCGATGCCCATCTCTGAAAGCGGCAGGGCCTCAATCGTGTTGGTCTGGGTGAAGGCCATGGTGTGGCCATTGACAGTTAGCCCGCCATCATGTGCCGAGATGTCGCCCTGCCAGCGCCCGTGAACGGTGTCAAACTCCAGCAAAAGCGCGTGCTGCCCGGCATCGCTGGTTGGCTCATTGATCAAGACGACCTGATCGCCAAGCCCTTGGTCGAACAGCCGTCGCAACGCCAGTTTACCGATCCGCCCCAACCCGTTCAGTGCAATCCGCGCCATCTGCCTTTTCCCTCACGCTTGGCCTTGCTTCGGTGTATCGAAGTGCGCACGCGCGGCAAGTAAAGGTTTTATGACAAAGCCAGGCCGAGTTGGAATTTCGCTCGTAAGGCGAAAGCGAAGCAGGGCAAGGTGATTGGTGCCAAGGTCCGCTGTACGCGGCGGTTTCAACGGGTCGCCGCAACACTTTAGTCTTTTTGGATCGATGGAGTGTAATTTTTGGCCAATCGAACGCGGATATTTTCACGGAGAAACAGAAGGCGGAAATTTGGGATCGGTGGCAGCCTCGCGTCTTTGATCACGACGACGCGTCCTCCTTGTCTGGTCGCCACCCCGTCTTTCCCATCCACGGCTGCAACTGGATGTTCTCCAGCCAGTCTTTCACGCTTGGGACCCAGCCCAGGTCATCTGTCACGTGTTGTTCGCCAACGGTGCGCACCGGTACTTTGCGCCCGTCCGAGTTTTCAAGCGTGATGCCAAAGATGCTTTCGCACAGGAAAATCCCTTCAGAATGGTGTCGCAGCGCGCGGTGGCGCAGATCGCCGATATGCGCCTTGCTTTCATCAAACCAGTTGTGGATCGCCAGATAATCCTCGGCCACCCCACCAAACAGATGCGCCGAGCGCACCGCATGTTTAAAGGGATGAGCCATGCGGGTAGGGTGCCTTTGGGTCATCGGTGATGGTCATGGCGTCAAGGTCAAGAGTGGCGCGGCCGTAAAGCTGATATTCGCCTGTGCCATAGCCGCTGCCCAACAATATGGACAGTGTCAGCACGGGCACTTCGTATTTCAGCATGCCTTTCGCCCATTCCTGCGGCGTAAGAGCGTTGGCGGCGTTGTAAAATGGGCTTTCTTTGGCTTTCTTTTGCTGTTCGGCCAACATCGGTGCAATGGTTCGAAGAAGCCCTTCATCAGTAGCCAGTGTTTCCTGATCAATCTCATTGCCATTGGCATCGTGACAGGAGTCTAACTGGCCAAAGCCTTCGTCGTTGCCTCCGTCATAGCTTAGCAGGCAGCGTCGCGCGCCAGCATTTTTCATGGCGGGCAAGAAGACCTTCAGGGTCTCTTTTTCTTCGGGGCGCAATTTCAGATATGACGGAACGCCCTGGCCGCGAAATGCCGCCAAAACACCTGATGAAGGCTCCTCGAAAATTTCGGCCCGCCCGTCTGCGTCACCAAGAACGAGTTTCTCATAGGTGTAAGACTCTGGCTTTGTTTCGTAGTCGCTATCTTCATCAAAAACCATGTCATGAAAATAAACAGTAAAGGGCATGCTATTCTTCCTTGGCAGTGGATTATTGAGAGTGTGCGCGCCGATTTGGTCAACTGCAACGGCGAAAAACGCCCGATGTCGCTTTGAAACCGTTGTTATTTTTTAACTGATTCGCTATCATGTTCGCGTCGTTGGTTGAGGTAATGCACTGATCCTAAAATGTGCCCCGCCAGCGTTGACATGAGCAGGACGGACCACCCGGGCCAACCGGGGGCATTTATGAGGCATGAAAATATGGCGGCACTTCACTTTGATGACTATGGTGGTCAGCCCGAGAGCGGGACTCTGGCGGCCCTTCTGAATTGGGCGGGCGCCCTTCTTTCCATTCTGTTGATCGCGGGACTGGCCACATGGGGTTGGAAACTTTGGGTGCGCGATGTCTCTGGCGTGCCGGTCGTGCGCGCGCTCGAAGGCCCGATGCGGGTGGCTCCGGCTGACCCGGGCGGCATTGCAAGCGAGTATCAGGGGCTGACTGTGAACCGGATCGCGGAGGAGCGCGCAGACGACGTGCTGACCGAGCAAGTGGTTCTGGCGCCGCAGCCCACGACATTGGACGAAGGCGAAGATCTGGCAATGGCAGCTTTGCCACCGGTGCCGGTCGAAGTACCTGCGCCTGTGTTGGACGAAGCCCCATTGGTGATCAGTGCCGCACCGCAGATCTTGGACGACGCCGAGATTTTGCCGCTTGCCTCCGAAGAGGGCTCGGTGGCCAACCCGGAGATTTCGTCTTTGACAATTGAGGACGAAGACGTGGCCATCGCAGGAGCGTCTGGCGGTTCTGAGCCGACAGCGACCGATCTGGCCGTGGCCCTTGCGCTTGGGTTGAAGCCTGAGCCGGCGGTGCAAAAGATCGAAGCCGCTGCCGGTGTGCCCACCATCTCTCCACGCCCGCAAGTGCGCCCTGCCAATCTGCAATTGGTGTCGGCCGCACCGACGCGTGACGAGACAGGTGCCATTGTTGCCGCGACCATCCCCTCGGGCACACGTTTGGTGCAGCTTGGCGCCTATGGAAGCGAAGAGGTGGCACAGGTCGAATGGCGCAATGCGATGGCGCAATTCGGCGACTATTTGGCTGGAAAGGAGCCGGTGGTGCAGGAAGCCAAGACCGGTGGACGCTCGTTTTACCGTTTGCGCGCCGCTGGCTTTACTGATCTTGCCGATGCGCGCCGCTTTTGCGCGGTTCTGGTGGCTGACGGGGCCAACTGCATTCCTGTTGTGCAGGAGTAAATGGGGCAGGGCGCGTATATACTCGCGCCCGCCGGGCCTGAACTAAGCCCCGAGGAATCAGCCTTTTTCCGCCAGGCTGATCCGTGGGGTTTTATCCTTTTTCTGCGCAATTGCGAGACGCCCGACCAACTCAGGCGGCTGACCTCCGCGCTGCGCGCCTCTGTCGGACGTGATGCGCCGATCCTGATTGATCAGGAAGGGGGGCGCGTGCAGCGCATGCGCGCGCCCCACTGGGCCGAATGGATGCCTCCGTTGGATCAGGTGGCGGCATTTTCCTGCAAAGAAATTGATCCAGAATTTTCACAAAATTCTGCCCGTGCGATGTACCTGCGGGGGCTGCTTATCGGGGCGGAGCTTATGGCGCATGGGGTTGACGTCAATTGCGCACCGTCGGCGGATATCGCCTGGCCCGAGACGCATCCGTTTTTGCGAAACCGCTGTTATGGCACGGATGCGAGAGCCGTCACGGCCATGGCGCGCCACTGCGCTGACGGTCTTATGGACGCAGGCGTTTTGCCGGTTCTCAAACACGCACCGGGCCATGGGCGCGCCACTCTGGACAGCCACAAAGCCTTGCCGAGAATAGATGTTCCCCTGTCTAAACTGGAACAGACAGATTTTGTGCCCTTCAAAGCCCTTGGCGACCTGCCCATGGCGATGACCGCGCATATTGTGGTGCCTGAAATTGACCCGGACGCGCCTGTCACCATGTCCGCCACTGGCGTGCACCTGCTGCGCAAGGAATTGGGACTTTGCCACCTTCTGATGACTGACGATATCTCGATGCGGGCGCTCTCCGGCACGCTCT
This sequence comes from Silicimonas sp., assembly GCA_013003245.1. Classification (GTDB taxonomy): domain Bacteria; phylum Pseudomonadota; class Alphaproteobacteria; order Rhodobacterales; family Rhodobacteraceae; genus JABDJX01. The sequence goes on along the minus strand of JABDJX010000163.1, from coordinate 23,853 downwards.
CTGAAAAGGCCCGAGGCGCTTTGATGGCCGGTTGTGATCTGGTCCTGCATTGCAACGGTGATCTGGACGAGATGGAAACACTTGCTGAGGCCGCAGCCGGGCTGTTCACCCCGGCGGCGCAAAGCCGCGCGGACGCCGCGTTGCAGGCGCGACGCACCCCAATAGACATTGACATTCCCGCCCTTCAAGCCGAGTTTACGGCCCTAATTGAGGGAGCAGAAAATGCCTGATGGCGATGTGGAATTCGGCGATGTCGAAGAACGGCTTGCATCCGAGGCGTTAATCATCGACGTCGACGGGTTCGAAGGCCCGCTTGACCTGCTTTTGATGCTCTCACGCACCCAAAAGGTTGATCTGCGCAAGATCAGCGTTCTGGCGTTGGCCGAGCAATATCTTGGCTTTATCGAACGTGCACGCACGCTGCGGATCGAGCTTGCAGCCGACTATCTGGTGATGGCCGCCTGGCTTGCTTTCCTGAAATCGCGTCTGCTCTTGCCGCCTGATCCGGCTGACGAAGGGCCATCGGGCGAGGAACTGGCCGCGCATCTGGCCTTTCAGCTTGAGCGCCTTTCGGCCATGCGCGAAGCCGCCGCCAAACTGATGGCGCGCGATCAAAAGGGCCGTGATTTCTTTGTGCGCGGCATCCCCGAGGATGTCACCCGCATCCGCAAGGTGCGCTATACCGCGACGCTTCTGGACCTGATGCAGGGCTATGCGCGCATCCGCACGCGTGACGATTTCCGCCCCTACACGATGGAACGCACCCACGTGATGACGCTGGAACAGGCGCTTGACCGGATGCGTGGGTTGATCGGATACGCGGGTGAATGGACAGACCTGCTCTCTTACCTTCCCGAGGGCTGGGAGACCGATCCCGTCCGCCGCCGCTCGGCCACCGCCAGCCATTTTGCCGCGTCCTTGGAATTGGTGAAAACCGGCAAGCTGGAAATCCGCCAGAGCGAGACGTTCGCTCCGATCCAGATCAAGGCCGTGGCCGGTGTCTGAGGAAACGACCGAAGCGGAAAACCAGATCGAAAGCCTGTTCGAGGCCCCGCCAATGGCGGAACAGGAACGTATGGTAGAAGCGATCCTTTTTGCCACCGCCGAACCCGTAAGTGTCGCGGAACTCAACGCCCGCATGCCGCACGGGGCGGACGCCAAAGAAGCCGTCGAACATCTGCGTAAACGCTATGAAGGGCGTGGCGTGGCGGTGGTGAAAGTGGATGATGCCTGGGCAATGCGCACGGCACCCGATCTTGGGTTTTTAATGCAAAAAGAAACGGTTGAGACCCGCAAACTCAGCCGTGCAGCGATCGAAACCCTTGCCATCATCGCCTATCACCAGCCGGTGACGCGAGCAGAGATAGAGGAAATTCGCGGTGTTAGTGTGAGCCGGGGCACGGTGGACCAGCTGCTTGAGTTGGAATGGATCAAGTTCGGTCGTCGCAAGATGACGCCCGGACGCCCCGTGACCTATATGGTCACGCAGGAGTTTCTTGATCACTTCGGCTTGGAAAATGCGCGCGATCTGCCTGGGCTCAAGGAATTGAGGGCCGCCGGGCTTTTGGAAAACCGACCGCCGCCGGGCACCGGGTTTGAGGTAGACGAAGACGAAGAGGACGACGCGGAGGATCAAACCGACATGTTTGATGCAGGTGATGATGCTGACGCCAGACCAGAAGAGGAAGAGCAAGATGAACGCGAACCGTCTGATTAACATGGCAATCCGCTATGGCATGCGCTTTTTCATGCGCAAGATGTCAAAGGGCAAACCGGTTGACCCAAACGTCGCCAAGGCCACCAAGGCAATGCAAACGGCGCGGCGGGTGGGCAAGTTCTGAAATGCACGTGCAGATTCGCGAACTGACCAGCGTGTCGGAGGTGCTGGAGCTTGAGCCGATGGTTCTGGAGTTTTTTCGTATTGTTTGCGGGCATTTGAAGAAGGATTTTGATGTCTCGATGCCCCCGTCCGAACCGACCTCCAATATGATGGCAACGCCCGAGAAGTTCGTTCTGCCGCAGGGGCGTGGCTTTGTGGCTGAGCATGACGGTATGCTGATGGGGATGATCTTTCTCAAACCACAGCGACCGCCAAAATTCGAGATCAAGCGCCTTTATTTGCGCACCGAGGCACGCGGATTGGGGGTCGGCAAACAGTTGGTGCGCCACGTGATCGCCGTGGCACGTTCGCTTGGCGCCAGCGACTTGTACCTTGATAGCATCCCGTCGCTGAAAGAGGCCGTATCGCTTTATGAAGGCGAAGGTTTTCAGCATGTTGGCCCTTATTCGGGCAGTGAAATTGCCTCATATGACATGCTACGAGACTTGGGCGTTTACATGCATTTGTCTCTAAATTCTAAAAGCGCCGATACCAAATCTTAAACACCTTCGGCGCAAAAATCATTGATGCGTCAGAATTCCAGCTTTCAAGACATGAACATCAGCGACCTTCACATGGGGGAGGTTTTGAGTGCGCTAAGTCATGCGCTTGATTTGACCGAAGGGCAGCCGCCGGGACATTGCATGCGCGTTGCCTATATTGGCACGGCAATTGGCGCAGAACTCGGCATAGCTGATGAGCAGGCGACAGACCTATTTTACACGCTGATGCTCAAGGATTTGGGATGCAGTTCCAATGCCGCGCGCATCTGCCAGCTATTCCTGACAGACGACATCAATTTCAAGCAAAACCAGAAAATTGCAGGAACATCTATTCAGCAAAGCCTTGCGTTCTTGATGAAAAATGCCGCGCCAAATGAGTCCTTTGCGCGCCGTTTGAAAGTTGTTGCCGGTTTTCTGAAGGACACGGATGCTGTTACCAAAGACTTGTTCGAAACACGCTGTCAGCAAGGCCACGATATTGCGTTGTCGATGGGCTTTTCTGAAGACGTCGCGAACGGCATCGCCTGTTTAGATGAGCATTGGGATGGTGGTGGGCATCCCATAGGTGCCGGAGGCGATGACATTCCGCTTTTTTCTCAAATCGCGTTAATCAGCCAAGTGATCGATGTGTTCAATACATCAAGCGGGAAAGAGGCGGCACTTAGGGAAATCAATGACAGGTCGGGCAAGTGGTTTGCCCCGGATCTTGTCGAGGTGGCAAAATCAATGGGAGATGGTCACACGTTTTGGGATGGTCTGAACAGGCCTGACCTTGGCCAACGTCTGCTTGCGTCGCAGTTCGGTCAGGGCAAACGGCCGATGACTGATGAGGCCCTGGACAGGATCGTCGACGGGTTTGCCAAGGTGATAGACGCCAAAAGCCCATTTACTCACGGTCATTCAACCCGTGTGGCGCTCTATAGTGATTTGCTTGCCGAAGCTTATGGTTATGACGACGCGCGTCGCAAATGGCTGCAGCGCACGGCGCTTTTGCACGACATTGGAAAGCTGGGGATCTCAAACAAAATTCTCGACAAGCCCGGCGGACTGAGCAAAGAGGAATATGCAAGCGTCAAGCAGCATCCGGTCCTGAGCGAGCAGATTTTGTCGCGCGTTACGGCATTTCAACCTCTTGCCAGGATTGCTCTGGCCCACCACGAAAGATTGGACGGAAAGGGCTACCCGCATGGGATTGATGCGGCTGATCTGTCGCTGGATATGCGGATACTGACAGTCGCGGATATTTTTGATGCCTTGAGTGCAGACAGGCCCTATCGCAAGGCGCTCCCTCTGAAACAGGCCTTTACTATCATGGACAAGATGTGCGGCTCTGCCTTGGATGGAGAGGTTGTGCGGCACCTGAAAGACGCGATTGCGGGAAGCCCGGCGCTGGAATTTGCAGCGTCGGCGTAATGTTTTGTTTCGCCGCAGGCTTCCCCTGCGGCGACCAACTGGGGGCTCTGCCCCCAGGACCCCCGGCATATTTGCGGACCAATGAATGTGGCTTGCTTGCCAAGGTGGACTTTACGGCGCCCGAAAGTGTTTTGACAGCTTGAGACCCTGACCCTGATAGTTCGACGAGATTTCACGCCCGTAAAGCGCATCGGGCGTATCAGCCATTTTTTCGTAAATCAGCCGCCCAACGATCTGGCCATGTTCGAGGACAAAGGGCGCCTCATGGCAACGCACTTCCAGTACCCCGCGTGAGCCTGATCCCCCGGCCTCTGCCCATCCGAATCCCGGGTCGAAAAAACCGGCGTAGTGCACCCGAAATTCACCAACCATCGCAAGGTACGGGGCCATCTCGGCGGCAAAGTTCGGCGGGATAACGATCGCTTCCCGGCTGACCAGAATGTAGAAGGCACCGGGGTCAAGGATAATCCAGCCAGTGTCTGTCCGCACCTCCTCCCAGAACTCGCGCGGGTCGTAATGTGCCAGTTTGGCCAGATCGATCACGCCCGTGTGCGGTTTGGCGCGGTACCCGACCAGCGTACCGCTGTCCGGTTTCAAATCCACCGAAAACCCAAGCCCGCCGGAAATCGCCGCATCGCCCGAGACGATTGGTGTTTTTGCATGCAGTGCGCGCAGGGCATCGTCGTCAATCGCGGTCTGCCCTTGCCGGAAGATGATCTGTGTCAGCATTTGCCCGGTCTGCGCGATGACCGAAAAGCTCTGCGGGCAAATCTCGGCATAAAGTGGCCCGCTATAACCATCCGGAACCCTGTCAAACTCGGTGCCGTGATCGGTGATGATACGGGTCAGCAAATCAAGCCGGCCAATCGAGGATTTCGCACTGGCCGCCCCAGAGACGCCTTTCGGCAACGCCAGGCTTTCCAGCAACGGGACGACGTAAACGCAGTCTTTCTCCAGCACCGCACCACCGGTCAAATCGATCTCGTGCATGGTGAAATCGGACAGCCGATCTGCCACGCTGCGGTCGCGACCGGCCAGAAACGAAGCGCGGACTCGGTAGGCTTTCGCCCCAAGCCGCAGATCAAGCGAGGCGGGTTGCACCTGCGAGGGAACCACATCGGTTTCCGCCGATACAGCCCCGTCCCGGATCATAGCACGGATTGCGCTGTCGGGCAGAACGCCGGTCATCTGAAACCTTTCAGTGTTGAATTGGTCGGGCTAGCAGGATTCGAACCTGCGACCTTCCGTCCCCCAGACGGACGCGCTAACCAGGCTGCGCCATAGCCCGACAGCGCGGGTTCTGACGGAAAACTCATCTGGGGGCAAGGGCAGATATTGTCGGCAAACATGGCAATGAGGCGGTCAGCGGACACGCTCTTGCAGGGCCCTCAGTTTTTCAACCGCTGCGGCCAATAAGTCACTGCGCGCGACTAACTTGTCACGTGGTATGGAGCGCAGGCGCGCCGCAACGCCCGGACCTGTCGCAAAGTTCGCGTCATCATCGTCCGGATCGCTTTGCGGCACATCTGATGGCACCTCGATGCGGGGAGGGGCGGGCGCTTTGTCCTTCCCGTCATTGTGGGTGAACTGAAGCATGGGTTCTTCATCGACCTCGGCGACTTCCTCCACATCGTCAATGATTGGATCGGGTTCGGCGTCACGAGTGGACCTGGCAGCGGGTGCAGGTGCTGCGGGTGCTAACTCGGTGTGCTCAATCACCGAAGAGTCAGGTGTCTCTGCCACCTCGTCATCGCCGTAAAGCTCGGGCGCATGCGACGAGATATGCTTGATGCCCTGTTCGCGAAACAGCTTTTGCACGCCGCGAATGGTCATGCCCTGATCGTGTAGCAGCGTTTTAACACCGCCAATCACGCGCATATCAGAGGGGCGATAATACCGTCTGCCGCCTGCGCGTTTCACCGGCTTGATCTGACTGAAACGGCTTTCCCAGAACCGCAGGACGTGCGTCGGCACGTCCAGCCATTCGGCCACCTCTGAAATGGTGCGGAAAGCGTCGCGCGATTTTTCCAAAGCTTCTTACGCCTTGTTGCCAGCCGCCACGCGCTCTTTCATCAGGTGTGACGGGCGAAAGGTCAAAACACGGCGCGGGTGGATGGGCACTTCTTCCCCAGTCTTCGGGTTGCGCCCCACGCGGGCCGCTTTGTCGCGGATTGAAAAGGTGCCAAAGGACGAGATTTTAACTTGCTCACCACCAACCAAAGAGTCGGACATGTGCTGCAGAACACTTTCAACCAGTTGTGCAGACTCGTTCCGGCTTAGGCCCACTTCACGGAAAACCGCGTCGCTCAAGTCCATGCGTGTGAGTGTTTTTTCGCTCATCCTATCCCCCTAGTCTGAATTATTCAGCCAGCATGCGGGGGATGAAATTCCGAGTCAATATCAGTGGCTTGGAAAAAGCGGTTAATCCGGCTTACCAGCGGATAATGACCGATCCCCAGGCCAGTCCGCCGCCAATTGCTTCGGTCACCAGCAGATCGCCACGCTTTATCTGGCCGCGCTCCACGCCCGTAGACAGGGCCAAGGGAATCGATGCCGCTGACGTATTGCCGTGGTCTTGCACGGTGATGACCACGCGATCCATGTCCAGACCCATCTTCTTGGCCGTCGAGTTGATGATCCGCAAATTGGCCTGATGCGGAACCATCCAATCAACGTCGTCGCCGCTCAGGCCGATGCTGTCGAGAGAGGCATGGGCGGTTGCGGCTAGCTTTTCGACGGCGTGGCGAAACACCTCTTTGCCCTGCATGCGAAGATGCCCGGTGGAGTGGGTGGAAACGCCGCCGTCCACATACAGGATCTCGCGGTGGCGGCCGTCAGAGTGCAGATCGGTGGCAAGGATGCCGCGGTCATTATTTGTGCCGTCACCTTTTGAGGCCTCTATTATCAATGCACCCGCGCCATCGCCAAAAAGCACGCAAGTGGTGCGGTCTTCCCAGTCCATGATACGGCTGAAGGTTTCTGCCCCAATCACCATCACACGTTTGGCCTGACCCGAGACGATCAGCGCATTGGCATTGGCCAGCGCAAAGACAAAGCCCGCGCAGACAGCCTGCACGTCGAAGGCAAATCCGCTTTCCATACCAATTTTCGCCTGCACCATAGTCGCCGCAGACGGGAAGGTCAGATCAGCGGTCGAGGTCGCAACGATCAGCGCATCGATGTCCGACGCGCCCAGTCCGGCCTGTTTCAGAGCGGCATTCGCCGCATTGGCCGCCATGTCAGAGGTTGTTTCGCCTTCAGCGGCAAAATGACGGCGTTCGATGCCTGTGCGACCTTGGATCCACTCGTCGGATGTCTCGATACCTTGTTCTGCAAACCATGTATTTGGCACGACCTTCTCGGGAAGGTAATGCCCGACGCCTCGGACAACGGCTCTGATTGTCATTCTGCCTGCTCGCTGTGACCCGCTTTTGCGGTGTTTTCTTGGCCAGCATCCTGACGTGCAACCGGCGCAGATGCAACCCGCGCGGCAAGGCGTTCGGTAAAGCGGCTTTCGGCAAGGCGGAAGGCCAGCTTGATAGCACTCGAAACCCCCGTCGCGTCCGCCGAGCCGTGGCTTTTGACAACGGTACCGTTGAGGCCAAGAAACACGCCTCCGTTGACGCGGCGCGGATCAATGCGTTTTGACAAGCGTTTGAGCGAATTGAGCGCGAGAAGGGCGGCAAAACGGCTGAGGTAGGTCGCCTGAAAGGCGTCCTGCAGGAACTCGCGGATCAGGGCCGCGGTGCCTTCGCCGGTTTTCAAGGCGATGTTGCCAGCAAAGCCGTCAGTTACGATTACATCGACACGGGACGAAGGGATATCGCCGCCTTCGACAAAGCCGACGAACTCGAACTCGCCATCGGGGGCCGCCGTGGCGATCAGATCATGGGCGTTCTTGATCTCGGGGCGGCCTTTGTGCTCTTCGGTCCCGACATTCAAAAGCCCGATGCGCGGCTTTTTCAGTCCCAGGCCATTTCTGGCGTAGGAACCGCCCATAAGGGCATATTGCAAAAGGTCTTTTTCGTCTGCTCGGATGTCTGCGCCGACATCCAGCATCACATTAAAGCCACCCGGATTGCGCGAAGGCCACAGGCAGGCAATCGCGGGTCGGTCAACGCCAGGCAGCTTGCGCAGCCGCAGCATGGAGATCGCCATCAGCGCACCGGTGTTTCCGCATGACACAACCGCCTGCGCTTCGCCTGCCTTTACCGCGTCGACGGCGGCCCACATCGACGTGCCTTTGCCGTTACGCATCACATGGCTTGGCTTGGCGTCCATCGTGACCACTTCGGTCACGTCCCGGATCTCGCAGCGATCGCCCAGTCGCGTTTTCGCGACTTCAGGCGTCAGCGCGTCTTTCGGCCCAAAGACCAGAAAGTAGATGTCAGGGTTCTTTTCCGCGCTCTTTTCGATCCCGGCAACAATTGCTGCCGGGCCAAGGTCGCCGCCCATGGCGTCAACGGAAATGGTGATGCGCGAAGAGGCGCCGGGTGCGGGGTCAGGTGTCTGAGCCATCCGGGCGCGACGGCAGGCTTATGCCGCGTCGTCGTCCAGGTCGATCTCGTCGGCCTGTGCAACAACTTCGCGGTCGTCATAATGACCGCAAGCAGCGCAAACGTGGTGCGGGCGCTTCAACTCGCCGCAGTTTGGACACTCGGCTGGGTTGCCGGCAACCAGACTGTCGTGCGACCGGCGGTTGTTGCGGCGCGAGCGCGTGATTCTATTCTGTGGGACAGCCATGTCCAAACCTCGGTGTTCAAAAGGGCTAATTCGCCCGGTTTCAAAGAGTTGAAAGCCTCATACGCGCGTGCGTCTCAGAAGTCCAACCCAAATGCCTAAAGAGGCGCGGAACATACTGCGATTCCCCATAAACGCAAGACAGTTTTGCGCACTATTCGTCGGGCGTCTGCCCAAGCTTGTCCTTCAGTGACTTTAGCGCCGCAAAGGGCTTGGTATCGTCGTCGGTCATCGGGACCTTGCCGGGTTCGGTCACGGCAATCTCGACCGGTGCCACGCCGTCAGCGCGCGGCCAGGCAGGAAGGTTCAGTGCAAGCGCCTCTGCCATCACCGCAGCAAGGTCAATTTCCACCGGCAACGCTTCAACGCTTTCGTCTTCCGGCATCTCGACCTCGGCGTCCTCGGGCATCTCGTAGCCTGCCACGTAACGGCGCGCCACAGGCTCGTCGATGCGTGTTGTCACCGGCTCAAGCGTCACTACGCAGGACTGCACCACGGTCGCCCCAAGATGCCCGTTCAAGACCAGATCCTTGTTGCCATCCGGACCGATTTCACCCGTAAACGTCAGCTTCTTGATCCCCAAAATCCCCATGCTATCCGCCAGGGCAGCGCGCATACCCGCATCAGGGGCTAGCTCGAAAGGCACAGTCCGCGTGACTTTGGCGCTTGGCAGGCGGGGCGTTTCATCTGTGCCTTTCATCTCAGCAAATCCTTGAACATGGGGTGGTCTCTGGCTATGCCAGCTAGGCGGACGCGCTCCGCTTGGCAAGAGGTGGCTGGTATGGTGCAGACAATTGTAACAGGGTTCAGGGCACTCGTCTTGGCCGGCCTTTTTCTTACTTTGGCCGCATGCGGGTTTTCGACCCTGGAAGACAGCACCGGGTATGTGCCTGATGAAGAGCTGTTGCAAAAGGTAATCGTGGGCCGCGACACCAAAGATACCGTCGAGCGCATTCTGGGCCGTCCCGGCACCACAGGCATCATCGATGATCGCGGCTGGTATTATGTGAAATCCGACTTTGAGCGCTTTTTGTGGCGCGCGCCGGTTGAGGTTGACCGCGAGGTTGTGGCCGTCAGCTTTGCCGAAAACGGACAGGTTACCAATATCGAGCGCTTTGGCTTGGCAGACGGACAGGTTGTGGCGCTGAACCGGCGCGTGACTGACAGCAACACCCAAGGTATCGGCTTCCTGCGTCAGCTTTTCTCCAACTTTGGCAACCTTAATCCTGGCGGGTTCCTCGAAGAGAGCTAGTCCTCGCCATCTTCAGCGTGGAACTCAAGCGCTGCTCCATTGATGCAATAGCGCAGCCCGGTCGGTTGGGGGCCGTCGGGAAAGACGTGTCCTAGATGCCCGTCACACCGATTGCAGTGCACCTCAGTGCGACGCATGAACAGGCTGTTGTCGGCCTTTTCGCCCACCATTTCGGCGTCCATCGGTTGGTAAAACGACGGCCAGCCGGTGCCACTGTCAAATTTGTGCTCTTGCTCAAAGAGTGGCGCACCACAGCCCTTACACATATAGGTGCCGGGATCCTTGGGGAAATTGTCGTTGGTAAAGGCGCGCTCCGTGCCGTGTTTACGCAAAACCTTGAACGACAGATCATCCAGTTGCTGGCGCCATTCCGCGTCTGATTTGATCACTTTATCCATTTGCTTTCCCCTTCGTCATGGTGTGTCACGCGTTGTATGTGACGCTATTCCTGACGATATCTAGGTGGTATGACGCCCAAGACCAAGTTTCGGAGGTCTGAACCTTGATGTTCAAAGCCAGATACATCGCCCGGATGACCACGTCACCCGCCGATCTGCACGCCGCCCAGGCCTTGCGGCACGCCTCTTTCATCGAAGGGACGGGGGCTTTACCGCGGACAGGCGGGCTAGACGTCGATGCTTTTGATGCGATCTGTCAGCATGTTCTGGTCGAAGAGCGCGCAACTGCGCGGCTTGTGGCCACGTTTCGGCTGTTGCCGCTGACATCGGGGGCCGAGATCGGACGCAGCTATGCTGCGCAGTATTATGACCTTGAGGCCCTGCGCGCCTATGACAAACCAATGGTCGAGATGGGGCGGTTTTGCATCGCTGGCGACGTAAAGGACCCCGATGTGCTGCGTGCAGCATGGGGGGCGATGACAAAATACGTCGACCGCGAAGGCGTGGGCATGCTCTTTGGATGTTCGTCGTTCCAGGGCACCGAACCGCAAGCCTATGCGGATGCCTTTGCGATGCTCAAAGAGCGCCATATTGCGCCCAAGCGCTGGTTGCCGCAGATCAAGGCGCCGAACGTGTTTCGTTTTGCCAAGGCGCTGCGACAGCGCGCCGACCGGGCACAAGCGCTGCGGACCATGCCACCTTTGCTGCGCAGTTACCTGACGATGGGCGGCTGGGTGAGTGATCACGCAGTTGTGGACCCTGACCTTAACACGCTGCACGTCTTTACCGGGCTTGAGATCGGGTCGATCCCACCTGCACGCGCGCGCGCGCTGAGGGCTGTGGCCGTCTGAGAGCGCGATGGGGGCTCCGCCCCCTTGGCCTGCGGCCAATTCCCCCGGGATATTTGTGCCAAGAAGAAATGCAATTTAATTTAAATTGTCTGGATCGTGTTTGACGCACCCCCGCCAAGCGCATACCTGCAGCCCATGGCACGTGCTCCTTTATTGCAACTTTCAGATGTTTCGCTGACCTTTGGCGGCGATCCGGTTTTCGATGCACTTTCGCTGACCATTCAGCCTGGCGACAGGCTGGCGCTTGTTGGGCGTAACGGCTCGGGCAAATCGACCTTGATGAAAGTGATGGCAGGGCTGGTTGAGACCGACAGCGGCACGCGGGTTCTCTCACCCGGTGACAGTGTTGGCTACATGGAGCAAGAGCCAGATATGGAGGGCCATTTGATGCTGGGCGATTTCGCGATCAGCGATCTTGGTCCGTCCGATATGTGGCGCGTCGAGGCGGCGGCAGAAGGGCTGAAGTTTGATCCCGCGACTGAGGTGTCATCCGCATCCGGCGGAGAACGCAGGCGGGCCGCGCTGGCGAAATTGATTGCCGAGGCGCCCGATCTGATGTTGCTGGACGAGCCGACAAACCATCTGGATATCGAGTCGATTGGCTGGCTGGAAGAGCGGCTTAAGGAGACGCGACAGGCGTTTGTGGTGATCAGCCATGACCGCGCATTTCTGGGCGCTTTGACCACCGGCACGCTTTGGCTGGATCGCGGCGCGTTGCGCCGCCAGGATCGAGGCTTTACCGACTTTGAAGACTGGCGCGACAGGACCTGGGATGAAGAGGATGTGGCGCGCCACAAGCTCAATCGCAAAATCAAGGCCGAAGCGCGCTGGGCGGTTGAGGGGATCAGCGCGCGGCGAAAAAGAAACCAGGGACGGGTGCGGGCTTTGCAGGGTTTGCGGGCAGAGAAGGCGTCGCAAATCAAACGCCAGGGAGCTGCGGCTTTGGCGCTGGATGCGGGGCCTAAAAGTGGGCGACGTGTTCTGGAAGCGAAAGGCATTTCAAAGGTTTACGAGGATAAAGTAATTTGCCAGAACTTTTCGTTGCGTGTGATGCGCGGGGATCGGATTGCCTTTGTCGGCCCAAATGGTGTGGGCAAGACGACGCTGATAAACATGCTTATCGGGCAGCTTGAGCCGGATGCGGGCACGGTGACGCTTGGCAGTAATATCGAGATGGCCGTCTTTGATCAGCGCCGCGCGGCACTCGACCCTGATGCCACGCTTTGGGAAAGCCTGACGGGGGACAAGGCAATGCGTATCGCAGGGCGCGCTGATCAGGTCATGGTGCGCGGCGTGCCACGCCATGTGGTAAGTTATCTTAGGGATTTCCTGTTTGACGAAGCGCAGGCCCGCGCGCCGGTCCGGGCTTTGTCGGGCGGTGAAAAAGCGCGCCTTTTGCTTGCGCGGATCATGGCGCAGCCGTCAAACCTTTTGGTACTTGATGAGCCGACAAACGATCTTGACATTGAGACGCTTGATCTTTTGCAGGAGGTGCTGAGCGACTATGGCGGCACGGTTCTTTTGGTCAGTCACGATCGGGATTTTCTGGACCGGGTGGCGACGACAACTGTTGCGATGGAAGGTGCGGGCCGGGTGACGGTGCACGCAGGCGGCTGGTCGGATTATGCGCCTAAGCGGCGCTTGGTGCAGGACAACTCAGAGGTTGCGGCGGCTAAGAGAGAGATGAAGGAAACTGTTAAAAAACAAGAAGCTGTGGGACTTAGCTTCACTGAAAGTCACCGACTTGAGGCACTGCCTGCGGTGATTGAACGCCTTGAGGCCGAGATTGCCAAGCTGTCTGATCTCTTGGCGGACCCGGACCTGTATACCCGCGAGCCGGTCAAGTTTACTAAGGCCACAGACGCGTTGAATGAGCGGCAGGAAAAGCTTGTCGCCGCAGAGGAGGAATGGCTGACGTTGGAGGAAAAGGCGTCTGCGACATGAGATGCTTTGCGCCGCGCTGGCGCGCGTCGCGAAAGGGGGCTTTGCCCCCGTCGGGCAGGCCCGACTCCCCCAGGATATTTACGAGCCAGTAAGGGTCGGGTGCAGCTTTGGTCTGTAACCTGTGCGCAGCGCTTTGAGACTTGTTGGTGGGGTCAGGACGGTGACGATGCCCTTGGGTTTGGGCAGCGGTTGCTGGTAGCCCTCGGGGGTCACCGGTCTGAGCGTGCCTTGCCAAAGAAGCATCGGCCATTTTTCCAGTATTACGGCGCCATCGGGGACGGTTGCGATATCGAACTGATGCCGGCGCTGTGCAAATCTGCGCAGGTGGGCGCGCTCTTTGTGCATCTGCGTGTCCATGTCTTTGGCCGGGCCGGACAGTTCCGCGGTTTGGCGATAGTGGTCGTAGTCTTTGCGACGGCACAGTGCACAGGGGCGGTGGCCGGCAGCAAGAGCCACCGCCTCATCAAGAAAGAAAAGTTCGGTGTAGCGGTGCGAGGTCATCACCACCCGGTGCCAGTCCTTGTGCGTGAGCACGCAAGTGACCCAGGCTTTGTGCGTCCACCTTTTGCGGCCCAGCTCTCGGGTGTCTCCATGCAGAATACCGCGGTTGCCCATAAACATGCCACGGGCCGGGTGAGCGATGATCTCGCCGGTGGCCAGAACGCGGTTTTGCAGCGGCATGTTTAGCGCTCTACGATGACGCCAAGACCGCGACTGATCTCTTTCACCTCGATATCGCGGGTTTCAAAGGCCTGCGCCAGAACGTCGATCGTTCTCCACGGATCGGCCTTGCCGCACATGAAGACATCAAACGCGCCGTACCCCAATTCGGGCCACGTGTGTATGGTGATGTGGCTCTCCGCCAGAACCGCGACGCCCGAGACGCCGTGGGGTTGAAAGCGGTGCAGGTGCAGATGCAAAAGGGTTGATCCCGTGGCGGCAATGCAGGCGCGAAAGGCGCGCTCGATGCGGGCCTTGTCGTCAAGGCCCTTCGCGCTTTTGACCTCAATGATCAGGTGGGTTCCTGCGCTATAGTGACCGCCGGCTTCCTGCGAGAAATGGTCAGCGCGCACCCGGTCAACGACGGGCGCGATATCCACTGTGTTGCCGGTCATTGTGACGCCTGTTTTGCTTACTCACTATAATTAGAAGTGAAGAGCGGGGCGAACGCAAGGGTCAGAAGGTTTGTCGGCGGGAAAAGAGAGCGAAGACGATCCATGCCAGAAGGCCGATACCTGCCAAGGCGAGAAGGACTGCGCCAAGATGGCCAAACCCGTAGATGATCGATCCAAAGATGATACCGGCGGCGACAAATAGCAAAAATATACTCGCAATCATAACGTTACACTCACTCAGTCTACACACTAACAATTCGAAAGTAGTCCAAGACGGGGACTTTGAGACAGGATTATTGAGAATTTTTCGTGATTTTTTCCGACACTGTTGCGCAGACAGTTAAGGTTTTGAAATGGGGTAAAATAATACCTATATTTTAACTTACTGAAAACTAATAATTTAATGTTGTTTCGGGAGGTTGACTGGGGCGCGAATTCGTCTAAAACGCCCCAATCTTACGTAACTCCCCAAAGGGATGGACCAATGAATACATTCTCCGCAACACCGGCGGACATTGATAAGCAGTGGATTTTGATCGACGCCGAGGGCGTTGTTCTGGGTCGTTTGGCTGCGATCATTGCCGGGCGCCTGCGTGGCAAGCACAAGCCGACATTCACACCGCACATGGATATGGGCGACAATGTCATCGTTATCAACGCTGACAAGATCCAGTTGACGGGCAACAAGCGCGACAAGCCGAATTACTGGCACACCGGCTATCCGGGCGGGATCAAGTCACGCACAACCGGTCAGATCCTTGAGGGCAAGCATCCCGAGCGCGTTGTCACTCAAGCCGTCAAGCGCATGCTTCCCGGCAACCGTTTGAGCCGCAAGCAGATGACCAACCTGCGCGTCTATGCGGGTGCAGAGCACGGCCACGAGGCACAAAACCCAACCGTTCTCGACGTTGCGTCGATGAGCAAAAAGAACACGCGGAGCTAACATGGCTGAAGAAATCAAATCGCTCGACGCACTTAAAGACGTTGTCGAAGGTGTTGCCGAAGCCGCTCCTGCGGAAGAAGCTGCGGCACCTGTTACCGAAGCCGCTATCACCCGCGAGCCTCAGCGTGACGACCTTGGTCGGTCGTATGCAACGGGCAAGCGGAAGGACGCGGTTGCCCGCGTCTGGATCAAGCCCGGATCGGGCAAGGTCACGGTGAATGGCAAAGAAATCAACACGTACTTTGCCCGCCCGGTTTTGCAGATGATCCTGCGTCAACCGTTTCAGGTGGCCGGCGTTGACGGTCAGTTTGACGTGACAGCAACCGTCAAGGGCGGTGGTCTGTCAGGACAGGCCGGTGCGGTCAAGCACGGCATCTCGAAAGCGTTGCAACTTTACGACCCATCGCTGCGGGCAGCACTGAAAGCTGCAGGCTTCCTGACCCGCGACAGCCGCGTGGTTGAGCGGAAGAAATATGGTAAGGCGAAAGCCCGGAAGAGCTTCCAGTTCTCCAAGCGTTAAGCTGGTAGGAAACGTATGGAAAAGGCTCCGCTTTGGCGGAGCCTTTTTGTTTTGGCAATGTCCGCCATGGCGCGCTTGGGTTCGGCGGCTATTCAGTCTGATCGACAATTCTCAGAACCACCGCGCCCCTCTTGTGGCGGGACTCGACACGCCGATGTGCTTGAGCGGCCTCTTTCATCGGATAGATATTGTCCACGACCGGGCGCACAGCGCCTTCCTCAACCATTTGGGCAAACCGTTCCATGTCTTCCATGTGATCGGGGTTCACCGCCAGACGGATTTTGCGTGACTTGAACCTGTTCAAAAGCGCTGCACCAATCTCTAGAAGGCCGAAATTGAGTGGCAGGAACAGCCCGCCCTCGACCAATAAGTCCCGCGACATCTTCGGCGTAACCGCTCCAAAAGTGTCGAATACCACCTCGAAGCGTTGGCCAAGTGTCGCGATATTGGTGGTCTTGTAGTCGACGGTTTCATCCGCCCCAAGGCCTGCTGCGAAGTCCTGGCTTTCGGGGCCGGACACAGCTGTAACATGTGCGCCCAAGGCCTTGGCGACTTGAACAGCGAATGCGCCCACGCCACCCGATGCGCCAACAATTAATAAACGATGGCCCGGCTTCAGGGCCGCATACTCACCAAGAAAGACCAATGCGCAAAGCCCGCCGAATGGCATCCCCGCGGCATTCTCAAAGCTCAGTGAAGCGGGCATCCTCGCGACAGCGCTGGTTTCGCCGATGGCCAGATATTCCGCAGTGGCCCCCCCCATCGGCATCATCCCGAAGACCCGGTCACCTTCTTTAAACCTTGATACTGACGCGCCAACCTTTTCTACAACGCCCGCAAATTCGCTGCCCAGACGCCGATTGCGCGGACGCAACGGACCAAACATCAACCGGCCGGGAATGGCCATAATGCCCGGAAAGGCCGCCGCCCGGATGCGCCAGTCGCCAGTGTTCACAGCGCTGGCATGCACGCGGATAAGAATTTGATCTGGTCCGGGCGTCGGGGGGGCGACTTCAGTGATCTGAACGACCTCTGGGCCGCCGTATTGGCTGTACGTCAATGCTTTCATCTGCCCACCCTCAGGACCACTGCGCCCTCAATTGATCGGCCAGGAAATCCATCACCAACTGGATGCGGTTAGTGTGACGCACGTCGGAGTGCCATGCCAGCCAAAAGACGAGCTAACTCCAAATTCTTCAACTCTTTTAATAATGTCGAATAAAGGTCATCGATATCCATGCACGAAGAGCCTTTATGGCTACGACTTTGGCGGCGTTGCTGCAAAAGGCACGCTTATGGTGGCCTCTCGCTGGTTGGCCGGGTCAGCCCAGTTTCAAGCCATCGCCCGCAGCCCTCAATCATCCAGCGCAGTTTCGCCAGCCCTTCGTTCTTAAGTTTTTCTTCCATCTCCTTATCGGGGTTGAGAGGTCGATGATCGAGCGATACGATATTGAAGCGACGGCGTGCTGCGTCTTCAACGTTGTTCAGAACAGGCTGGTTGTTGCCTGCAACCGACAATTTGAAATACGTCACATAGGTGAAGAAATCCCGCCGCATGAAACGGGCCGTGATCGGATCGCCGCCGGTGAGTTGCTTGATACGGCTCTCGGCCCACGCTCGCCCCTCTTCCGTATCGGATGCCGTGACCAACCGTGCCCCGCGTAGCATCGCGAGATCGGTCGGCTGGCGGTCACCCTGCGATGCCGTAAAAGTTTTCATCGCCGAGGTGACGGCGTAGCCGCCAAGAATACCTGATATATTGTTGATCAACGCCGATGCCCATCAGTTGCTCCGGTTCGGCAGTTGCGAGGGATTTAGAATTTATCTGCCAATCAAATTGGTCGAAGGTTCGATCCCTGCCGCCTGAGCCAGTTTTCTCGCCGCTTCGCGCCTATTGCTGCGCGCTGTTATCCGCACTCTCGTCATCAATAAATAATCGATGTGCGTCGCCCTGTAGATCGTCGTACTGATTACTGCGCAAAGTCCAGATGAATGCGGCAAGCGCGAGACCACCCAGGATTAGGGATGCAGGGACAAGGACTAACAGAATGTTCATGCGCGCATTCCTCTTTGCGAATTCAAGACCACGGTAATCGAGCTGGCTGACATTGCAATGGCTGCCGCCAGAGGGGTTGCAAAACCAGCCACAGCGATGGGCACGGCGATGGCGTTATAAATGCCCGCAGCGGCAAAGTTTTCAAGCATACGCGATCTGGCGGCGCGCGAGATGCGCAGCGCGGTCGCGATCTTGGTCAGATCGCCCGAGACGATATTGATATCGGCGGCATTGCGGCTGGCATCGAGCGCCGAACTTGGCGCGATAGAGGCATCGGCTGCCGCAAGGGCAGCGGTGTCGTTCAGGCCATCGCCGACCATTAGCACTGTTGCGCCATTTGATTGCAACGATTTGACGAGGTCGATCTTTTCTTCCGGCCGCAGGTTGGCCCGCACCTCTTTGATATCGAGGAGCCCTGCGATCCGGTCGGCGTTTTCACCACTGTCGCCGGTGACCATCCAGACGTCCATGCCGCGCGCCTTAAGCTCAGCCACCGAAGCCTCGGCCCCCGGCAGCATCTGTTCTTCGCTGGCCATCTCATAGGTGACATCGCCCACTTGGAACACAGTCGCCTTAGCCAGAGATCCCCGGCCAAGCTGAACCTCTGTGTCGCCCCAAAGTGCACGTACGCCTTCGCCGGTGCTTTCGCTGATCGCCTCAAGATGCGCAGGTGTGACGTCTGTCATGGTTTTCGCAAGCCCCCGGCAGAGCGGGTGTTGCGATGCTTCGGCAATGGCGCGCAGAACCTGCCGGTGCGCCTCTGTCATGTCGGCAGGCACCTTCAGTCGCCGTTCGGTCAGTGTGCCGGTTTTGTCAAAGACCACCGTATCGACCTTGGCCAGACGCTCCAAAGCGGTGTCGGACTTCACCAACAAACCCGAGCGATAAAGAAGTGAGGTCGCTGCAACCGAAACCGCTGGCACAGCCAAACCAAGCGCGCAGGGACAGGTGATGATCAGTGTGGCAATCGCCACGTTCAACGACATGCGGATGTCGCCCGTGGCGATCAGCCAACCCAAAAAGGCGGCGGCAGAGATGATGTGGACGGCGGGTGTGTAAACGGCGGCGGCTTGGTCCGCGAGACTGCGGAATTTGCCGCGCGCTGCCTCCGCCGTGGCAACAAGCTGTGCGATGCGGCGCAGGGTGGTGTCTTCACCCACGCGGGTGGCGCTTAGGGTATGCGGCCCGTTCAGAAGGATGTCGCCTGCGTAAAGCGGTTGCCCGGCGGCGCAGGTGATCGGGTCACTCTCGCCGGTAATCGCGCTACGGTCCACGGCAGCGGTGCTTTTGCAAAGCGTGCAATCAACCGGCACACGGCCACCAGCAGCGATCCAAAGCGCATCGCCCTGCCGAACCTCAGCAATTGGGCGGCTGCGGCGCACGCCGTCTTCAACGCAGGTCACGCGCGATGGTTCCAAAGCCGAAAGATTGTCCGCCGCCGAACGCGCAGCACGGCGCAGGCGCTGGTCCAGCACTCGGCCCGCCAGCAGGAAGAACGTCAGCGACAAAGCCGCATCGAACCACGCGTGCTGGCCGCCTTGCACGACCTCGTAAAGCGACATGCCGCAGGCAAGAATGATCGCAAGCGAGATCGGGACGTCCATGTTCAGCCGCCTTGCCTTCAGCGCTGGCCAAGCCGAGCGGAAGAAAGGTTGCGCGCAAAACGCGGCAGCAGGCAGGGCAATGGCGGCGCTGATCCAGTGCAGGAATTCGCGTGTCACACCTTCGGCCCCAGACCAGACGGCGACCGATAAGAGCATCACGTTCATCATTGCAAAGCCAGCCACGCCCAGGTGCAGGATATAGTCATCCCCTGCAGGCGGGCCCTGATCATCGATCTCATGCGCCTCGAACCCGACCTTAGCCAACGCATCAATCCAAGGGGATGGGTCGGCACCCGCGGTGGCCGAGATCGCGACGCGCTTTTGCGTCAGGTTCACCCGTGCCGATCGAATGTCCGGCAAAGAGGCGAGCGTGTTTTCCACCGTCCGGATACAGGCCGCACAATGAATTGTCGGCAAGACAAGGTGGTGCGTGGGAATTGAACCCGGATCGTACTGTTGTTCCGCATCGGGTGCGGCAACGCAAGCTGGGCAGACGGCAACGCTCATCCTGGCACCCGAAGCTGGATGCGCTGGCGATAGATCGTACCATCGGCGGCCTCACTCACCATACGCAGGTTCCAATAGCCCGCCTCAAGGTCGGGCACGGCTGCGGTGTGGGCGGTGCCATCGAATTTGAAAGACAATTCACGATCATCGCGCACGTGCGTCGCGCGGCCAAGCGTCACCGCAAGCGAAGCAGGCTCCACCGGCCCGACCGCATCCTCGATGCTCAGGCGCAGGACGTCGCCCACAACCGCCGCGCTGATCGTCCAACCCAGCGCCTCTTGTGCGGCACGTTCGACATCAAAGGTTTGGCTGGCGACGTAGGAATTCTTTACCTCCAGCCCCGGAAATGTCTTTACCGCCGAGAAGGCGAGAAACAGGTTCACGCCGATAATGACGGAAAAGGCGCCAACAAAGCCGATGGCCACATGATGGCCCTTGAGTGTGAAATCGGTCAATTTGCTGCCTTTCCGTTGAAAATGGTGTCCTGATAGGCGCGCTCGCCCGACGCGAGGTCCTCGATCCAGATCCGCACATCGGTGCGTTCGGCGGCAGCGGCATCAGAGCCAGCTGGTGCGATAAGATAGACGCGCTGCAGCAGCGTGTTGTCAGCTGCCACGGTGGTTTGGTCGTAAATCGTGCCTTCCAATTCGGTCCGGATGGAAAGATCGCCGGTGATCTGGATGCGGAACGGCCGTTCTTCGCCATGTTTGTTGCGCAGGCGCACGTCATAGGCGTTGCGCACAGAGCCATCAGCCAGCGTGACAAACTGCGGGTTGCGAATGGGGGCCACCGTGACATCAATATCGGGGCGCACAAAGAGACCATAAACAATAAGCAAACCGCACAGTGACCACAGCGTGGTATAGATAATCGTGCGCGTCTTCATGATGTGATACCAGACCGAGCGCGGCGGGTTGCCCTCGCGCTCGCGGCCTTCGTCGGAAAGTGCAAGATAGTCGATCAGCCCGCGCGGCTTGCCGATCTTCTCCATCACATCATCACACGCATCAATGCACAGCGCGCAGGTGATGCACTCCATTTGCTGACCGTCGCGAATATCAATGCCGACCGGGCAGACGTTGACGCAGGCGTTGCAATCGATGCAATCGCCGTGCGTTTCGGCGTGGGCGACGGGGCCACCAATGCCGGTTGGCATACCGGGCATGGGCGTAGACGGAGACCGACCGCCGATCTGCGGGCCAGCGGCCTGCGCTGCGGCGGCGGCATCTTCAATCTCGCGGCGTCTTTTGCCCTTTCCACGCGGCTCGCCGCGCCAGTCGCGATAGGCCACTGTCAGCGTCTGGTCGTCCATCATCGCGGCCTGGATGCGCGGCCAGGGGCACATGTAAATACAGACCTGCTCGCGCATGAACCCGCCGAAAATGAATGTCGTTGCAGTAAGAATGGCGACGGTAATGTAAGCGACAGAGGCCGCCTGAAAGGTGAAGAGATCGCGGAACAGCGTAGGCGCGTCGGCAAAATAAAACACCCAGGCACCACCGGTTGCGACCGAGATCAAGAGCCAGAGGGTCCATTTGGTCAGCCGCAGTCGGATTTTGCGGGCGGTCCACTTGTCTTTCCAAAGCCGCATTTGCGCGTTGCGGTCGCCCTCGACGCGACGTTCCACCAGCAGGAACAGATCGGTCCAGACGGTCTGCGGGCAGGTGTAGCCGCACCAGACACGGCCCAGCGCCGAGGTGAAAAGGAAAAGCCCAAGGCCCGCCATGATTAAAAGGCCCGCGACGAAGTAAAACTCGTGCGGCCAAATCTCGATCCAGAAAAAGTAAAACCGGCGCCCCGCCAGATCGACCAGAACAGCCTGATCCGGCAGGTTCGGCCCACGATCCCAGCGTAGCCACGGGGTGATGTAGTAAATGGCAAGCGTAATGCCCAAAACCCACCACTTCAGGGTGCGGAAGGTGCCTTTCACCCGACGGGGAAAGATTGGCACACGTGCCTCGTAGAGGGCTTGCTCTGGAGCGTCGCTCATCTTGTTGGACCTGTCTGTTCGCACGATCTTACTAGGACACTCGACCAAGGCTTACATTGATCTAGGTCAAGCGGTCGTGTCTGGGCCCCGGCCCCAAGACGAGTTGTGCGAACAGGGTCCAGGGCCGGGGGTGGGGAGGCGGGGTAGCCGCTCCCCCAAGGGCGATCGCGATTACTCGCCACCGCCCAACTGATGCACGTAAAGCGTGACGGCTTTGATCTCGTCTTCCGACAAGCGTGGCCCCCACGGCGGCATGACGCCAAAGCGTGCGTTTTCAACGGTGTAGGTCAGTGCCTCACGATCTCCGCCATAAAGCCAGATGGCGTCGGTCAGGTTGGGTGCGCCCAATTCCGGGTCACCCATGGCGTTGGAGCCGTGACAGGACGCGCAGTTGTCCTCAAAGAGAACCGCGCCTTCGCCGGCCAAGGCGCTGTCATGCTCTTGGTTGGAAAGTGACAGCACGTATTCAACCGTCGCCGTGATCTCATCGCGGGCCAGAATGTCGCTGAAGGCAGGCATCTCGGACCAGCGTGCATCCGGGTCGGCTTCATTGCGGATACCGTGACGCACCGTGTACTCGATCGCGTTCAGATCACCGCCCCAAAGCCAGGCATCGTCCAGCAGGTTGGGATACCCCAGCGCACCTGCCGCACCTGCCCCATGACACTGCGAGCAGTTGGCGCGGAAGACCGCGGCACCGCCTAGCACGCCATACTGATAGGCCGGGTCATCGCGCGACAGCGTGGCCAGATCAGCGCTTGCCAGTGTTGCCGAAACTTCGGCGTTTTGCGCATCTACCAAGGCGATATCCTCGGCCACCTCGGCCCGGGTGGAATAGCCCAGCAAACCGGATGTTGCACTGCTCACCAAAGGCCAGGCCGGGTAAGCAATCGTATAGCCGATGCCCCAGACGATGGTGATGTAAAAGCACCAGAGCCACCAGCGCGGAAGCGGATTGTTCAGCTCTTTGATCCCGTCCCAATCGTGGCCGGTGGTGTCGATACCGGTGAAGTCATCAATTTCTTTTTGGTCAGACATTATGCGACCTCGTTCGGTGTAAAGTTCGGGACATTTGAGCAGGCGCAGTCATCGCACTTCTTGGCACAGGGCGCTTCGTCATTCCGGAACGGAATATTGGCGATATCGTCGTGCACCGCGCGCGATCCGGGCCGAAAGGCCCAGATGATGGCGCCGATGTAAAAGACGGTCATGCCAAGAAGAACCCAACTGTCGGCCAACTCGCGAAGAAAGGAATAGGTGTCCATGGTTGTCTCTCCTATCGGCTGGCGTCTGGAACGAAGGTTGAGAAATCAACCAAGGTGCCAAGCATCTGCATGTAGGCAATCAAAGCGTCCATTTCCGTCAGCTCTGGTTGCCCGTCAAAGTTTGCGACCACCGCACCGGGATAGCGTTCAACCACGCCGTCCCAATCGGCATCCGGATCGGCCTGCGCCCGGAAGTCTGCCTTGGCTGCCGCGATCATCTCGTCGGTGTAGGGCACGCCAACAAAGCGGTGCGTTTTCAGCAGGTCTTCGATCAGCGCGTCGTCCAGTTTCGTGTCTAATAGGAACGCGTACTTGGGCATGACGCTTTCAGGCACCACTGATTGCGGGTTGATAAAGTGATCAACGTGCCACGCATCCGAGTAGCGACCACCCACGCGGGCCAGATCAGGCCCGGTGCGCTTTGAGCCCCACTGGAACGGATGGTCGTACTTCGATTCCGCTGCCAGCGAGTAATGGCCATAGCGCTCGACCTCGTCCCGCATCGGGCGGATCATCTGGCTGTGGCAGACATAGCACCCTTCGCGGATGTAAATGTCGCGCCCGGCCAGTTCCAGCGGCGAGTAAGGCCGCACCCCATCCACGTCCTCGATCGTGTTTTCGAGGTAGAAAAGCGGTGCGATCTCAACGATGCCGCCTACCGTCACCACCAGAAGCGAGAAGGTGAAAAGAAGCGTTGCGCTGCGTTCGATCAAAGCATGCCTGGACAGGATGGTCCGACGCGGCTTGGTTTCAGTGTTTGCCATTGTCATAAATCCTATTCTGCTGGAACGCCGACCGGTGCCGAGGCTCGAGAGCCCCCACGGATCGTCATCCACATATTCCAAGCCATGATCAGACCGCCTGCGAGGTAAA
>JABDJX010000158.1 GCA_013003245.1 Silicimonas sp. | reverse complement strand
ATCGACGCTGTGATAATGGGTTGCGTGCAGTGTCGCCGCAGTTGGCGACGGCACCCAGGCGCAGGTTGCGCCCGCCTCGGGGTGGCCCGATTTTGCCGCCAACATGTCGGCCATCAAATCGGGCATCGCCCACATGCCCTTGCCAATCTGGGCCTTGCCGGACAGACCGCAGGCAAGCCCGATATCGACATTGCGATCCTCATAAGAGGCGATCCATTTGGAGTTCTTCATTTCACCTTTGCGCACCATGGGGCCTGCTTCCATCGAGGTGTGGATTTCATCGCCCGTACGATCAAGGAACCCGGTGTTGATAAATGCAACGCGATGGCGGGCGGCGTGGATGCATTCCTTCAGGTTCGCACTTGTGCGGCGCTCTTCATCCATGATCCCCAGTTTGACGGTGTTTGCCGGAAGACCAAGGGCGGCCTCAACCTGATCAAATATCTCGACTGCAAACCGCACTTCGTCCGGCCCGTGCATCTTGGGTTTGACCACATAGACCGAGCCGTGCACCGAATTGCCGCCCTCGCGCGCCAGATCATGCATCGCAATCAGCGTGGTGATCATCGCATCCATGATGCCTTCGGGAATTTCCGAGCCGTCTTCCAGCAGGATCGCCGGGTTCGTCATAAGATGCCCGACATTGCGGATCAGCATCAGTGCGCGGCCCTTTTGAGTCACGGTCGCGCCGTCCGGACCGGTGAAGGTCAGATCGGGGTTCAGGGCCCGAATGAAGCTGTCCTCGCCCTTGACCACCTCTTCGGTCAGATCGCCTTTCATCAGACCAAGCCAATTGCGGTACGCCACGATCTTGTCTTCGGCATCGACACAGGCGACCGAATCCTCGCAATCCATGATCGCACTAACGGCGGCCTCAAGGTGAATATCCGAAATACCGGCAGCGTCCTGTGCGCCCACACGCGCCGTTGGATCGACAGAAATCACGATGCCCAGACCGTTTTTCTTAAACAGAAAGCGGGCCACGCCACCGCCGACGGAATGACCTGCAAACTGTGCTGGCGTCGCAAGCTCTGGGCTGAAAATACCATTCTTAACAGCAAGTTCTGTGACGTCGTTCCAGCTGCCTTCAGAAAGGGGAATGGCCTTGTCGAGATGGTCACGGCCCCAAGCGATCACGCGCAGACCACGCGCGGCGTCATACCCCTTGCCGCTGGGCAAATCGCCCAAGGCATCGGTACCGTACAGCGCATCATAAAGTGAGCCCCAGCGCGCATTGGCGGCGTTCAGCGCGTAGCGTGCGTTGGTAATCGGCACCACCAGTTGGGGGCCGGGAATGGTCGCAATTTCAGGGTCGATGTTGGTCGTCTCTATCGTGAAATCAGGGCCTTGCGGCACCAGATAGCCAATCTCTTCAAGAAACGCGCGATAGGCGGCAGGATCAGTCACCTGCCCTTTGTTGTCTTGATGCCACTTGTCGATCTTACTCTGCAACACGGCGCGTTTATCAAGATGCGCGCGGTTCACCGGGGCCAGCTTATGGGCGATGCGGCTGAAAGCCTCCCAAAAAGCCGTTGCCTCAATACCGGTTCCAACCAAGGCTTCAGTTTCCACGAAATCAGCGAGGTCGGACGCCACTTGAAGCCGATGCTTTTCAACGCGCTTTGTCATCGATTGTTCCCTTGTAGGTTTTTGCAGCGCATACGGAAGTATACCGCGAACTTCAAGGGTGATGGACTATGGCCGTTCCTTGTCGGGCGCCTTGTCTTTCTCACCCTGACACCGCTTCGAGCAATAGCGCACCTGCTCCCAGTCGCGCGCCCATTTCTTGCGCCACGCGAAGGGACGCCCACAGGTTGCACAGAGCTTTGTCGGCAAGTCGGTTTTGCGTTGCATTCGAGCCATTGCAAAATACCTAGACGGTCTGAGCAGGACATCAATTGCGGCCTGTCCGAATATGAGTTTAAACCGGATCATGACCGAAACAGCACCCCAATCCGTGTACCTCAAGGATTATCAGCCGCCAAACTGGCTGGTTGACGAGGTGCATTTGACGTTCAAGCTGCATCCCAAGCATACCATCGTTCAAAGCCGCATCGCGTTTCGGCCTAATCCAGAGAGCACGGATCGCAGTTTTGTTCTCAACGGTGAGGAGTTGTCGCTGCGGTGGGCGCGCATCGACGGGCAGGATTGGAAACCGCACATCAATGGGGATTTGCTGACCGCCAAGGTACCCGATGCCCCCTTCATCTGGGAGGCCGAGGTTGAAATCAATCCTGCGGCCAACACGGTGCTAGAAGGGCTTTACATGTCGAACGGCATCTATTGCACCCAGTGCGAGGCCGAGGGCTTTCGCCGGATCACTTATTACCCCGATCGCCCTGATGTGATGGCCCCCTTCACCGTACGGATTGAAACCGGGGAGCCGTTCAAACTTTCAAACGGCAACCTTGTGCCCGGCGATGCGCAGCTGCCAGTGATGTTGTCAAACGGCAATCCTGTCGCCTCGGGTCCCGGATGGGCCGAGTGGCACGATCCGTGGCCCAAGCCTGCGTATCTCTTTGCTTTGGTCGCGGGTGACCTTGCGGCGCACTCGGGTCAATTCCGCACAATGGAAGGCCGCGATGTCGAGCTGAACATCTGGACGCACCCCGGCAAAGAAGACCGCTGCGCCTTTGCGCTCGATGCCTTGCAGCGCTCGATGCTCTGGGATGAGGAGGTGTATGGCCGCGCCTATGATCTGGATGTGTTCAATCTTGTAGCGGTTGAAGATTTCAACGCGGGCGCGATGGAAAACAAGGGGCTGAACATTTTCAACGCCTCGTATGTCCTGGCAAGCCCAGAGACTGCGACTGACGCTGATTACGAGTGGATCGAAGCCGTTGTTGCGCATGAATATTTTCACAACTGGACCGGCAACCGCATAACCTGCCGCGACTGGTTCCAGTTGTCACTGAAAGAGGGTCTGACGGTGTTCCGCGACCAGCAGTTCACAGGCGACATGCGCAGCCATGCGGTCAAGCGGATCGACGATGCGCAAACCATGCGCACCCGGCAGTTTCGCGAAGACAACGGGCCATTGGCGCATCCTGTGCGGCCTGAAAGTTATATTGAGATCAATAACTTCTATACGACCACCGTTTATGAAAAAGGCGCCGAGGTGATCGGTATGCTTAAGCGTTTGGTGGGCGATGAGGCCTATGCCAAGGCGCTTGATCTTTATTTTGAGCGCCACGACGGGCAGGCCTGCACGATCGAGGACTGGTTAGCGGTGTTCGAAGACAGCACCGGGCGCGATCTTAGCCAGTTCAAGCTGTGGTATTCCCAAGCAGGCACGCCGCGCATTGCTGTGACCGATAATTTTGAAGACGGCACCTACACGCTGCACTTCGAGCAATCGGTCCCTGCCACGCCGGGGCAAAAGACCAAGGAGCCGATGCAGATCCCCTTTGCTTTGGGACTGCTGGATGAAAGCGGCGCAGAGGTTTTACCAACAACGGTGATCGAGCTGACGCAAGCCGAGCAGTCGTTCAGTTTTCCTTGTACCGCAAAGCCCGTCCCATCGCTGTTGCGCGGCTTTTCAGCACCAGTGATCGTCTCCCGCGAAACCACGCAAGACGAGCGCCTGCTGCTTTTGGCGCATGACACCGATCCGTTCAATCGCTGGGAGGCGAGCCGCCAGTTGGCGAAAGAACAACTGATAGGCATGTTAACGGAAGACAGCGCACCCTCGTCGGCCTATCTGGGAGCGCTAAAGCGGGTTCTGACGGATGACGCGCTTGATCCGGTGTTCCGCGGCTTGGCACTTCAGATGCCGTCCGAAGACGACATGGCCCAAACGCTTGCAGATGCCGGGCGCACGCCTGATCCCACCCGGATTTATGAAACCGGGCAAGCCTTGCTCAAGACAATCGCCACCTCGGCACAGCCAGAGTTCGCAGCCCTTTATGACACCATGCGCGTGCCCGGTCCTTACAGCCCCGATGCCGCCAGTGCGGGCCAACGCGAGTTGCGGCTCTGTGCGCTTGGCTATCTTTCGCGGATCGAGGGAGCTGACCGCGCAAGGGCACTTTTTGCCAGCGCTGACAATATGACCGAAAGCCTTGCCGCACTAAGTGTGCTGGTGCGGCTGGGACAAGCTGACGACGAGTTAACTGCCTTTTATGACCGTTGGCAAAACGATGCGACGGTTCTGGACAAGTGGTTTTCGCTGCAAATTGGCCGCGCAACACCGGATCGGGCGCTGAAAGTCGCACAGAAACTGGTTCAACACGACCGTTTTGAAATCACCACGCCCAACCGATTCCGTTCTGTCATGGGCGCATTCATCGGCAATACGGCTGCGTTTCATGATCCGACCGGAGCCGGATACACCTTTGTTGCCGATTGGCTGATCCGGCTTGACCCGATCAATCCCCGCACCGCCGCACGGATGGCTGTCGCATTTGACACGCTGGCCCGTTATGATGGTGACCGGCAGGGGATGATGCGCGATGCCGTCGAGCGGATGCGGAACAGACCCGGGGTCAGCAAAGATCTGGGCGAGATCACTGCGCGCATTCTTGCCGGCTAGGCAAGCTTATCCACAGGGGGTAAAATCCATTTTCTCATTATATTTTAGTATCTTAAGACACTATAATTAATGTAATTCAGCCAAAATCTGCCGCCACACCTCCGGTGCCCTTTGGACCAATCGCAAGCAGTGATATTCTTGTCATATACCTGTTAGCTTTGCCTTCTATCAGTGGCCGTAAGATGAAAGAACGCCTAGACCCTCTGATTTCCGAGCGTGCGCCATGGCTGTTTGACGACACCCTCGCTGCACGGACCGCGCGCACTGCCTTGATGCGTCTGCTGGGTTATCGGGAAACCGTGACTTTGGGCGAACTTTACGACACATGGCCGACCGACCGCATCATGCATCACATTGCCGGGCTTTTGGTGCGCGACCTGAAGGTGACCGGGCTGGAAAACATTCCCCGCCAAGGCCCTGCCCTGATCGTTGCAAATCACCCGACAGGCATCGCTGACGGCATCATGCTGCACCATGCGCTGTGGCCGATCAGACCTGATATGTTTGTCTATGCAAACTCGGACATCCTGCGGATTATGCCGCAATTTGAAAGCCTTATCGCTCCAGTTGAATGGCAGGAACATAAACGCAGCCGGGCCAAAACCCGTGAAACGATGGAGTTCACACGCAGTGCCATTGGCGCAGGACGCATTGGTGTGATCTTCCCGTCTGGCCGCCTTGCCAAGCGACGTGGACTGAACCTTGAAGAACGTCCCTGGATGGCGTCTGCCGCGATGATCGCGCGCAAATATGATCTGCCTGTCATTCCCTTGAACATCCGTGCCCGCAATTCGGCGCTGTTTTACCTCTTTGATCTCTTACATCCGACGTTGCGTGACATCACCTTGTTCTATGAAACACTTAACAAAGACCGCCAGCCTTATAGAATTTCCGTGGGCGAGCCAATTTCCGCCTCTGCCCTTCCTGCAAAATCAGATGAAGCTATCGGCATTCTGCGCCGCGCAACGCTGGCTTTGGGAGGGCCGGCCGCTCCAAACGTTTCGATCGTTCAGAACACGCGCCTGCCAAGCTGGGTGCGGTAGACTGCGAAGATCATGTTAACGATGGGTAAATTGACCTTTTTTGCCGCAATTCGCCATAAATCCGCCGGAAAAACCTGATCATCCTGATTTTGATACGCGTTGGAGACGATTAATGGCGGCTTTCGATTTCTTTGAAGCATTCTCAGGCGGGCCTGCACTGGCTATCGCCGGAACAGCTGTCGTTTTACTGAGCGGCGGGCTGGTATTGCGCCGTCAAAGACGCGCGGACGCAGGCAAAGCCAAGCGGATGGCGGCGGCGATGGAACCCTCAAAAAGACAAAGCAGTCTGCCGGTTGAAGTCGAAGACCCTGACAAGGCTGAACGACGTGCCGTCGCGCAGTTCGTTGCTGGCATGATGGTTGCCGATGAATGGACAGCCATTGCAGACAAGTTGGCCTCTTGGGAAGCCGAGCTTACCACAACGCCCGTTGGTCAGCGTTTCCACGATATCGGGGCGACCGTCGCGCTTTCCGGCTTGCAGAACCTGATTGACGAAGCACCGCGTGAAACACTTGAAGACCTGATTGAAGCCGAAACCGAACTGGCCCATTTTATGGACACCTACACCGGCGCACGCGACAACCACATTTTATCTTTGTTGGCGGCGCGAGCGCATCTGATCATTGGCGACGCGTGCCGTGCAAACCATTGGCCAGAAGATCAGCATAAAGACGCGTGGCGCAAGATGGCGCACCATTTTGTCAAAGCCGGTGAGATTTTGGCAGACTTTGACGCATTGACGCATATGTCACCGCTCTTAGCAGAGGCGCATTATCTTCAGGCTTTGGGTTCTCCTGCCGGTGCACATAAGCTGCCCGAATTGTTTGAGACCTGGATCGACCTCGACCCCGCCAACCCAGCGATATATGAAGCCCACGCGGATTATCTGTCTGACCCGGACAACGTGAGCGACGACGACATCCGCCGCCTTGCCGAAGAGGCGAGTGCACGCACCGAAGACAGCCTTGGCTTTGGTGGATATGCCTTGTTTTTCTTGCCTTTGCTGGATGCGCGCGACGGGGCACGAGATTTGCTCGACGCCGAACTTTTCGCGTCTGCGCTGATGGATCTTGCCTCGATTTCTGCCAACCAGGCCGAGGCGAACTGGGCCGCAGGACGGCTTGCCGCCGAGATGCAGGCAAGCGGAGACGATCGCGCAAAAGTTCTGCGCGATACACTTTTCATGCTGATCGAGAGCCATATCTCGGTGATCTATCCCCGGCTTTGGCCCGTGGACCGCGAAGAAGTTGAAGCATTGGTGGCTGAAGCCGACGTGCTGCCCGGCTTGCTGAAAGAGGCAGGTCTGGACAAGGTGTCCACCAAATTCGCCGCTGCAGCGTAATCAATTAAAGCTTTAGTAAAAGTTGGTGCTACTCGCCGGGGCGTCGTTTCGGACGTACCTCTGACAGCAACCTGCAATAGGGCTGCCGCTTGGTATAACGTTGCATGTCGCGGCGCATCCAGTCGTTGCGGATCGGCCCCCAGTCTGCAGCGACCCCGCGCCAACGGCCATCCAACACAGAGATAGCGTCGTCGCGCGGCACGGTGATTGCCATGATCCGCACGGCGCAATTCAGATTGGCCGCAGCACTTTTCAAGCCCTCGCCACTTTGAACCCGACAGCCGCGAAACTCTGCGGTGGGAGGATAGATCTGCATCAAGCCAAACCAACGCCCGTTGCCGCCAACCGCCCGCGGCTTCCACGTGCTTTCATAGCGCGACAAGGTGGAAAGCAACGCGGCCCAAAATGCAGCGCGGTCTTTTTTGGTGTGATCGGGATAGGCCGGGCACCACTCCACGATGTCCCTTGGCACCGTATTGGTCAACGCTTCGCCGTGCGTGTTCACCGCCGCCATCGCCACGCGTGTCCAAAGCATCCCGTTTTGCCTGTGCTCCCATCTGGCGCGCGGTACGTCTGCATCGCGCGCAGCGGGACGGTTCACAAGTTGGCGGTCATTGAGCCCGGCCGCCGGGCGCACCTCGGCGATGGCAGGTGACGCGAGCAATAAGAATGTTAGAAACAGGGCACGCATTCTATGTCTTTTCATTTTGGCCCCACCAAGCCAAAGTGCCCGATCCAAAGCTCCCTGCCAAGAGCAACGATTTAATAGTGGCAAAAACGGCAATTCGCGGCTGATCACTTATGCGATGCCAAGAAAATGACCGCCCTCCTTGCACCGCACACGCTGCTTGCCTAGAACCACAGGCGACACCCGTAAACGGATAAATTCCATGCTTGATCTGACCTACGAGACTCCGAAACCCAAAGTGATTGCAGGCGCCACTGGTGACTGGGAGTTGGTAATTGGTTTGGAAGTCCATGCGCAGGTCGCCTCCAAGGCCAAGCTCTTCTCGGGTGCTTCGACCCAATTCGGGGCCGAGCCCAATTCGAACGTTGCCTTCGTTGACGCAGCCATGCCCGGCATGCTGCCCGTGATCAACGAGTTTTGCGTGGCGCAAGCCGTGCGCACTGGCCTTGGCCTGAAGGCCGAGATCAACCTGACAAGCGCCTTTGACCGCAAGAACTATTTCTACCCCGATCTGCCGCAGGGCTATCAGATCAGCCAGCTTTACCACCCGATTGTCGGTGAAGGCGAAGTGCTGGTGGATATGGGCCCCGGCGTGGCGCGTCTGGTGCGGATCGAGCGTATCCATCTTGAGCAGGACGCGGGCAAGTCGATCCACGACATGGACCCGCATATGTCCTTTGTCGACCTGAACCGCACGGGCGTGGCGCTGATGGAGATTGTCTCGCGCCCCGATATCCGCGGACCGGAAGAAGCAGCGGCCTACGTGGTGAAACTGCGCCAGATCCTGCGCTATCTGGGCACCTGCGACGGCAATATGCAAAACGGCAACTTGCGCGCTGACGTCAACGTCAGTGTGTGCCGGCCCGGCGACTATGAGAAGTATCAGGAAAGTCAGGACTTTGCGCATCTTGGCACCCGGTGCGAGATCAAGAACATGAACTCGATGCGCTTTATTCAGGCCGCGATTGAGTATGAGGCACGGCGTCAGATTGCCATTCTGGAAGACGGTGGCGCCATCGTTCAGGAAACGCGGCTTTACGATCCGGACAAGAACGAGACTCGCTCGATGCGCTCTAAGGAAGAGGCGCATGATTATCGTTATTTCCCCTGCCCCGATCTGCTGCCGTTGGAGATCGAGCAAGGTTGGGTTGACGATATTCAAGCGTCACTGCCTGAGTTGCCCGATGAGAAGCGCACGCGTTTTGTCGCCGACTACGGCATGACAGAATACGACGCAGGCGTTCTGACGGCGGATGTCGAGAACGCAACATATTTTGAAGAGGTGGCGCGCGGTCGTGACGGTAAGCTTGCCGCAAACTGGGTGATTAACGAGTTGTTTGGTCGCCTAAAGAAAGAAGACCACGACATCACCGAAAGCCCTGTTTCAGCCGAGCAACTTGGCAAGATCATCGGGCTGATCTCGTCTGATGCCATTTCGGGCAAGATCGCCAAAGACCTGTTTGAGATCGTCTATACGGAAGGCGGTGACCCTGAAGAGATTGTCGAAACGCGTGGCATGAAGCAGGTGACAGACACTGGCGCGATTGAGGCCGCGGTTGATCAGATCATCGCCGACAACCCGGCCCAGGTCGAAAAGGCCAAAGAGAACCCGAAGCTTGCAGGCTGGTTTGTTGGTCAAGTGATGAAAGCGACTGGCGGGAAGGCCAATCCGAAGTCGGTCAACGAGATCGTGGCCTCTAAACTTGGGCTTTAAGAGCGACTTTATTTACTAAGCCTGAATCGCGCGATCACAAAAGCAAAACGCCCACATGACTGCGGGCGTTAGCAAAATCAAATATGGTGAAGGCGCTTAGCTGTTCTTGCGACGCAGTGCGATAAGGCCACCAAGGCCAGCAAGAAGAAGGAAGCCTGCGGCTGGAACTGGCACCGCAGATACATCGGTGATCGTTCCATTATCATCTACAGGCACAATCTCTTCTTCAACGACAGAAATGATATCGCCGCCATCGTTTATCACGATAGCTGGCGTGCGAGTGTCGCGAAAGAGCCTGCCTAAGAAAAGACCCACGCCCTGAGATTGCGCTGGTTGCGCAGCGACCAAGGTTTCAAAGCTGCGAGCGCTCCTTAAGGAACGAATGAATGCAGACTGTACTGACGCCACAGACGTTACATTTGATGTGCCGCCACAGCTCTCACCACGAACGAACGGATTACAGCTTGTGTCTGTTGCTGCAAATGCGGTCTGGCCTGAGAAGGCAATAACGCCCGCGACCAAAGCTACCTTAAAATTCATCACAATCCCCATACTTCCCATAACTGATAAAACACAGCTTCAACGTGTTATCTCATGAACAAATGCGACATTTAAGAGGTAAAGTAAACGAAATATTGAAAAAGATTGTTTCTTTTCAAGCGACAAGTGCCGTCCAGCAACATCCGATAAGTATCTGCACGCTTGGGAAAGGGAATATCACATAATTTCAATAAGTTACGCCACTACAAAAATCCGCTCAATGAGCCACCCCTCCTTCCGCTTTCTTTTTGGCTCTGCTAAACCCGGTTGTGAGCGACAAAAAGGCACACAATGAGAAACTTCGAATACAAGGCCATTCCTGCCCCTCATCAAGGCACGAAGGCCAAAGGGGTCAAAACCACGCAAGACAGATTCGCGCTTTCGATGACCGAGGCTTTGAACGAAATGGCTGTTGACGGTTGGGAATATGTGCGGGCAGAAACCCTTCCCTGCGACGAGCGCAAAGGTCTGACCGGAACTCAAACAACATATCAAAATATACTTGTATTCCGTCGCCTTGAGGCAAAGGCCGATCTTTTGACGCTTGATCCGGGACCGCGCACGGTCTCAGCACCGGTACCGCTAGAGACCGCGAACGTGGCACCTTCTCCGGTCCAGTCCGAGCCTGTTACTCCGCGCCGGGTCGTTTCGGGAAACAACAATGAACCAAGTTCTGCACCACCGCTGGGTGGCGCGCGCGAGGACTAGACTTCAACCTTCAGTTCCAGAGCATGAATCCGACCCAAAAGATCGGCCCCCAAAGCGCTGTGAATAGCGCGATGGCGTGCCACACGGTTGAGTTTGGTCAACTGGTCTGACGCGATGGTAATGTGAAAATGGCTTTCGCCGCCTTCCTGAAATCCCGCGTGCCCCCGATGGCTTTCACTGTCATCTCGGATTTCAAGACGTGTTGGGCTCAGTACTAAGGTCAGTTTTTCACGCATTTCTTCAGCTACGGCCATTTTTCTGTCTCTACCCTCTTCAATCTTTCCAGCGAGACGGTAAACTCTTGGGTCCGAGTCGGAAAGGCAGGTAGAGCATGAATGACGACCCCTTTGGATTTGACCTCAGCGTGTCGCGAGACAAGAAGAAACGCTCTCGCGGGCGGCGCGGTATGTCCGGGGCCTTTGAAACATCAACGCGTGTGTGCGAACACCCCGGCTGCGAAGAAACCGGGCAATACCGTGCGCCAAAGTCGCCAGACGATCTGGATGAGTTTTACTGGTTCTGCAAAACCCACGTACGCGAGTACAATTTGAAGTGGAACTTTTTCCAAGGTCAGACCGAGGAAGAGTTCGCGGCACAGGTCGACAAGGATCGCGTTTGGGAGCGCGAGACGAAGCCGTTCGTCCAAAAGGGCGACGAGCAGCGCGCCTGGTCACGGCTGGGCGTCGACGATCCACATCAGATATTGGGCGACAATGCGACACGCAATCCTGGCCGGTCGATCACCGGCACTCGCAAATTGCCGCCCACCGAGCGGCGCGCGTTGGATATACTTGAATCCAAGGATCACTGGACGAAGGCGGAAATTCGCAAGAGTTACAAAGCGCTGATCAAGGTGCTTCACCCTGACATGAACGGCGGCGACCGTGGGCATGAAGAGCAATTGGGCGAAGTGGTTTGGGCGTGGGATCAGATAAAAGAGAGCCGCAACTTTCAGAAGTGATGAACTCATTTGCGGGTAGCTTTGCCGCGCCCACAGCGAAACGCACGTGCAGAACTGCAATGAGCATCACTCACCGGATCATTGGCACCCTTCGGCCAACCTTTCTTAACGCAAAGTTTGCGAGTACGATTTGTAGAGAACAACTCAGTCATGAATGCTGCGGTTTGCTACTTGGAGAATGACCTGCTCCCCTTTGAGTCCGCTAATTTAGGTTAGCTCTGTTCAGGTTTTGGTCCTTCATTGACCGGTTAGCATATTCTGCCGGTGTCAGGCCAGCGAGGCTTGTGTGTGGGCGGTGGTGGTTGA
>JABDJX010000147.1 GCA_013003245.1 Silicimonas sp. | reverse complement strand
GACGCGCGCCGCCTGATGCGAGGGGTTTCACCCCTCGCGCTCCCCACCATATTTTTGGACCAGTGAAAGCCAGAGGCCGCGTTCAGGTGCCAATCGGGTGGCGATAGTTCATCCGGCGCACCGAGCCGGTTTTCGAGCGCATCAGGATGGTTTCTGCGGTCAGGAACCCCGGTTCGCGTTTGATGCCCGGCAGGATCGAGCCATCGGTGACGCCGGTGGCTGCGAAAATCACGTCGCCGGTGACCATATCATCGCGGGTGTACACCCGGTCGAGGTTGGTGATGCCCGCTTTTTTCGCCCGGCCCTTTTCATCGTCATTGCGGAACAAGAGCTTGCCGAACATCTGACCGCCCATGCATTTGAGCGCGGCCGCCGCCAGCACCCCTTCGGGTGCGCCGCCCGAGCCCATGTACATATCGATACCGGTTGCCGGCTCGGCACAGTGGATCACGCCCGCCACATCGCCGTCCGTGATCAGCCGGATCGCGGCTCCGGTGGTGCGCAACTCGGCGATCATGTCTTCGTGGCGCGGCCGTTCGAGCACGCAGACCGTGATGTCTTCAGTCGAGCATCCCTTGGCCGCCGCCAGCGCATTGACGCGTTCCGCCGGGCTCATGTCCATCGTCACAACGCCGGTGCGAAAGCCCGGACCGATGGCCAGCTTGTCCATGTAGGTGTCGGGCGCATGCAGCATCGAGCCACGTGGGCCCATTGCGATCACGGCCAGCGCGTTTGGCATATCTTTTGCCGTCAGCGTCGTGCCTTCAAGCGGATCGAGGGCGATGTCCACTTCGGGACCCTCCCCAAGACCGACCTCCTCTCCGATGTAAAGCATCGGTGCTTCGTCACGCTCGCCCTCACCGATGACCACAACGCCTTGAATTTCAAGCTGGTTCAGCTGTGTGCGCATCGCGTCCACGGCGGCCTGATCGGCGGCTTTCTCATCCCCGCGGCCAATCTGGCGGGCAGAGGCCAATGCGGCGGCTTCGCTGACGCGAGCCAGACCAAGAGAGAGCATGCGGTCGTGAAATTCGGGCGTTTCGGCCATTATCGGGCCTCCTGATAAGACAACTGTTGCTCTCTCCTAGACCGGGGCCGTGCACGCGGGCAAGTCAATCCGGCCCGAAACCGCAGGATGGCGCAAAATTAGTGCCGAGAAGTCATTATCAAGGTGTTGTCGCCGCCTTTGCGAATTCGTGGGCAAAAAGATCGACAAACAGCTCGACCAGCATGCGCGTTCGGAACCCGGCGCGCAGGGGTTTTGCGTGATGACACACAACAAGCCCGATAAGGCCACCGTCGTTGATAATCGGCAACGACAGCGCTGCCCTGGCGGCATGCATACGCAAAAACGCAAGAGACCGGGGTGTTGGAGCAAGGCTGATGGCATGTGTCAGATCAAGCGGTGCATGATCGGGACCGGACATCAAAACCGCAGGCGTGGCATCAACGTCGGCCACGATTTGTTGTTGCGCGTGGGCGTTCAGCACGTTTCCCATGTCGGCAACGTATTCAGCCGCGATTTCGTTGCCCAAAAGGGTTCTGATCCCCGGCAAACGGGCCTCTGATACGACTTTGCCCCGTTCATCATCCAGAACACGACAGACGGACACGCGGTCAAACCCGGTCAGCGCACGGATCGAGCGCGCGGCTTTGTCTGCTGTCTCTTCGGGGGTACTGGCCTGTTTGACCCGCGCCATCAAACCGCGCAGCAGCCCGATATCATCCATCTTTGACAACTGCTCGCCTTGTTCAAGCTCGATCACATAACCCGTTTCGTTTTCGTGGATTGTCAGATCAAACTGCGGATAGCCATGCCGCAGATCACAGCCAAGCAACCGCCCCGCCCCGCCGTGTCCGGCGGTGGCGTTCAAAACCCCGCGGATTTCGTGGACGGCATCTTCCAGCAACACATGATCAAGCGTGTGTCCCAGCACCGAGGCATCGATATCGAGGAATTCAACGATGTTTGCAGAAATATGCGTGATGACCCAATCGGTCGTAACCGCAATCACGGCGGCAAAGGGTTGGATTTTCGGGTCCATACGGGTGGCTGGAATAATCTTGCGGTCAATCCCCAGGCCGCGTTCAGCGACAGACATCTAATGCACTTTCAAACAGATCAAAAAGCTTGCGCGCATCTGCGATCAGACGTTGGCCAGCCACGTCTTCTGAATCAAGCGACGACAGATGCATGCAGTGGGCCCGCCACTCCTCCGTCATTTGCGGCTGTGCAAAATACGCGCGCGCCTGCCTGACCTGACGGTCCGACGACATCAGCCATTTGCCGCGCAACACGGCAGTGCCAAGGCGCGAGCCAAGCACGATGTGGTCGACAGCCAAAGGGTCGTAGGGATATCTCTGCGCGCTCAGGCGAAGCACCGGCACCCGAAGTGACTTTAGATCCGTATCCAGCGCTTTGATAATATCCGCGACATGGGTCTCTTTAATGCGCCCGTCAAACCTGGTGCCAGAGTTAAGGACAGCGTCAAATGCGGCGCGGTGGGTTTGAAGAAACGTCACCAATCCGTCGCGCGTCTGAATGTCGAGCTTGGCGAACTTGGCGTCAACACGATCGTGGTCTGAGGCAAGTGCGCTTCGCACGTGCTGTCTAAGACCACCCTTGGTGCGATCATGAAGCATCTTGGTTAATTCCCCCCGGCAGATCGCAGGCGCACAAACGCAACCTTTGCGTGCTACAGCATAGTCATACCAAAACACAAATAGTTTATCTATGTTAATCTAGTCCTACCAAGGCCTGCGTCCATAGCGCATCGCAATCTTCGGGAAAATCGGCACTTTCGCGCCCGTCTTTGGCCCGATATAGACGCCTCGATTAAGGCGGATCGGGCAAAGGACCTTTCATGGCAAACGTAGTGGTTGTTGGCGCTCAGTGGGGCGACGAGGGCAAAGGCAAAATCGTCGACTGGCTGAGCGAGCGGGCGGACGTGATCGCGCGGTTTCAGGGAGGTCACAACGCGGGCCATACGCTGGTGATTGATGGTGAGGTGTTCAAGCTGCATGCTTTGCCCTCTGGCGTTGTGCGTGGCGGCAAGCTGAGCGTCATCGGCAACGGCGTTGTTCTGGACCCGTGGCATCTGGTCAAAGAGATCGAGACGATCCGCGCTCAGGGCGTGTCGATCACGCCCGAGACGCTGATGATAGCTGAGAATACGCCGCTGATCTTGCCGCTGCATGGCGAGTTGGACCGTGCGCGCGAAGAAGCGTCCTCCAAAGGCACCAAGATCGGCACAACGGGCCGCGGTATTGGACCGGCTTATGAGGACAAGGTGGGCCGACGCGTTGTGCGCGTGGCCGATCTGGCTGATCCCGCGACACTGGAGGCGCGCGTTGACCGTGCACTGCAACACCACGATCCGCTGCGCCGTGGCCTTGGGCTTGAGCCAGTGGATCGCGACGGATTGTTGGCTGCTTTGCGCGAAATTGCACCCGCGATCCTTGAATACGCGGCCCCTGTCTGGAAAGTGCTGAATGAGAAGAAAAGCATGGGCAAGCGCATTCTTTTTGAGGGCGCGCAAGGGGTACTCCTAGACATCGATTTTGGCACCTACCCCTTTGTCACCTCGTCCAACGTGATTTCTGGACAGGCCGCAACCGGCACCGGGATCGGCCCCGGCTCGATTGATTTCGTGCTTGGCATTGTCAAAGCCTATACCACCCGCGTCGGCGAAGGCCCCTTCCCGACTGAGCTTTTCGATGATGATGGGCAAATGCTTGGCGAGCGCGGGCATGAGTTTGGCACCACCACCGGGCGCAAGCGCCGGTGCGGGTGGTTTGATGCGGTTTTGGTGCGCCAGACCTGTGCAACCTCGGGCGTGAACGGCATTTCGCTGACTAAGCTTGATGTGCTTGACGGGTTTGACGAGTTGAAAATCTGCACCGGCTACGATCTGGACGGAGAAAAGCTTGATTACCTGCCGACCGCCGCCGATCAACAGGCACGCGTCACTCCGATCTATGAAACCATGCCCGGCTGGTCGGAAAGCACCGCAGGCGCGCGCAGTTGGGCCGAACTTCCCGGTGAAGCAATCAAGTATGTGCGCCGCATCGAAGAGTTGATCAAATGCCCCGTCGCCCTACTTTCCACTAGTCCCGAGCGTGAGGACACCATTCTAGTCACGGACCCGTTTGCTGATTGATGGCCCTGTCTTATAAAGCCCGAAGGCGCTTGTCGCTGCTGATCCTGCTGGTCGGTCTGCCGCTTTATATTGTGGTAGCGGTCACCATAATGGGCTTTTTTGAAGACCCACCGTTCCTGCTGGAATTGCTGATCTACGTCGTGCTTGGCATCGTTTGGGCCTTGCCATTCAAGGCCGTGTTCAAGGGCGTCGGCAAGGCTGACCCCGACAAGCCGCAACCACCACAATAAGGCGGGGCTTCGCGCGCTCACGAAATTGTCGGTACGCTCTGCGCGTCTGTGGGCTTAGACTTCTTGGATAACCAAGGAGCCGATCCCATGAAGCCTTTTATTCTTGCAGGACTTTTGATCATGACCAGCGTTTCCGCGTCTTTCGCCGATTTCATCGATGTCAAAGCCAGCGGCACCGTTGCCGAAACTGCCGACAAACTGGCCGCCGCGGTGGAAAACGCCGGTGCCACCGTTTTTGCCCGCGTCCCCCACTCCAAAGGTGCCATGAGCGTGGACATGGAGTTGCAGGACGCCGAGCTGGTGATCTTTGGCAATCCCAAGCTGGGCACCCCTGCCCTGCAGCAAGACATCCGCGCGGGCCTTTTCGTGCCGCTTCGTGTTTTGGTGCATGACGTCGACGGGCAGACGATGCTGACCTACGAGATGGTCGATGCGATGTTTGACGGTCTGAACATAGCAGAAGATGCCGCTTTCAGGGGCGCAATGACCGGTGCCCTGGAAAAGCTGACCGGTGCTGCGGCAGAGTGACCTGCGCTGATTGACTTAATCCGCGGCACACCCCTAACATCTGTCAGACTTTTTCTGTCAGGAGAGCATGAGTGGCCGCGGCCTATTTCGCCCCGTTGGATTTGGACGATGCGCTGGAGTTGATGCGCACGGAACGCCCGGTGATTGTCGCGGGTGGCACTGATTTCTTTCCGGCCCGCGGGCGGGCCCAGA
This sequence comes from Silicimonas sp., assembly GCA_013003245.1. Classification (GTDB taxonomy): domain Bacteria; phylum Pseudomonadota; class Alphaproteobacteria; order Rhodobacterales; family Rhodobacteraceae; genus JABDJX01. Next base: position 2,878 of record JABDJX010000147.1, on the reverse strand, counting down.
TCACAGAGCCGATCCTTGATATCACGCGCGTCACGGCCTTGCGCGGGCTGGAGTGGAAAGACGACTGGTTGCGCATCGGCGCCGCCTCGACGTGGAGCGATGTGATCCGCGCTGATCTGCCGCCCGCCTTCGACGCGCTTAAGGCCGCCGCGCGCGAGGTGGGCAGCGTTCAGATTCAAAACGCAGGCACCGTTGCGGGCAATCTGTGCAACGCCTCGCCTGCCGCTGACGGGGTGCCGCCGCTGATGACGCTGGATGCAGAGGTTGAACTTGCCTCATCCGATGGCCCACGGCGCGTGCCCCTTGAGCAGTTCCTGAAAGGCCCGCGCCAGACCGATTTGCAGGCCGGGGAAATGCTGGTCGCCTTGCATATGCCGCGCCCGCCTGCGCATGCCGCTTCGGCTTTTGAAAAGCTGGGTGCGCGCAAGTATCTGGTCATCTCCATCGCGATGACGGCGGTGGTTGTCGGCGTACGGGATGGCCTGATCGATCATGCACGCGTCGCCGTTGGATCCTGCGCGCCCAAAGCCGTCCGGTTGCGTCAACTGGAGGCCGATTTGATCGGCACGGCACCGGGCGCACTGGCCATCACGCCAGACCATCTTGCGGAACTGACCCCAATCACTGACGTGCGCGCCGACGCGACTTACCGGCTTGAGGCCGTCCCGCACCAGATCACGCGCGCGATCATGGCGGCTTGCGATGGATAAGCGCCTTGTCATCGACCGGGTGTCGTTCAGCCTTAACGGGCGCGACGTGGTGGGCACCACGCATCCCGGCGAACGTCTTTCCGCGTTCCTGCGCGAAAAAGCGGGCGCACGCGATGTGAAGGTCGGCTGCGACGCGGGCGATTGCGGGGCGTGCACGGTTTTGGTTGAGGGCGAGATCGTCTGTGCCTGTCTGATGCCTGCGCAACAGGCCGAAGGGCGCGAGGTCGAAACGCTCGCAGGGCTGAATGATGATGCCTTGATGGCCGCTTTGGCCAAAAGCTTTGAAGCGCACGGTGCCGCGCAATGCGGAATCTGCACGCCGGGGATGATGGTCTCGGCTATTGCCTTGTTGCGCGGCACACCTAGGCCAAGCGAGGCGGCTGTCATGGATGCGCTTGGCGGCGTTCTTTGCCGCTGTACGGGGTATCGCAAGATTATTGAGGCGGTGATGGCCGTAGGTGCCGAAATCGACGCCCAAGACCCTGAGGGGCACACGGGCGCTGCCATTCAGCGCCTTGACGGGGCTGACAAGGTGACAGGACGCGAACGCTTTGGTGATGATATTGCCCCGCCCGAGACGCTTGTGGTGCGGGTGATCCGCTCGCCCTTCAATCGTGCCGGTTTCAGCTTTGGGAACCTTGAGGGCTGGGCCGCCAGCACATCTGGAATTGAGGCATTTCTGACCTCCGCGGACATCAAGGGAAAGAACTGCTTTGGCGTCATCCCGGCCTTTGCCGATCAGCCGGTCTTTGCCGAGACCGAAGCCCGCTTCCGGGGCGAAGCGGTCGCCGCCATTGTCGGCACGCCGGACGCGGTGCGGACCTTTTCCGACGAAGACCTGCCGATCAGATGGGAAGAACGCCCCGCCGCATTGACCATCGCAGAGGCGATGTCGAACGGGGCGCAACTGCACGAAGGCCGGGACGGCAACATCATGTGCGGTGGATTTGTCACCTGCGGCTTGCCCGATGACGCGCTCAAAGCCGCCGATGTGGCGGTCGAAGGCCATTTCACCACCAGCTTTGTGGAACACGCCTATATCGAGCCTGAAGCGGGTTTCGCCGAAATGATCGGCGGTCGCGTCGAGGTTCATGCCTGCACCCAAGCGCCGGTGATGGATCTTGACAGCCTTGAAGAGATATTGGGACTGGACCGCACCCAGATCCGCGTGGTGCCCACGGGGTGCGGCGGTGGCTTTGGCTCGAAACTCGACATCTCGGTGCAACCCTATCTTGCGCTGGCCGCCCTCAAGACCGGCAAACCGGTGCGGATCAATTATTCACGCACAGAATCCATGCAATCCACGACCAAGCGGCATCCCGGAGAGATGACCGTGCGTATCGGCGCAACGCACGACGGCAAGCTCTGTGGCATGGTGTTTGACGGGCTTTTCAACACCGGCGCTTACGCAAGCTGGGGGCCGACGGTCGCGACGCGCGTACCGGTGCATGCCTCTGGCCCTTACGCCATCGCCAATTACCGCGCCGACGCCAAGGGCATCCACACCCATTGCCCGCCGTCTGGCGCGTTTCGCGGCTTTGGCGTCCCGCAAGCGGCCATCGCGCAGGAAAGCCTGTTTGATGAGCTTGCCGACAAGCTGGGGATCGACCCGCTGGAATTTCGCATCACCAACGCGCTGCAAAACGGCGACCGCACGGTCTGTGGTCAGGTGTTTGAGCATGGTGTGGGGATCAAGGCTTGCTTTGAGGCGCTACAGGCTGCGTGGGACGCCGAGCGTGCGGCAGCCGCCGTGGTCAACGCGCAAGGCACCGCCATCAAACGCGGCGTCGGTGTCGCGGGTGGCTGGTACGGGTGCGGCAACACATCGCTGCCCAATCCGTCAACAATCAAGGCAGGCGTGCGCGCCGACGGTCAGATCGTACTGCACCAAGGGGCGATGGACATCGGGCAAGGGGCGAACACGGTGATCGCGCAGATATTTGCCAGCGCTTTGGGCGTGCCGACGACATCGCTTGAACTGATCGGCGGAGACACGGACGTGACACCTGATGCCGGCAAAACCTCTGCCTCGCGACAAACCTTTGTGTCGGGCAATGCCGCCAAGCTGGCAGGCGAGGCGCTGCGCGCGACGATCCTTGCGCAGGTCAATGCAAGCGAGGCCTCAAAGATCACATCGGGCGACGGTGCCCTTGCCCTGCGCGACGGCG
>JABDJX010000143.1 GCA_013003245.1 Silicimonas sp. | reverse complement strand
GCCTGGCGTTCAAGCTCATCGCCCTCAAACTTGCCCGCAAGCAAGGCGCGCGCTTCGTCCAGCGAGCGTCCGCGCATCAGCGCTTCGGATTGCGCGAGGCAGTTGGCAATCAACAAGCGGTGCTGGTGTTCAAGTGTCTCTTCATGGCCCATTGCACCGATCATGAATTCGCACGGGATCACGTGGGTGCCCTGATGGATCAGCTGGTAAAACGCGTGCTGACCGTTTGTGCCGGGCTCGCCCCAGACAATCGGCCCACTCCCCGTAGGGATGGCCGTGCCGTCCATAGCGACGCCCTTGCCGTTGCTCTCCATTTCAAGCTGTTGCAGGTAGGCAGGCAGGCGCAGAAGGCGTTGCTCGTAGGGCAATACGGCGCGCGTGGCATAGCCGAGGCCCTGGTTGTGCCAGATGCCGACCAATGCAAGCATCACCGGTAGATTTTCCAAAGGTGCGGCGGCCTGAAAATGGCGGTCCATCGCCTGCGCGCCCGACAGGAACGCGCGAAAGGCCTGTGCCCCCACAGCGATCATCAGCGGCAAACCAATCGGGCCCCAGATCGAATAGCGGCCACCGACCCAGTCCTCAAAGCCAAAGACACGGGCAGCATCGATGCCAAACGCAGCGGTTTTGTCGGTGGCCGAGGAAAGTGCTGCAAAATGACCGGCTGCCGCATCTTGGCCCACCGCTTCGCTTAGCCAGCGGCGCGCGGTTTCGGCGTTGGTCATCGTCTCGATCGTGGTGAAGGTTTTTGAGGCCACAATCACGAGCGTCGTGCGCGGATTGATCTTGAGCAGCACATCGTTGATATGCGCGCCGTCCACGTTCGAGACATAATGCAGGCGCGGCCCGTCATGATAGGGGGCCAGTGCAAGCGTGGCCATGACAGGGCCAAGGTCAGAGCCACCGATGCCGATGTTGACCACATCGGTGATGCGGCCGCCGGTCACGGCAAGCGAGCCGTCGCGCACCGCGTTGGAAAAGGCTTCCATCTCTCCCAGCGTCTCAAGAACCGGGGGCATGACGTCTTCGCCATCAACGGTGACGGTCGAGCCGTCGAGGTTGCGCAGTGCTGTGTGCAAGACCGCGCGCCCTTCGGTTTCGTTGATCTTTTCGCCAGCGAACATCGCATCGCGTTTGGCGGCAACGCTCGCGTCGTCATACATCGCCAAAAGCAAATTGCGTCCGGCGGCATCCATCGATGTCTTGGAGTAATCAAACAGCAGATCGCCCGCCTCCACCGAAAAATCGCTGGCGCGCTCGGGCGTCATCCGGTCCAAAATCGGTGTCTGAGAAGCGGCCTGTGCCGCGGCTTCAAGACCTGTCCAATCCATGCGCGTGTCTTTCCTTTATGGGGCCCAATGTACTGTAGCCTGCCCTAGTACGACCGCAACCGGTGCGTCGTGAGCCGAACTTTTTTGCGCTCTTTCGAATGCGTCCCGTTTTTCAGAACCGGTGATCAGAATATGCGTGTTCATCGCGGCCTTCAGCACAGGCGCGGTCAGGGTTACGCGCGGTTCTGGCGCGCCGGGTGCGCGCATCGGCAGGATCGGCGGGGCCTCATTGCTCAGCGCATCGTCCAGTCTGTCGGCACCGGGAAAAAGCGAGGCAGTATGCATGTCACCGCCCATTCCAAGGATCAGAACCGACAGCGGCAGCGCCTTTGCGACGCGGCCCGTGACCACGTTCAGTGTCTCTTCCGGCTCGGATGCTGCCTCATAAAGCGACAGGTACTGAGCCGCCGCCGCACGCCCGGTGATCAGACGGTCGCGGATCAGGCCTGCGTTCGAGCGCGGATTGTCCTCGGGCACCCAGCGTTCGTCCGTGGGCAGAACAAAGACGCGCTCCCACGCCAGATCAGCGCCTGAGAGGTTGTCGAATAGCGGCCCCGGCGTGGTGCCACCCGGCACGGCAAGCGAGACGGTTTCATCGTGAAACAGCATGCTCTCCATCTCGCCGGCAATTTGCTGGGCCAGATCAATGAACATCATGTCCGCATCTGCATATTCGATCAGCTTCATGGCTTTATGTCCCGCCAGCGCCGTCCTTCGCGGTGAAGCAGCATCGCCGCCTCTTCCGGCCCGGTCGAGCCCACCTCATAGGTCTTCGGTTTCTCCTCGCGCGACATCCAACCTTCGATCAGCGGATCGGTCCAGGCCCAGGCCGCCTCAACCTCGTCGCCGCGCATAAAGAGGGTCTGATCGCCGCGGATCACGTCCATGATCAGCCGCTCGTAGGCGTCGGGTGCATTGCCATCTTCACCCAAAGCTTCGGCAAAGCTCATATCCAGCGGCACGTCCAAAAGACGCATCCCGCCCTGCCCCGGCTCCTTGATCGTCACCAGCATGTCCATGCCCTCGTTCGGCTGCAGCCGGATCACAAGAATGTTCTGGTGACGTCCGGCGGCCTGACCGAAAATCGCATGCGGCGCTTCTTTGAAAATGATGGCAATCTCGGAATGGCGCGCCTTCATCTTCTTGCCGGTGCGCAAGTAAAACGGCACGCCCGCCCACCGCCAGTTCGATACGGCGAGCTTCATTGCGATAAAGCTTTCGGTGATCGAGTCCTTGTCTTCCACCTGATCAAGGAAATCGTCGCCTTTCTTGTCCGACACATACTGACCGCGCACGATGTCATCAGGTTCAATCGGATCAAGCGCGCGGATCACTTTAAGCTTCTCGTCACGTACCGCATCAGGCGCAAACCGCGCTGGCGGCTCCATCGCTGTCAGGCACAAAAGCTGCATCAAGTGGTTTTGCACCATGTCGCGCATCGCCCCTGATTTGTCATAGTAATCGCCGCGCCCATCCACGCCCACGGTCTCGGTCACGGTGATTTGTACATGGTCGATGAATTGCGCGTTCCAAAGCGGTTCAAAAAGCACGTTGGCAAAGCGCACGGCCATCAGGTTCTGAACGGTTTCTTTGCCAAGATAATGATCGATGCGATAAATCTGGCTTTCGTCAAAGTGGTCACGCAGCGTCTGGTTCAGCTCTTTCGCCGTTGCCAGATCACGACCAAAGGGTTTTTCAACGACGATCCGGCACTTAGGCCCGGCACAGGAATGCGCATGCAACCGCTCGGCCAAAGCGCCGAAAAGCGACGGGGCGACCGAGAAGTAAAATGCCCGGATCACATCGTCGCGCAAAAGCTCTGACAGATCGTCCCATCCGCCCGTGCCCGTTGCATCGATCTGAATATAGTGGATTTGCTTTAGAAACTCGGCAACCTGCTTTTTCTCGCGGTCACCGCCGTCGACGAACTCTTTCAGCGCCTCGCCGACAAACTTGCGATATGCCGCATCGTCGTAATCCGAGCGTGCAGCGCCAATAATGCGGCTGGTGTCTTCCATCTGCCCGTTGATGAACCGCCGAAAAAGGCCCGGCAGGATCTTGCGGCGTGCCAGATCGCCGGTGCCGCCAAAGATGACAAGATCGAATGGATCGACCGGAATAACTCTTGAAACCATGGTCCGTTTCCCAGTTTTGCCCGGCCTGCCCGAGCTTTCCGTTACCGCTAACATACTCGTTTTCCACTGACCAGATACCCAAGCGCCAAATCGCTTGCAGCTGACGCATCTTCACAACTTTGTCACGACCCCGTTGTTTTGCTTTTCCGACGCGGCCCCACCGACTAGGTAACACCGGCGGACAAAGGAAGAAATACTCATGAAAGATACCATCGGGGCCGTAAAGTTTCAGGACCCCTATTTGACCGCCAAGGGCGAGCCACGCGCGGAAGTTGCCCTGACCAATCCCGAGACACTTTGGTTCAACACAGGTACGCTGTGCAACATCGCCTGTGAAAGCTGTTATATCGAGTCGAGCCCAACCAATGATGCGCTGGTGTATCTCACGACACAGGACGTCCGCGATTATCTCGACCAACTGGATCAGCGGAACTGGAACGCGCGCGAGATCGGGTTTACCGGTGGCGAGCCTTTCATGAACCCCGCAATGATCGAGATGATGCGCCTGAGCCTGACGCGCGGCTATGACGTGCTGGTGCTGACCAACGCGATGCGGCCCATGATGCGAAAGTCGGTGCTGTCGGGCCTGTCCGAGCTGATCGAAACCTATCGCGACAAGCTGACCTTCCGCATCTCGCTTGACCACTGGTCAGAGGATTTTCATGAAAAAGAGCGCGGCAAGGGCAGTTTTGAAGTGACCCTCAAGGGCATGCGCTGGCTGCGCGATGCAGGCGCGCGCATGTCCGTGGCGGGTCGCACGATGTGGGACGAACCTGAAAGCGCTGCGCGTCGGGGATATGCAGCGCTCTATGCGGCCGAAAACTTTAAGATCGACGCACAAGACCCTGCGAATACAGTTCTGTTCCCTGAAATGGATGCGCAGGCAGAGGTGCCCGAAATCACCACCGACTGCTGGAGCATTCTGGATGTGGCGCCCTCAAGCGTGATGTGTTCGTCGTCGCGCATGGTGGTGAAACGCAAGGGCGCTGCCAAGCCTGCCGTCGTGGCCTGCACCTTGCTGCCCTACGATCCGCAGTTCGAGCTTGGCACCACGCTGGAAGATGCCGAAGCGACAGTAAAGCTAAACCACCCGCATTGCTCGAAATTCTGCGTCCTTGGCGGGGCCAGTTGCTCAGCCTGAGACCATCGCGCACAGCAATTCGAACATCACCGACACGCCCATGTAAGCCGTCGCCCCACTTGGATCGAACGGTGGTGACACCTCGACCACATCCGCGCCTGCAATTTTCACACCGCTCAGGTGGCGACACACCTCCAGCGCTTGATAACTGTTGGGGCCACCCACCTCTGGCGTTCCCGTCCCCGGAGCGAACGCCGGGTCTATGAAATCAATATCATAGCTGATGTACGTCATGTGATCGCCGACAATCCCACACGCCTCGGCCATCACATCGGCAACGCCGCGTGCCATCAATTCCTCGATCCGGATCATCCGCACCCCGACGCTTTGGCCAAACTCGATATCCTCGCGGTCATACATCGTGCCGCGCAACCCGATCTGCACCACGCGCTTGGGGTCCAACAACCCCTCTTCTATCGCCCGCCGGAACGGCGTGCCGTGGGTGTACATCTGGCCATCGAAATAGCTGTGATAAAGATCGGTGTGGCTGTCGAAATGGATCATCGCCAGCGGCCCGTCGGTGGCAATCCCGCGCAGGATAGGCAGCGAACACAGATGATCCCCGCCCGCCGTCAAAGGGCGAATGCCGTTGTCTTTCAGTCCGCCATAGAACGTCTTGAACCGTTCCAGAGTGTCCTCAAGGTTCGCAGGGTTCGGCGCAGCATCCCCAAGATCTGCCACGTTTGCCGCTTCAAAAGGCCGGATGCCAGAGACCGGATGCTCGGCCCGGATCATGGTCGAGGCATCGCGCATCTGCCGTGGACCGTGACGTGGACCGGGCCGGTTGGTGGTGCCCGCATCCCAAGGTGCACCGACGATGCCGATGTCAACGTCGGCAAATCGCGGGTGATCCGGCGTGACATGCGGCAGGCGCATGAACGTAGGTACTCCCGCAAAGCGCGGTAGGTCAAATCCTGAAACCGGGGTAAAAAAACGTTCAGCCACTTGGGCTTACGCCTCCAACTCGGCATCCCAGTAAAGGAAATCGAGCCAGGTTTCATGTAAATGGTTGGGCGGGAATTTCCGGCCCTGATTGCGCAATTCTTCCGCAGCCGGCTGCCGTGGCGCACGGCGCAGGTTCATACCCACCTGCCGCAGCGACTTTGAGCCTTTGCGCAGGTTGCACTTGGAACAGGCCGCAACGACGTTCTCCCAGCTTGTCACACCGCCGCGCGCACGCGGGATCACGTGATCAAAGGTAAGATCGCCCTTGGCACCGCAGTACTGGCAGCAGAATTGATCGCGCAGGAAAAGGTTGAAGCGGGTGAAGGCCACACGCTTTTGCGGCTGCACGTATTCCTTCAGCACAACAACCGATGGAATGCGGATGGTGGTCGACGGACTGCGCACAACCTCATCGTATTCGGCCAGGATTTGCACCCGGTCGAGCCAGGCCGCTTTCACCGCTTCCTGCCACGGCCAAAGCGACAGGGGATAATAGCTGAGCGGACGGTAATCAGCGTTCAGCACCAGCGCCGGATTGTGGCGCAGGTTGTTTGGCTCTCGCACAAAACTGGTTCTGAATTCACCGCTCATGTCGGACTCCGTCTTCGCCCTGTTTACCCTTTGTATCGGCACCAGAGCGGAACACCCCGCCCCGGCTAATTTAAGGGGACTATATATGGCGGTCGCCCCCTGACAACCCCCATGATGCTCTCTACATATTGCGATTGCGCGACAGGGTATTCTACATTGAATCTCACGGGAACTTTGCCCATCGATCACGTCCGGCGTACGACCGAACATTTGCCTGATTGATGGCTTTGCAAGACAAAGTGCGAGTTGCCCGCGGTCAGCGATGCAATACCCCTGAAGATCGATCTTCGGGCGTTTCTGGAAGACCAATTGGGCCAGATTTCTATTAAGTTTTAGCGATTTTCCGTGCGGCAAACTGTTCAACGACAAAGGAAAATTTACGCAATCGGCAATAAAAAGATCGGCGACACAGATCTGGAGCCACCATGAATTGCAAGTCCATCAGAAACGCCATTGCAACATCCCTTGCCCTTACCGTCCTCGCAGCAAGTGGGCCGCTATTTGCTGAAACGCTGCGTATCGGGGGCACTGGTGTGGCACTTGGCGGGATGCAGGTTCTTGGTCGGGCATTTGAACAGGAGAATCCCAGCGTCACTGTCGAGGTTTTGCCAAGCCTTGGAAGCAGCGGTGGGGTGAAGGCCATTGTCGCCGGTGCAATTGACCTTGCGGTAAGTTCCCGAGACCTCAAGGAAGCCGAGAAAGCGCAAGGTGCCCAGGCGCGGCTCTACGCCACCACGCCGCTGGCTATTGTAACATCAGCCGACACGCAGACCGACGGTATTACAACCCAGCAATTGGCCGGGATGTACGCCGGAACAATACAGAATTGGCCATCAGGCGAACGTGTCCGCGTTGTCTTGCGGCCTGTCACGGAAACTGATGTTCAGATCTTGCGCAGCCTGTCAGAAGATATGGCGCGCGCCGTGGACACAGCACTTGAGTGACCGGGTCTTGTGATGGCGACCAATGATCAGAACAACGCCGAAACGCTGGAAAACCTGTCTGGTTCTATTGGCGCCGTTGCCCTGGGACAGATCGCGACAGAGGGCCGCCGCCTGAAGGTTCTGGCGATGGATGGCATCTTGCCCACGGCAGGCCATCCCGAAGACCCAGGTAAGGAAAACAGCGCGTCGCATCAACGCAGCCTGGCGTTCGCCAAAAGCCTCTATCTTGTGCGTATAGCGGGTATCTCACCCTTGGCGCAGGAGTTTGCCGAGTTCGTATTCTCACCAGACGGGCAGGACATCCTTGGGCAATACGATCACACCGCGCCACGTTGATCCCACCGTGAAAGAACCTTCCTACGCACCAACAGGTCAGCCTTCTAAGGCCGCGCACTACACGACGCTAGGGGCATTGGCCGTCGCCATTTTGGTGGCGATCATGCCGCCTGCCCTGCATTTTCACTTTGGCAAGCAATATCTTCAAGGCCATGAAGCGGCCGAAGCAGAGCTAAGCGCCCGGTTGGTGACCGAATTGGTCGGCGTAAATCCCACCATGTGGGAATTCGAGACGCTGCGGCTTGAAGCGCTCGTTGGCGCCGACGAAGGTGAAAATGAAAGAGCGATCATTCGAAACGCAAGCGGCAATGAGGTGCTTGTTTCCGGGAATACGCATATTGCGCGCCCAATTGTGAGCACCGCCGCACCAATTTACGATTCCGGCGTCATTGTCGGAGAGGTCATCATCTCTAAAAGCCTGCGCGAGACTTTGTACGTATCTTTGATGATCTTTGCGCTGTCCGCGACTTTGGCAGCCGGGGCGTTTATTGTGCTTCGAACCCTGCCACTCAGACTTTTGAAAAATGCGACGGACCGTGCCTCATTTCTGGCCAGCCACGACCCGCTGACAGGCTTGCCGAACCGGACCCTATTCAACGAGTGGCTGCTGCATTCGGTAGGCGATATTGACAGGGCCGGCGGTTATATGGCGGTGCTGTGTCTTGACCTTGATCACTTCAAAGAGGTGAACGATCTGTTGGGCCATGCGGCAGGTGACAATTTGCTGCGCCAGGTGACAGAACGGATGACATCTTCGCTGCGTCGCAATGATATTCTTGCGCGCCTCGGAGGGGACGAATTTGCAATCATTCAAAAACACGTCGACCAGCCGGATGGAGCCACAAAGCTGGCGGATCGTTTGATTAGCGATCTCTCCAAACCTTTCGATTTGGAAGGCAACGAGGTGCTTGTCGGGCTTAGCGTCGGCATCGCCCTGCGCCACGGCAAAGAAAAGGGGCAAGATCGCAATGGGCAGAGCCTGCTGCAACAGGCCGATCTGGCTCTCTATAAAGCCAAAGGCGACGGGCGCGGGACGTATAGATTCTTCGAAGAAGAGATGAACGAAAAACTGATTTCGAGAAAGAGGATGGAAGCCGACCTGCGGCAGGCAATAGCCCGAAACGAGCTGGAACTGCACTATCAGCCTCAGATTGACCTGAACGGGAATGGTATCAAGGGCGTTGAAGCCTTGATCAGATGGCGTCGCAAAGAACAGGGTTTGATATGTCCCGACGACTTTATACATCTGGCGGAAGAAACCGGTCTGATCGTGCCAATCGGCGAGTGGGTGATCCGTGAGGCGTGCCGCCAGGCGAAGGACTGGCCGGAACTTTCTTTCGCTGTAAACGTATCCCCTGTCCAATTTCGTCAGGGCAATCTGGTCGAAACTGTCAAAAACGCCCTGCGTGACGAGGGGGCGGACGCCCATCGCCTGGAATTGGAAATCACCGAAAGTGTGCTCCTCAGTCACACCGACGAAACCATCGAAACGTTGCGGGCGCTTCAGGCCATGGGCGTCAGAATCGCGATGGATGATTTCGGCACGGGATATTCAAGTCTCAGTTACCTGCGCCGGTTCCCGTTTGATAAAATCAAAATCGACAAGTCCTTTGTTAACGATCTCGGCACCAGCGCAGATGCAGACAGTATCATCGAAGCAGTTATCGGATTAGGCGCTTCGATGGGGATGACATCGAATGCTGAGGGAGTAGAAACAGCAGAGCAGGTCAAACTGCTGCGCCAACGCGGGTGCAACGAAGTGCAGGGGTTCTTCTTTAGCAAACCGTTGCCGTCGGCGTCCGTCGCTGAGCTGTTGGATGATTGGGAATGGAGCAATCGCGGCTCGACAGAGAAGATACCTGTCCAGAAAGCGAATTGACGACGCGCGACCTTTCTGACGACAGCCGAGACACACAAAGGGATATCCGGCGAGACGGGCCGCGATCTCCTGCGACTTTGCAGCGTGCGACACGTTCAGAGTCCCTGACATACGGAAACCTGAAATGCTTTCTGCACGATTTCATTTCTAAGTACCAAAAACGCAGCCAACGGATCTAAAGCAGACCCGGCCAATTGTTCTGACGGCCACGCCCTATTCCTCGCTCGCGCCGTCCAGCACCTCACGAATGAACGCAAGCGCGACCGACAGGCCGTCGGGGGCGATCCCGTGCGCAGTGCCTTCCATCACATGGCCAAAAACCTGAAAACCAGCACCCTGCAGGGCCTCGCCGGCCATCTGCATCTCTTCAAACGGCACAACGTCGTCCTGATTGCCATGGACCAGCAAGACAGGCGGGCTGGAGACCATCTCGCCTGCCAACCTCTCCGGCATCATCAGGCGGCCTGAGAAACCCACCACACCGGCCACCGGATCGACCCTGCGCGGGGCCACGTGCAGGCTCATCATCGTGCCCTGGCTGAAGCCGAACAGAACCAGCCTGTCTGGCGACAGCCCCTCGTCGGCCAGCACCTTGTCAAGAAACCCGTCCAGCTCCCTGGCGGCGCGCAACATCCCTTCGGCGGCGGCCGCATCGGTCGAGCCGTCAATCCACGGGATGGGAAACCACTGAAAGCCTTGTGGATTCGCCATTGAGCGCTCGGGCGCGTTCACGGCGACAAAAACCGTATCGGGCAAATGCGGGGCAAGCGGGTCGGCCAAACCTAATAAGTCTGCACCGTCTGCGCCGTATCCATGAAGAAATAAAACAATTGAGCTGTCCTGGCCCGAAGCCGAGGGTCGCCGTTCAAAATCTAAAGAACTCATCGAATACCCATCCTGTCTTTCGCCACATGGTAGTAGGCCCACAAAAGCCGGGCCGCAACGCCGCGCCAGGGCGACCAGTTTTCGGACATCGCGCGCAAGGCTTTCTCGGTTGGGCGGTCATCCATCGCAAAAAGCACACGCGCCGCTTCCTGCAATGCAAGATCCCCCGGCGCAAAAACGTCCGCCCGGCCCAATGAGAACATCGCGTAGATCTCGGCGGTCCATTTGCCGATGCCAGGCACCTCGACAAGCGTGTCGATCACGCGATCGGTCGGCATCTCACGCAATGCCGGGTAGCAGATGCGCGCCTCGGCCAGCGCACGGGCATAACGGATTTTCTGTCGGGACAGACCACAGGCGCGCAAATCTTCGTCGCTTGCCCACATGATCTTGCGTGGCCCCGTCAGCCCTGCCGCCTTCAGCCTGCCCCAGATCGCATCGGCAGCAGCGACCGAGACCTGCTGGCTGACAATGGCATCCAGAAGGGCAGCAAACCCATCCTTGCGCAGCCGCAGCGGCAGTGGCCCGGTATGCTCCAATGCGTGTGCAAATCGTGGGTCAAGGCGCGCCAGGTACTCGGCCCCTTCCGCTACGCATTCGCCTGTTGTGATAATTCGTCCAACGCTCATGGCCGCGACCCTAGGGTGCGGTGCGCAAAAGCGAAACCCCGCTTGTTGAGCCTGAATTTTGTCTCTACTCCATCCCGTATGACAACAGGTGCTGAGGATAAAGTTGCCAAGCGCAATCTGGCCTTTCTGGTGGCTGCCCAGGGTATCATGGGCGCACAGATGCCGATGGTCTTTGTCGTCGGCGGACTTGCGGGTCAGGCGCTGTCGCCGAACCCGTGTTTTGCCACGCTGCCCATCTCGCTTATCGTGCTTGGGTCCATGCTTTCGGCGACACCGCTTTCGGCGATCATGCAGCGTTTCGGACGGCGTACCGGCTTTTTCATCGGTGCCATGGGCGGTGCTGTCGGGGCTGGATTGGGCGCATGGGGCCTTTTGGTGACCAGCTTTCCGCTTTTCCTGCTCGGCTCGCTTTTCACAGGCATGTATATGTCAGCGCAGGGGTTTTACCGGTTCGCCGCGGCAGATACGGCGTCAGATGCGTTTCGCCCAAAGGCCATCAGCTATGTCATGGCCGGTGGGTTGGGGGCTGCGATTATCGGCCCGCAACTGGTCAAGCTGACCGCCGATGCAATGGTGGTGCCGTTTCTGGGCACCTATCTGGCGATTGTCGCGCTGAATGTCTTTGGCTCGGTAATCTTCCTTGGCCTGCGCATCCCCAAGCCACCTGCTCCCACGGCAGATAACAAGGGCGGACGCACGCGCCGCGAATTGCTGCGCGACCCACGCGTCGTGGTTGCGATCATCTGTGCGATGGTCTCTTACGCGCTTATGAACCTTGTGATGACCTCGACGCCTCTGGCAGTTATCGGCTGCGGGTTCAGCAAGGAAAACGCCGCTGACATCGTCTCGGGCCACGTGCTGGCAATGTTCATCCCGTCGTTCTTCACCGGCCACCTTATCGCGCGCTTCGGCGCTGAAAGGATCGTCGCCCTTGGGTTGGTGATCCTTGCCGGCGCGGGCGGCGTGGCACTTGCCGGTGTTGAGTTGTCGAACTTTTTTGTCGCCCTCATCCTGCTGGGCATCGGGTGGAACTTTGGCTTTATCGGCGCGACTGCCATGCTGGCCGCCCAACACAGCCCGCAAGAGCGTGGGCGCGCACAAGGCCTGAATGACATGGTCGTCTTTGGCTTTGTCACACTCGCATCGCTCGCCTCGGGTGGTCTGATGAACTGCTCTGGCGGCTCGCCGGTTGAGGGCTGGGCGGCGGTCAACTATGCGATGGTTCCGTTTCTGGTGCTGGCGGGTGGCGCGCTGATCTGGTTGACACTCAATGGCCGCAAACCGGCAATGAGTTAAAGCGGAATGGCGGTTGTGTCCTTGATCTCTTCCATCACGAAGGATGCCGAGACGTCCGAAAGATCAACTTTGCGGATCAGCCGCTGATAAAGCGCGTCATAGGCTGCCATGTCGGCCACACGCGCGCGCACCATGTAATCAAGATCGCCCGTCATCCGGTACACACCCTGGATCTCGGGCATCGACCGGGTGACCTTGGCAAAGGTCTCCAGCCAGTCAGCATCGTGCCGGCTGGTGCGGATCATGATCACCACGCTCAAGTCGGCACCCAGCTTTGCAGCATCAAGTAAGGCCACCCTGCCCTTGATGACCCCCGCCTCGTCCAGCGCCTTGATCCGACGCCAGATCGCATTGCGCGACAGGCCGACGCGCGCCCCAAGATTTTCAAGGTTCTGCGCCGCGTCACGTTGCAATTCGCCCAGAATGCGGCGATCCAGATCATCAATTAATGTCATACTATCGAATATCTTGTGATATTTTCCCGAAAATATCAATTTTACCGCGACCTTTGGGATAAATTCTCGGCACGGTTGAGGTAATTTCATCGCAAGTAAAAGGACCAAACGCCATGATTGCACAAATTTTCCTCAACCATCCCGCAAGCGTCGATGAAACCTATGGCCAGCACGCGCGCTTCGCGTCAGGCTTTGCGCTAAAGCTGTTCGCCGCCGCAGGTGCCGCAACTGTGCACGCGCTGATCCCGTGCCTTTTTGAGAAAACCGCCAGCCGGATTGTCGCTGACCTTTACGCGCGCACTCACAATCGGGGCCATTGACTTAGAGCCTGTCGAAAAACCGCCAGCTCAATTGACCGGCGGCGACTTCTTTGGTTGCCGGGCCTTGCAGGCGCGTTGCCCCGCGCCCGTTGCCCGGCCAATCGTGGCCATGCCCGTCGATCAGTACCTGCCACAGGGCTGCGCGGCAGCCTGCGTAGGCGATAAGATCAGCCGATGTTCCGTCATTGCGTCTGTCGATGGTTTGCGTACGTGCGATGCCCTCGCATCTATTTCGCGACGCCCAAACCCTCAGGGTATCCGCAGCCGATAGCGTTGCGCCAAGTCGGCTGCCTTGCGGGCGGCCCTCGTGCGGGGCGATCGGATCAAGCGTTCCGTGAAAGAATATCGCGGGCACCGGGCGGCCTTGGCGACACTGATAGGCTGTTGGAATTTTGGTGGCGATCACCGCAATGCCTGCGATCAAATCCGGGCGGTCGCAGGCAAAGCGCATCGCCATGCCTCCACCGTTTGAATGTCCGGCCAAAAAGACCTTTGCTGGATCAACGCGCCCGTCTCGAACCAGCGCCGTGATAAAGTCTACCAGATAGCCAACATCGTCGACCCCGGCGCTTGCGCTGCGGCCATCGTTCCAGCGCCGCTTCTTGCCGTTCGGGTAAGCCACGATAAATCCATGCTTTTTCGCAAGCGCATCGAAGCCTGCTTTTTTGCGCATGCTTCTCGACGTGCCAAGAAATCCGTGCATCGCAACGATCAGGGGCGCTGCTTTCGTGCGATCTGTACGACCGTCGGTGATATCAACCCTTCGGCCCAAAAAGGTTTCAGCCGAAAGGCAGGACGCACTTAAAGTAAAGAGAATAACAAGTGCAACAAGACGCGAAATAGCGAGACCTCCTAGTACCTCATGCCAAGGCTAGCTGACCGCCGCCAGAACGGGAAGAAGCTCTACTCGAAAACCTCGAAATCCAGCAGAATTCTCCCTTCCGTGATCTGGCCGATATAGCCGCACGGATCGTCGCGTTGCGACAAATGGGTCCAAACCTTCTGCGCAAAAAGGTGCGGCGCAATATAAAGGATCAATGCACTTAATTCGTCGCGCCCGACGCGGCGATCAAGTCCTGCCCGATCAACAAAGCTTTGTCTTTCGTCCGCCGTGAGCGACATCACTTGTATCGCGTAGGCCACATACTCGCTTCCTACCACGCAATTATCGATCGGACAGTGAACAGCATCAAAAGCAGCATGCGTGATCTCGTGCACGATGACGCTGTGAAAGTAGCGATCAATAGTCAAGAACGAGAACGCACCGTTAATGTCGCGCCGTTGGGTCATCAAATCCGAAGAAAGCACCTCCACAAGGCCCTCGCCGCAATGGTACATCGCAACGCATCCATCCCGGATGTCTTCAACCACATCGACGTGCAGTGGTGCGGAAAGCGACGGCACGTTGCACTGCTTGAAGATCTCCTGTGCCTGTGCTGCGGCGTCACAAATGGCTGTCACAACATCAGGGTTGTTCGCGCTCACAGTGATGTCATAGCCATCGCAAGTGGCCAATTCAGCCGAGACCGTCAAAGTCGATGACATCAAAATGACCGAACCGCAAAGCATCTGCCGCATGAAAAAAATCAAACCTTAAGGTAATGACGTTTATGGAGAATACCTGTGCGACCCCTCATATCAATTTGACTCTGATCAATCAAATTAGCGCCACGTGAATTTTGTGCGCGGCGCCGTCGGCAACGCTTATCCGCCTTCCGGCAATGGCGGCAACTGACGCAAATACAAAACGACTGCGTTCAGATCGGTCTCGGTCATGGCCGCGTAATGGTGGTATCCCATCGGAGGAAGCATGCGTGATCCATCCGGGCGAACGCCTTGCGTGATCATTGCCTTTAGCTCGGCGTCCGAATAACCGGCCAGCCCGTCCTTGTGGGATGTGATATTGGACGACACAGACGTGCCCCACGGGCCATGAAATTCGAAACCACCTGCGCCAAGGTGCGTGTCAAACATCGGCCCTCTCTCGCCCATCGGCGTATGGCACTCCAAGCAGTGCGCGACCGGACCTGCAAGGTATTCTCCGTAGGCTACGGTCACTCCTGCCGGGATCGCCGCGACGCTCTCAATCGGCGGGCCATAAGCTGGCGGCAACGGGATATTATAGGTTGAAAACGGGGTGGCGGTGCCATTTGCCGGTAGCGTTCGCAGGAAAGCGACGATGGAATACAGATCGTCGTCAGAAAGCCCCCGGTAAAGGCTGATCGGCATCGGTGGTCCGATAACGGTGCCATCGGGGCGAATGCCTTCGCGTATCGCGCGCGCAAGTTCCTGATCGCTCCAGTCCGCAACGCGGCTTCCGGGTGTAATATTCACGGCCCAGGCCTCGAACGCCGGATTCTTCTCGACCATGAAACCCCCAAGCTCATTGGCCATATCCGGACCACCTGGCGTCTGTGGGGTGTGACAATTGCCGCAACCGGCTGGCCCACGCACCAAGTATTCTCCCCGTTCGACGGATACCTCTGCGCTCGCTGTGAACGGCATTGCCGCGACTAAAACTAAACTTGCCAATTGTCTCATGATCATCCCCCGTTTCTGAAATCAGCTTACAAGGCTCGATTAAAGAGTCAAAAAGTCGTGAATTCGTTCGGATGAGCTTTGGCTCGAGCAAACTCTAAAATTGGCCCTGTGGAAGCCAATTGACACCAAGCTCAATTTGGCAACGCCGGTTCCGTCACTTTGGTCGGTGTGATTTCAACGGATCGACGCGCGGCGCACGACAATCTTGTTGTTGTTGGCCAGCCCACCAGTTTTATGGTTTCGCTTTTACATCATAAAGAAAAACACGGGCACGGGGGCAACCGCACAAAGTACAGCCAACAAAAACGGCCAAAAGGCAAAAAAACGTGATGCTCCAGCAATGAACGCAAGTCCTCCACCGCCGCCCAGTAACGAGTTTCCCGGCGTGTTCAGAGCAATTGCCAGCAGCATATATCTGTAACGATGCAGCTTGTGGCCGACCTTTGACGGCAATATTCGAGACAACATGTTCAGACGCTCGTTCGGAGATGCGGCATCCAGCCCTGAGACGGCGTTCGAGGCCTTGGTCAATCCAAGCCACATCAGTGCACCTCTAAGGACAGACGTCGGAACCAGTCTTGCAATGGTGTAAGAGAGGACCAGCGCCCCCACCATGCCCAGGTAGACCAGAGGCGCAACCTCTTTGCCAAACAACAGCAAAAGCGCAAATCCAATCTCGGCGCCGGGCACAAATGGGATTGCCGCTAAAATGATAAATGCCACAAACGCTGTCATCACTATACGGTGGATCATCGGTTCGTTCATCGGACGCATTTCAGGAACGGTGATGTCCTTTAGAACACTGCCAAGGACCCATCCGCCAGAAATTAGCAACCCATAGAATAATATGGCTTTTTTCTGTGAGTAAAGGCGACTTAAAATCGGGCGCACAAGGGATTTCCATCAGGATCGAGAGTGTGCATTTCCTGACGAACATCCGAGAGCGACGCAGTTTGCTCCGACTGCAACAGCTGTCCGACAAAAACGATTTCGCGTTTGGATGTCCAATACCAACGGCGGCGCTCCCACATGATCGATACAAGAATGGAGCCGTCTTTTTTGACGACACCATCATAATCAAAGCGTCCGCGGCTATCACTTTCGAGCGTCCCGGTGAAGGCGATACCATCGGTGGTTTCCGTCGCCTGATACGTTCCCGGAACAAAGCCGCAGCGCGTGCAGATGTCAGACCAAAAATGATCCTTGTCGAAATACAACCTGTCTGAAAGATCAGGACCGTCCGCTGGACCGATCATGCCTGCATACGCCCGTCCATCCAGCAAGCCTTGCGCTTTACTCTCAAAAGTCCAGACAAAAGTAATAGACAGGAATAGTATCAGGTATTTGTGCAACGCGATGACCGACTGTTTCTCAGCAATTGTCCAAATAACCTAAGCGCCTATCGCGAGGTGCGCAAATCATTGCTTTCCCGTCGGTGCTCCGAGCTTGCTTACGCCGCTTTGCGCGCTTTCGCGGCCAAATCTCTTGCCACCGCAAAAGCCCCTTGGATCCGGTCCTTGGTCTTCTTCCAGTCGCGGCGCACGACGATCTTGTTGTCCTTGACCTTGGCCAGCCCGCGCTGGTCTTCGATGAACGAAACAAGGCCTTCAGGGTTGGCATATTTGTCGCGGTGGAATTGGATCGTGGCCCCCTTGGGCCCGGTATCCAGCCGCGCGATCCCGGCCTTCTTGCATTCACCCTTGATGCGCACGACCAGCAAAAGCGTGTTGACCTCTTTGGGCAATTTCCCAAAGCGATCGATCAGCTCGGCGGCAAAGCCTTCCAGTTCAACCTTTGATGACAGGCCCGAGAGGCGACGATAAAGCCCAAGGCGCACATCCAGATCAGGCACGTAGGCCTCGGGGATCAGCACCGGCACACCAAGGTTGATCTGCGGCGCCCACTGATCGTCGGCATCGCTCAGGCCCTCAAGCTCGCCCGCCTTGATCTTGGCAATCGCCTCTTCCAGCATTGATTGGTAAAGTTCATAGCCCACTTCGCGAATGTGACCCGATTGCTCATCCCCCAGAAGGTTACCCGCACCGCGAATGTCGAGGTCTTGGGACGCCAGCGTAAAGCCCGCGCCAAGACTGTCGAGTGAGCCCAGCACACGCAGCCGTTTTTCGGCCTGAGGCGTCAGTTTTACCCGCGGTTTCGTCGTCAGATAGGCATAGGCGCGGGCTTTCGAGCGGCCCACGCGCCCCCGGATCTGGTAAAGTTGCGCAAGACCAAACATATCCGCGCGGTGCACGATCATCGTGTTCGCCGACGGGATATCAAGGCCGGACTCCACGATCGTCGTCGCCAAAAGCACATCGTACTTGCCGTCGTAAAAGGCATTCATCCGGTCATCCAGCTCGCCCGCCGCCATTTGCCCGTGCGCGACCACATAGGTGACTTCGGGCACCTGGGTTTTCAGCCAGTCTTCCATTTCGGGCAGATCGCTGATGCGTGGGACAACAAAAAAGCTTTGCCCGCCGCGATAGTGCTCGCGCAACAGTGCTTCGCGCAGGGTAACGGTGTCGAATTCGCTGACATAGGTGCGGATCGCCAGACGGTCGACGGGTGGCGTGCCGATAATGGACAGATCCCGCACGCCTGTCAGGCTGAGTTGCAGCGTGCGCGGGATTGGCGTGGCGGTGAGCGTAAGCACATGGATGTCAGAGCGCATTTGCTTCAGACGTTCCTTGTGGGTAACGCCAAAGTGCTGCTCTTCGTCCACGACCAAAAGGCCAAGGTTCTGAAACCGAACGGATTTCGCCAAAACGGCGTGGGTGCCTATCACGATGTCCACCGTGCCGCGCGCCAGTCCGTCGCGCGTCTCGGACGCCCGTTTGGCCGAGACAAAGCGCGACAGCTGCCGCACCTCGACAGGAAAGCCACGAAAACGTTCCTTGAACCCCTTCGCGTGCTGACGCGCCAGCAGCGTTGTTGGCGCGATCACCGCGACCTGCACGCCCGACATCGCCGCGACAAAGGCCGCGCGCATCGCGACCACGGTCTTGCCAAAACCAACGTCGCCACACACAAGGCGGTCCATCGGCGTGCCAGAGGCCATGTCGTCCAACGTATCGTTGATCGCGCGCAACTGATCGTCGGTTTCCTGATAGGGAAAGCGCGCCGAAAACGCGTCCCACATCCCATCGGGCGGCGTCAGAATGGCACCTTTGCGCAACTGCCGCTCGGCCGCGATGCGGATCAGGCGGTCGGCAATCTGGCGGATGCGCTCTTTCAGCTTGGCTTTCTTGGCCTGCCATGCGCCACCGCCCAGCCGATCCAAAAGGCCTTCTTCATGGCCATAGCGCGACAGCAGTTCGATGTTTTCCACCGGCAGGAACAACCGGTCACCGCCCGCGTACTCCAGATGGATGCACTCGTGCGGCGCGCCCAAGGCCTCGACCACTTCAAGCCCCATGTACCGCCCGACGCCGTGATCGACGTGCACAATCAGATCGCCGGGTGTGAGCGTTTGCGTCTCGGTCAGGAAATTATCCGCGCGGCGCTTTTTCTTGGTCTGCCGGATTAACCGATCACCCAGCACATCTTGTTCAGAGATCACCGTCAGCCCGTCAGGCGCCTCGAACCCATGCTCCAAAGCCCAGACGGTAAGAAAAAGACCACCCTCACCTTCGGGCATATCGCGAAAGTCACGGATCTCGGCAGCACCTGCGACGCCTTCGTCATCCAAAAGTCCCGAAAGCCGTTCGCGCGCACCGTCCGAATAAGACGCGATCAGAACGTGGCCTTTGGCGCGCTTTGCTTTGATGTGATCAGCCAAAGCTCCGAAAAGGCTGATAGATTCCTGCTGGCGCTCAGGCGCGAAATCGCGCCCAACGCGGCCAGACGCATCTGTTACGCCCGGTCCCGTTGGTTGGGGCAAAACGGAGAATTGCACCATCCGCGCCTCTGCCGAGACGGCCTTCCACGTTTTGTCATCAAGATAAAGCTGTCCCGGAGGAGCGGGTTTATAGACGCTGTCGACCCGGCCCTTGGCCTGCATCGCCTCGCGCCGCGCATCGTATTGGTCGTCGATGGACTCCCACCGCGCCAGACGCATCGCCTCGTTCTGGTCGTCCAACAGCCAACTGGCCTGCGGCAGATAGTCAAACAGTGTTTCAAGCTTTTCGTGGAAAAACGGCAGCCAGTGCTCGATGCCGGCGTGCTTGCGGCCCGCACTGACAGCCTCGTAAAGCGGATCGTCGGTGCCTGCCGCGCCAAATTCCAGACGGTAATTCTGCCGGAACCGGGTGATCGCAGCCTCATCCAGAATGATTTCGCTAACCGGGGCAAGGTCGACCAGTTCTAACTTTTCGGTCGTGCGCTGCGTGGCCGCATCAAACCGACGCGCGCCGTCCAGCACATCGCCAAAGAAATCAAGCCGCACCGGCCCGCCATCACCGGGGGGATAGATATCGATAATACCGCCTCGGATCGCGTAATCGCCGGGTTCAGACACCGTGGGAGCCTGCACAAATCCCATGCGCACCAAAAACCCACGCAAGGCCGCCTCATCGACACGCTCGCCGACAACTGCGGTGAACGCCGCCTCGCGCAGCACCTCGCGCGCGGGCACTTTTTGAGTGACGGCGTTCAGCGTGGTCAGGATCACGAACCGCTTGGGCAAGCCACCGTGCACGATGGCCGCCAGCATTGACATGCGCGCCGCCGAGATATCGGCATTGGGCGACACACGGTCATAGGGCAGACAATCCCAGCCGGGGAACGAGATCACCGGCAGATCAGGCGCAAAAAACGCCAATGCCTCGCGCATCGCAAGCATGCGTTTGTCGTCGCGCGCCACATGCACAGCGCATGTGCCGTTCTTTTCCAACTCGGACAGAACAAGCGTGGCATCAAACCCTTCGGGCGCGCCGCTGACGGTGACGTAGTTTCCCATAAGCGCGAGGTAACGGCCCGAGCGCTGCTGTCAACGCATCAGTTCAGCAAAAGGCGTTTAAAAACCACCGAACGGGCCGGTGTAGAGGTTTTTGTACATGCCAAACATCGCCGTGACGAAAATAGAGATCACGCCCAGAAACTGGGTGGCAAAGCGGTGGCGCAGCAAATGACGAATAAGGTCTTCGCCCGCCAGATTGTCCATGCGAATTTTCCGTGCGGTGCGCACCGACAAGGCCCCCAGAATGGCCATGGGCAAGGCCAGCAGGAAGACCGCTTGTGCAAATTCGATCTGGTAGACAAAGGCGGTGATCCCAAGCGCCGTCAGAAACGCCGATCCGAAAAGGCCGATCCACGCACCCGACATTTCCGAAATAAACAAGATGCGGTTCACATTCACCCGCGTGAGGTCTTCAAGATCCTGCCCGGCGGTTTCAGGCGTGTTTCTGCGCGCGCGCAAGATGGAATCAAACGGCACCCCGATCACCCAGTGGCTGACCGACGACCACAAGACCGCCAAAACGATCCAATACCACAGGTTAGAGAACGACCGCATGTCGATCACTTCAAATACGGTCGAATACCAGTCCAAACGGAAACCCCAACTTCAGCCTTCCCGCGAACCCTAGAAAAACCACCGGGACTTGACCACCCCGACCAGCAAAGCTACCGCAGTTGGTGTCCAACGCGTGCACAAAGGCTTCACTTCATGACGACAGGCCCATATCCGTCAACACGTTTCCGCCGCACCAAACGCACCGATGCCTTGCGGCGGATGGTGCGCGAATCCACTTTGTCGGTCGATGATTTGATCTGGCCGATCTTCCTGCGCGATGGCGAGGATGACGAAACGCCCGTGCCTTCCATGCCCGGCGTGGCGCGCCTGACCGTGGACCGGGCGGTTGCGACGGCAAAAGAGGCAGCATCGCTTGGCATCCCGGCGATGTGCCTGTTTCCCTACATTGACACGTCTTTCAAAACCGAGTTGTGCGAAGAGGCGTGGAATCCCGAGAACCTGTCGAACCGCGCCACCCGCGCGATCAAGGACGCGGTGCCGGAGATCGCGATCATGACGGACGTCGCCCTTGATCCCTATAACATCAACGGACACGACGGCATCGTGCGTGACGGGATCATCATCAACGACGAATCTGTCGATGCGCTGGTGAAAATGGCCGTGGCCCAAGCGGCAGCCGGGGCTGATATTCTGGGCCCCTCTGATATGATGGACGGTCGCATTGGCGCGATGCGCACCGCGCTGGAGGCCGCCGGGCATCAGGACACGGCGATC
>JABDJX010000094.1 GCA_013003245.1 Silicimonas sp. | reverse complement strand
ATGATGACCACCGCCGATATGGCAATGCGCATGGATCCGGCCTACGAGAAAATATCGCGCCGTTTCCACGCCAACCCTGAAGAGTTTGCCGATGCCTTTGCGCGTGCATGGTTCAAGCTGACCCATCGCGACATGGGGCCAAAGGCGCTTTATCTGGGCAAAGAAGTGCCTGCCGAAGACCTGATCTGGCAGGATCCGGTGCCTGCTGGTCCGTCTCTTTCAGACGCGGACGTTGCCACCTTGAAAGCGGCGATTGCGGCGACTGACCTGACTGTCTCGGAAATGGTCTATACCGCATGGTCGTCGGCCTCGACCTTCCGCGGCTCGGACAAGCGCGGCGGTGCCAACGGCGCGCACATCCGTCTTGCCCCGATGAAGGACTGGGAAGTGAACCAGCCTGCACAATTGCAAAAGGTGCTGAGCGTGCTCGAAGGCATTCAGGCCGGATTTGGCAAGCCTGTCTCGATGGCTGACCTGATCGTTCTGGCCGGTAACGTCGGTGTAGAGCAGGCGGCGAAAGCGGCTGGTCACGATGTCGATGTGCCGTTCACACCCGGTCGGGGCGATGCATCCCAAGAGATGACGGAAGTCGACTCGATGGACGTGCTGGAACCTGCGGCAGATGCTTTCCGCAACTACCAAAAGGAAAGCTATGCGATTTCGGCTGAAGAGCTGATGATCGACAAGTCGCAGCTTCTGGGGCTGACAGCGCCCGAGATGACCGTTCTGGTTGGCGGCATGCGGGCCCTGGGCGCTACATTTGGCGACACCAAGCACGGCATCTTCACCGACCGTCCGGGCCAGTTGACGAACGACTATTTCACCAACCTGCTGGACATGAGCACTGTCTGGTCCGGCATGGGCGGCTCGGAAGAGATGTTTGAAGGCAAGGATCGCAAGACGGGTGCGGCCAAATGGACCGGCACGCGCGTTGATCTGGTCTTTGGCTCCAACTCGCAGCTGCGCGCGATTTCCGAGGTGTATGGCCAGAGCGACGCAGAGGCGAAGTTCGTTGGTGATTTCGTCAAAGCCTGGACCAAGGTGATGGACGCCGACCGCTTCGACGTCTGATACTTCATGCGATCGGGCCGAACCCTGTTTCGGCCCGATCCGCACTTTCGGCTTTGCTGCCTAAACCCAGATGGATATCGTTGCGCATATGGACGCCAGCGACCGCCTTTTTTCCCGCATCGACGCCAAGCGCGATGATCTGATCGCCCTGACGCAGGATCTGGTGCGCATCCCCACGCTAAACCCGCCGGGCGAGAATTATCTTGAGATTTGCGAATACCTGCGCCGCCGGTTGGTCAAGCATGGCTTTGAGGCCCAACTGGTGCGGGGCGAGGGTACGCCGGGGGACAGCGACCGGTTTCCGCGCTGGAATGTCGTGGCGCGCCGCGAGGGGATCAATCCCGGCGAGTGCGTGCATTTCAACTCGCACATCGATGTGGTTGAGGTTGGCAAGGGCTGGACCACTGATCCGTTTGGGGCCGAGATTAAGGACGGCAGGATCTATGGGCGCGGCACCTGCGATATGAAAGGTGGTTTGGCCGCGTCGATCATCGCGGCTGAGGCGTTTATCGAAGAATTCACCGATTTCGCGGGCAGCATAGAGATCTCTGGCACCGCTGACGAGGAAACGGGCGGTTTTGGCGGCGTCGCCTATTTGGCCGAGCAGGGGCATTACAAGCACGTCGATCACGTGATCATCCCCGAGCCACTGCAAAAAGACCGCATCTGCCTTGGTCATCGCGGTGTCTGGTGGGCCGAAATAGAGACGCACGGAGAGATTGCGCACGGCTCGATGCCCTTTCTGGGCGATTGTGCCGTGCGCCATATGGGCGCTGTGCTGGCCGAGATGGAAGGCTCGCTTTACCCCGCTTTGGCCGCCAAACACACCGATATGCCCGTTGTGCCCGAGGGCGCGCGGCAGTCCACCATGAACATCAACTCCTTGCATGGCGGCCAAACCGAACCGGACGCAGATTTCACCGGGTTTCCATCGGCTTGCGTGCCCGACAGCGCGCGCATGGTCATCGACAGGCGTTTTTTGATCGAAGAAAGCCTTGATGAGGTGCGCGGCGAAGTTGCAGCACTTCTGGAGAAGGTGAAGTCAGAGCGTGAGAATTTCCGCTATGATATCCGTGAGTTGTGGAATGTCTTGCCGACGATGACGGAAAAAGACGCCGCCGTGGTCGCATCGGTGGCCCAATCGATCCAGCAAGTGCTGGGCAAAACACCGGAATATGTCGTTTCTCCGGGTACTTACGACCAAAAGCACATTGACCGCATCGGCCGTTTGAAGAACTGTATCGCTTACGGGCCGGGATTGCTGGAATTGGCGCATAAGCCGGATGAATACATTGAAATCGGTGATATGATCGATTCTGCAAAGGTCATGGGGCTGAGCCTGATGGATTTGTTGCTGGAGCAAGGGACGCGTGTCTGAGATACTGCGCTAAGAGAGGGAAATGACATGAAACACACGCTTATGATGGCCACAGCCGTTGTTGCTTTGAGCGCGGGCGCAGCCCTTGCCAAGACCGATGTAACCATCGGCCTCCAGCTTGAGCCGCCGCATCTTGACCCAACCTCTGCGGCTGCCGGTGCGATTGATCAGGTCCTGTATTCCAACGTTTTTGAAGGGCTGACGCGGTTTGGCCCCGACGGCTCTGTCGGACCCGGTCTGGCCGAAAGCTGGGAGATTTCTGAAGACGGTCTGACCTATACCTTCAAGCTGCGCTCTGGCGTGACGTTCCATGACGGTACGGCCCTGGATGCAAGCGATGTGGTCTTCTCGCTGGATCGCGCCCGGGCCGAGGACTCGACCAACGCGCAAAAGGCGCTCTTTGGTAAGATCGATATGGTCGAGGCGGTGGATGACACCACGGTCAAGGTCACGCTTGCAGCCCCGCAGGGCAGTTTTTTGTTCAACATGGCCTGGGGCGACGCGGTGATCGTCGCACCCGAAAGCATCGAGGACATCAAGGCGAACCCGGTCGGCACGGGTGCCTTCAAGTTCGCCGAATGGAAGCAGGGCGACAGCATCACGCTGACCCGCAATGCGGATTATTGGGGCGACGCACCGGCGCTGGAAGAGGCGACGTTCAAGTTCATCTCTGAACCCACCGCCGCCTTTGCCGCGATGATGGCACAGGATATCGACGCGTTTTACAGCTATCCCGCGCCGGAAAACCTCACACAGTTCGAGGCCGACCCGCGCTTTACCGTGCTGGCAGGCTCGACCGAGGGCGAGACGATTTTGGCGATCAACAACAAATCCACCCCGTTTGAAAACAAAATGGTGCGCCAGGCCGTGGCCCACGCCATTGACCGCCAGGCGATCATTGATGGCGCGATGTTCGGCTATGGCACGCCCATCGGCACGCATTTCGCACCGCACAATCCTGATTACGTTGATCTGACAGGCAACTCGGAATACGACCCCGAAAAGGCCAAGACGCTCTTGGCAGAGGCTGGGTATCCTGATGGGTTCACCACAACGCTGAAACTGCCACCCCCGTCCTATGCGCGTCGTGGCGGCGAGATCATCGCGGCACAACTGCGGGCTGTGGGCATCGAGACCGAGATCAGCAACCTTGAGTGGGCGCAGTGGCTGGAAGAAGTATTCCGCGGCTATGACTTTGGGCTGACCATCGTGTCGCACACCGAACCTGCCGACATCGGGATCTATGCCAATCCGACGTATTACTTTCAGTACGAAAACCCGGAGTTTCAGCAACTGATCTCTGATCTTTCAACTGAAAACGATCCGGCGATGCGCTCGGAAAAGCTGAAAGAGGCACAGACGATCATCTCGGAGGACTATGT
This sequence comes from Silicimonas sp., assembly GCA_013003245.1. Classification (GTDB taxonomy): domain Bacteria; phylum Pseudomonadota; class Alphaproteobacteria; order Rhodobacterales; family Rhodobacteraceae; genus JABDJX01. The sequence continues at coordinate 5,641 of JABDJX010000094.1, read as the reverse complement.
GAACGGCTACCTGTTCCAGCTTGCCCTGACGACTGTCGTGAACGCCAAACTGAATGGGATCTGGGAGAACGCGCCGACGCAAGCCATTGATCTGACAGGCGTAAGCTGGTCGGAGTAAACCGCTGGGGCGACATCGATGGGCATCTATGTCGTCAAAAGGATAGGCTCGCTGCTGATCTCGCTGATCATAGCGAGCGTTGTTATTTTCTTCGCCCTTGAGGTGGTGCCGGGGGATCCGGCGTCCTTCATGCTGGGGATCAACGCACAACCCGACACGATTGCCGCCCTGCGCGAAGAGCTCGGGCTGAACGAGCCGTTGGCACAGCGTTACATCGCATGGATCGCAGGCATGGCGACAGGCGATTTTGGCACCTCATACACCTATCGCACCGCCGTCGAGGGGATGTTTGCCGACCGATTGGTGATTTCGCTTCCGCTGGCGCTTTACGCGCTGACCCTGACGGTGCTGATCGCCTTTCCCGTGGGCATTTGGGCGGCCACGCGGCGGGGATCGATAACCGATGTCACTGTGATGGGCGCGACGCAACTGGGCATCGCGATCCCAAATTTCTGGTTCGGCGTGATGATCGTGATCGTCTTTGCGATAAATCTGCAATGGTTTGCCGCTGGCGGGTTTCCGGGTTGGGACGCGGGTTTTTTTGCCGGACTGAAGGCTCTGACGCTGCCAGCCGTGGCATTGGCCTTGCCACAAGCCTCGATCCTTGCGCGCGTTATGCGCTCGTCACTGCTGGATACACTGGGCGAAGACTATATCCGCACCGCGCGCGCCAAAGGGCTAAGTCGGCGCCAGGCATTATGGCGCCACGCATTGCGCAACGCGCTGATCCCGGTTCTGACGATCATCGGTCTGCAATTCTCGTTCCTGTTGGCGGGCGGGATCATCATTGAAAAGGTGTTCTTCCTGCCGGGCCTTGGCAGTCTTTTGTTGCAGTCAATCTCGCAGCGCGACCTGATCGTGGTCAAAAGTGCTGTGATGCTGCTGGTCTTTGCGGTGATCTTCGTGAATTTCCTTGTCGATCTGGCCTATGCGTGGGTCGATCCCCGGCTAAGGCGCGGGCGATGACGGAAGAAGGCAGCGCCCTGCGCACCGTCTTTGGCTCGCGCTCTCTGGTGATCGGGCTGGCGCTGACCTTTATTGCCGTGGCAGCCGCTTTGCTGTCGTTTGTTTGGACGCCCTACGATCACACGCTGGCCAACAACATCGCCAACAAGTTGCAAACGCCCTCAGCACAGCATTGGTTCGGCACCGACCAGCTTGGCCGCGACATCCTGAGCATGATCATGGTCGGTGCGCGCACCTCTATTGCTGTGGCTTTTGTGGCCGTGGGCATCGGCATGGGCCTTGGCGTGCCCCTTGGATTGGCCGCCGCCGCCCGGCGCGGGGGATGGCTGGACGAGGTGATCATGCGCACCAACGATCTGATCTTTGCGTTCCCGTCGCTTTTGATCGCCATCATGATCACGGCGATTTTCGGCCCCTCTGCCGTCAACGCGATCATCGCCATCGGCATTTTCAACATCCCCGTTTTTGCGCGCCTCACACGGGCAGGGGCGCTGTCGCTTTGGACCAAGGATTACATCCTGTCGGCGCGTGTTGCAGGCAAGGGCCCTGCGCGGATCAGCTTTGAGCATATCCTGCCCAACATCACCAATCTGCTGATTGTCCAAGGCACGATCCAGTTCTCGCTGGGCATTCTGGCGGAAAGCGCGCTCAGCTTTGTTGGCCTTGGTGCGCAGCCGCCTACACCAAGCTGGGGCCGCATGCTGACTGACAGCCAAACGCTGATTTACATCGCACCGCACACCGCCCTTTTCCCCGGTTTCGCGATCCTGCTGACGGTTTTGGGACTGAACCTGGCAGGCGACGGGCTGCGCGACATCTTCGATCCGCGGATCAGGAGAACCGGGCGATGAGCTTGCTCTCCATCGAAAACCTGGGCCTAACGATCCACGGCACGCCGATCCTTGACGATGTGTCGCTGACCATCGCACCGGGCGAGGTGTGCGGGGCTATCGGCGAAAGTGGCTCGGGAAAATCGCTCACAGCATTTTCCATTTTGCAACTTTTACCCCAAGGATCTGAGTGCTTTGGAGTGATAACCTTGGACAAAACGAACGTTTTGGCCGCATCCGAGGCCGATCTGTGCAAGATGCGCGGAAACGACGTTGGCATGGTGTTTCAAGAGCCGATGACGGCGCTGAACCCGCTGCAAACCATCGGCGCACAGGTGGCAGAGACGATCCTGATCCACGAAGACACCAGCAAGGCAGACGCCATGGCGCGGGCAGCAGAGACGCTGGAACGCTGCGAGTTGCCGAACGACCGCTTCCCGCTTTCGCGCTATCCGCACGAGCTTTCCGGCGGCCAAAGACAGCGCGTTGTGATCGCAATGGCGATTGCTCTGCGGCCAAAGCTGCTGATTGCCGATGAGCCGACGACGGCGCTTGATGTGACAACGCAGGCCGAGATTCTGCGGCTGTTGAAACGGCTGGTTACGGAGGACGGCATGGGATGCATGCTGATCAGCCACGATTTGGCCGTGGTCACCAACATCGCCGATCACATCACCATCATGCGCAAGGGCCGGGTGGTTGAACAGGGCGCGGCAGCCACGTTGCACAAGACCATGTCGCACCCTTACACCAAGGCGCTGTTCGAGGCGTCGTCGCATCAACCGGACGGAGGCGCTGTGCCCGAAGATCAGCCGCTTCTGGTGGTCGAGGACGTGGTGCGCGACTATCCCTTGCCGCGCAAATCGCTGATCGGGCCGCATCCGAGTTTTCGGGCGGTCGACCACGTCAGCCTTGAGATCCGCAAGGGCGAGTGTCTGGGTCTGGTCGGCGAAAGTGGCTGTGGGAAATCGACCCTGACACGGGCGATTCTGGGGCTGGAGCCGGTGCAAAACGGGCGGATTTTGCTTGGTGGTCATGATGTGCACCAAGAGGCGCAGGCGCGTGCCAAGATGCAGGTGGTGTTTCAGGACCCCTACGGCTCGTTCAACCCGCGCCACAAGGTTGCGCGCTTGGTGGGAGAGCCGTTCTTCCAATTGGGCCGCGAGGCAAGCGAGGCGGAGATTGACGAAGCGTTGGTCTCGGTCGGGCTGGAGCCGTCCGATAAGGACAAGTATATCCACGAATTCTCTGGCGGGCAGCGGCAGCGCATCGCCATCGCGCGTGCGCTCATTACCCGGCCCGAGCTGATCGTGCTGGACGAGGCTGTTTCTGCTCTGGACGTGTCAATCCGGGCGCAAATCCTTGACCTTTTGGCGGATCTCTCATCGCGCTTTGGTTTGACGTATCTTTTTATCACCCACGACCTCAGCGTTGTGAAGGTGATCGCCGACCGCGTGTTGGTGATGCAGCACGGCAGAATCGTCGAGGCGGGCGAGACCGCACAAATCATGGACGCTCCGCGCGAGGCTTATACGCGCGAGCTCATGGCTGCGGTGCCGCAGTTGCCAAACGCCTGAGAGTGATCCGGGCGACCGGGGTTTCACCCCGGACCCCAGAGTACTTTTACCAAGAAGAAAGACTAAAGCGCGGCGAGGAGGGCATCGATTTCCGCGCGTGTGGGCATTGAGGGCGCGGTGCCGGGCCGTGTGACCGAAATGCCGGCCGTTGCACAGCCAAACCGCACCGCGTTGCGCATGGTCATTCTTTCTGACAAGGCAACGGCTAGGCCACCGTTGAAGGCATCGCCCGCACCTGTGGTTTCCACGACCGGCCCGGCAGAGATCACCGGTTGATGGTGCGCACCGTCGCGGTCGACCAGAAGAACGCCGTTCTCGCCCAAAGTGATGATCGCGGTGCCAACGCCCATGTCCCTCAGCGCGCGCGCGGCTTTTTCGGCGGAGGCCACGTCAGTGACCATAATGCCGGTGATGCCTTCGGACTCGGATTCATTCGGCGTCATCACATCGCAGAGCGGGTAGATCTCAGCCGGCAACTGCGCTGCCGGGGCAGGGTTCAGGATTGTGGTCGCTCCCCCCGCCCGTGCAACTTCAAGCCCGCGTATCGCCGCTTCCATCGGTTGCTCTAACTGGGTGACGAAAACGCTGGCCGTGCCGATCAAATCGGCTTGCGCGTCAATGTCCGCAGGCGAAATGCCTGCCGCGACGCCGGGGCAGATAATGATCGCGTTGTTGCCGGTGGCCTCTTCAATGAAGATGTAGGCCGCACCTGTCGCCGCGTCATGTTGGGTGATCGCCGGGATCACGCCTGCGTCTTTCCACGTGGAAATCGCGAGATCGGCAAAGGTGTCGCGGCCCAGCCGGGTGATCATATGCGTTTCGCCCCCTGCGCGCGCGGCCGCCACCGCCTGGTTCGAGCCTTTGCCGCCGGGTCCCAGCGCGAAGCTGTTGCCAAGGATCGTCTCTCCGATATTTGGCGCACGATCCGCGCGATAGGCGGTGTCGGCGACAAAAACGCCCAAGACAGCGATATGGGCCATCAGTAGGTGGCCCGCCCGCCGGAGAGATCGAAGACCGCACCGGTGGAATAAGAGCACTCTTCGGAGCACATGAAGCCGACCATTGCGGCGATCTCGTCCACCGTGCCCATGCGGCCCATCGGGATTTTTGAGACCATATAATCGATTTGCGCCTGAGTGGTGTCCGCCAGCATTTCGGTGTCGACTACCGCAGGGCAGATCACGTTGACGCGGATGTTGCTGTTGGCAAGCTCTTTGCCGAGGCTTTTTGTCAGACCAATCACACCTGCCTTCGAGACGGAATAGGCCGATGCATTTGGGTTGCCCTCTTTGCCTGCGATAGAGGCGATGTTGGCAATGCGGCCATAGTCGGATTTCTGCATGTAAGGCACGATGGCTTTGCATGTGTGGAAAATACCGTTGAGGTTCACCCCCATCACGGCGTTCCATGTCTCGACCGGATAGTCGGTGATCGTCGTTGTTGCGCCAAATATCCCGGCCGAATTTACCAGGATTTCTATGCCACCGAGTTGATTGGCGGCGTCGTTCGCGGCGGCTTCAACGGCGGCATAGTCCGAGACATCGACGTTTTGCGTGATCACCTTGCCTTGAGGGGAAAGCGCCACTTTCGCCTTGGCCAAGGTCGCGTCATCGATATCCCAAAGTGCGACAGACGCGCCCGCGTCGAGAAACCGTTTGGCGATGGCAAAGCCCATGCCGCGCCCGCCACCGGTGATGACGGCACGCCGCCCGTTCAAGTCCTGACCCATGTTGTGCTCCTCCTTGCTCCCACTTTAGTACGGGGGGCGGGGGCATCGGGCAAGATCAGCTGGCGCGCATAAGCATCCCGAAAAGATCGCGTGGATCATCAGGATCGGCCAGCATGTCGAGTTGTTCGGCGAAATCGGTGCCTTGCACCTTTGCATGCACGAAACGCAGCGCCGAGAAATCCTCGATCGCAAAACCCACCGAGTCGAAAAGTGTGATCTGCTTGGCATCGCGTCGCCCGGTCGCCTCGCCGCGCATCACCTGCCACAACTCGGTCACAGGGTGATCTTCGGGCAGTTGTTGAATTTCGCCCTCAATCCGCGTTTGTTCGGGGTATTCGACGAAAATGTCCGAGCGTAGCAGGATGTCTTTGTGCAATTCTGTCTTGCCCGGACAATCGCCACCGATGGCGTTGATGTGGAT
>JABDJX010000093.1 GCA_013003245.1 Silicimonas sp. | reverse complement strand
GGCTCTGCCCCCGCACCCCCGGAGTATTTTACCCAAGAAGACGTCAAAGAGACCAAAAGATCGCCATGGCGTCATGTGCCGTTGTCGGTTACCCCTGTTCGTTCCGGATGGCCGCGACAATGGCGCGCATTTGTTCAAGCTCGACAAAGCCGCGCACGAAGTTTTCGCCCATAACAAAACTTGGCGTCCCCTGAATTTGCAGGGCTTGCGCCAAGGCGCGGTTGCGCTGGATGATCTCGGTCACCTCGTCGTCGTTCATCCTGGCCAAAACCGCCTCATGATCGACGCCTGTGCCACGTCCGATGCGCCCCAGCGAGGCTGGTGTGATCTGCCCGCTCCACAACATCAGACTGTCGTGCACGGCTTTGTAGACCTCGTCGCCTGAGACCATCTTGGCGGCGATGGCATAGCGTGACGCTAAAGTGGATTCGTCACCAAGAATTGGATATTCCTTGACGATAAAGCGGATGTTGCCATCGGTTGCGATCAGTTCTTCCACCAGAGGGAAGGCGCGTTTGCAAAAGCCGCAACGGTAATCCATGAACTCGACGATGGTGACGTCTCCGTCGGGGTTGCCGCCGACGAAGCTGTATCCATCATTGAAGATGGCGACGCGATTGTCGTTGAGCATGTCGACTTCGGCCGCAGCCGCTTCGCGGGCGCGGCGTTCTTCCAGCACCGCAATGGCCTCCATCAGAACTTCTGGGTTTTCAATCAGATAGTCGCGGATTTCAGAGCGGAAAATGTCGCGCTCTGCGTCTGACATGGCGTCTATCTCAAACGCCAAACTTGCGGTTGCTGCCATCACAGCGATCACCGCAGCCAAGATTCCTGAACGAAACATGCAAAACTCTCCTTATACGTGACGCGCAAGATGACTTTGTAGCCGTCTTAACGCAAGGGCTTCACCAAGAATTGTAGACAGCTCTGCCATTGACGCCACAGCGTCTGGTTGGCAGGGAAGAGCGCGGGAAAAGGAGCCTGATCTCATGCGTTTGTCGAAAAGATCTGATGTGGACGCTTTCATCGTTATGGATGTTCTTGAAGCGGCGGCCAAAGCCGAGGCAGACGGGCGGCATATCGTCCATATGGAGGTGGGGCAGCCGGGCACCGGTGCGCCGTTGGGCGCGCGCAAGGCTTTGGCCGAGGTGATGCAATCAGACGCGATGGGCTATACCGTGGCACTCGGGCTTCCTGCGTTGCGTTCCAGGATTGCTGATCTTTACCAGGCGCGATACCGGCTTGCGATTGATCCTGCACGCGTGGTGGTTACGGCCGGGTCGTCCGGTGCCTTTCTTCTGGCGTTTACGGCGCTTTTTGATGCAGGCGACCGGGTGGCCTTGGGCGCGCCGGGGTATCCGTCTTATCGGCAAATCCTCAGCGCGCTCAGCCTAACACCGGTGGATATCGAGACCCGTACGGATGACAGGTATCAACCAAGGCCGGCTGATCTTCCCAAGGATATTCAAGGGCTTATTGTCGCGTCGCCCGCCAATCCTACAGGCACTATGCTGGATCGGCCCGCCTTGGGGGCGTTGATTGAGGCGGCGCAAAGCCGGGATGCGGCCTTTGTTTCGGACGAGATTTACCATGGGCTGGAATACGAGCGGCCCGCGGTGAGTGCGCTGGAGATCAGTGACGATGTCTATGTGATCAACTCGTTTTCCAAGTATTTTTCGATGACCGGTTGGCGCGTGGGGTGGATGGTCGTGCCCGAAAGCCATGTACGTACCGTTGAGCGGCTGGCGCAGAATATGTTCATCTGCGCGCCACACGTCAGCCAGGTGGCGGCCTTGGCGGCACTGGAATGTGGCGATGAGTTGCAGGCCAATATCGACGTTTACCGCGAAAACCGCGATTTGATGATGCGCGGGCTTGTGGAGGCGGGCTTTGACAAGATCGCCCCGCCTGATGGCGCGTTTTACGTTTATGCCGATGTCTCGGACGTGACCAATGATTCCGGTGCTTTTGCCGCCGAGATCCTGGCCCAAGCGGATGTGGCCGTGACCCCGGGGCTCGATTTTGACAAAGCGCGCGGTCACCAGACGTTGCGATTCTCCTATGCACGCTCGACCGAGGACATCCGCGAAGGGCTGCGGCGATTGAAAAAATTCATGAAAACCCGCGGCTTTGGGGCATAAATTAATTCCCCCTAAGGCTCTTTCGCTCTAGACTGCAAAGAAAAGACGCAGGCACATGAGTAGTTTTCTTAAGGCACTTGCACCGATTTTGGTGGCAATTTGGTCTGTCGTATCCGCGGCAGCCGAGCCCAATGCTTTGGCACAGCTTGGGGCTGGTGGGGCCGTGATCGATGACAAAAGCGGCGCGGTTGAAATTCGCGTGGCCTTAAGTCAGGCCGTGCCGTGGCGTGTGCATCTGTTGAACGGCCCCCCACGTGTTGCGCTCGAATTTGGCGAACTTCGATGGTCTGAGGCGCCTGATGTGCGCTCGGCCTCGGTCACGGACGTAATGACCGAGCGGCACGACGCCGGCTGGTCGCGCATGGTGGCGCTTTTGCAAGAGCCTTTGGATGTGGAAACCGCCGAGATGACGGTTGCCGAGGGTGGCAGCGCGCAGCTTGTGGTAACCCTGGTGCCGGTGACGGCAGAGGACTTTCGCGAGGCGGCTGAAGAGAATACGCCGCTGTTCGCCGCCAAAGGGGCGGGCAAGGGCCTGCCGGTGATAACGATTGATCCTGGCCATGGCGGGCGCGATCCGGGCGCGCAGGCAGATGGGCTGAGCGAGGCGGACCTGATGCTTGACGTCGCGCGCCGGCTGAAAGACGATTTGATCCGCACGGGTCGTTATGATGTGGTGCTGACCCGCGACGAAGACGTGTTCGTGCCGCTTGAGCAACGCCTGACCATGGCGCGTGACGCGGGCGCACACCTGTTCTTGTCGCTGCATGCTGATGCCTTGGCAGAAGACGCAGGATCAGCGTCGGGTGTCACGCTTTATACGCTGTCACCGGATGCCGAAGCTGATGCGGCTGATACCCTGACCGAACGACATGACGGCACCAATGTCTTGACCGGCGTTGATCTGACCGATGCGGGCGATGATGTGACCTTGGCCCTTTTGGATTTGGCCCGCCAGGACAGTGTGCCAAGGTCGGATGCTTTGACCAAGGCGTTGATTGCGGCGTTCCAATCGTCGGGGCTTGCGCTTAATTCGCGGCCTCACAGGCAGGCGGATCTGTCGGTTTTGAAATCGGCGGGCACACCTTCGGTGCTGGTCGAACTTGGGTTTCTGTCAAGCGTGGAAGATCGCGAACGGTTGAATTCGGAGGAATGGCGCGCCAGTGCCAGCCTTGCGATCCGCGATGCCATTTTGTTGTGGAGCGATGAGGACCGGCTTTTGGGCGAAGGATTTCGCCGCTGATGGTGTTTCTTGGGCCATTTCCTGCGCGTGATCTGCGCAAGGGCTTTTGACCATACGCGCCGCGCCCCATATAACCCTTAGATAACAAGCTTTGGATTAGGCAAGCCTGCGTGACTCGGTTCATTTTTTCATTCTTCGGCGGCATCTTCACCATGATCACCCTTGGGCTTTTCATGGGCGCGCTGACCATCGGTGCGGTGTTCTATGTCTATGGCCGTGATTTGCCGGATGCAGCGACGCTGACCAACTATCAGCCCGCGACGGTGACGCGGATCTATTCGCCCGAAGGCACGCTGATCGATGAGTATGCCAGCGAGCGGCGGCTTTATGCCTCTGCCGACGAAATCCCGGACCTGGTCAAACAGGCGTTTATTTCAGCCGAAGACAAGAATTTCTATGAGCACAGCGGCTTTGATCTGCGCGGTATGGCAGCCGCGGCCTATGAGGCGATAGCCAGTCGCGGTGAATCCTTGCGCGGTGCGTCGACCATCCCGCAGCAGTTGGCCAAGAACCTGTTTTTCAGCAGTGATCCGGACGCAGAACGCAAGATCAAAGAAATCATCATGGCGACCCGCATGGTCAAAACCATCGGGCGCGAGAAGGTTCTTGAGATTTACCTCAACGAGATTTTCCTTGGTCAGAACTCTTTTGGCGTGGCGGCAGCAGCGCAGACCTATTTCAACAAGACCCTGTCGCAATTGTCGGTGGAAGAGGCGGCCTATCTGGCGGTTTTGCCCAAGGCACCGTCGCGCTATCACCCGGTGCGGCAGGAAGAGCGTGCCGTTGCCCGCCGCAACTTTGTATTGCGCGAGATGTGGCAGAACGGGTTTCTTGAAGACGAGGCCTATCAGGAGGCGCGAGTGGCGCCGCTTTTGACGGTGCAATCGGGGGATCGCGAGGCGTTTTCAGCCAACCGGCCCGCGCGTGATTATTTTACCGAGCAGATCAGCCGCCAGCTGGACCGCGATTTTCCCGATGGTGTGTTTGAAACCGCGGGCCTGACGATCCGCGGAACGATCGATGCCGAAATGCAGGCGATTGCGGCGCGCGCGTTGCAAGAGGCCTTGGAGCAATACGACCGCTCGCAGGGCGAATGGCGCGGGGCAGCGGCGACGATTGAGGCGGATGATCTGGAAGCGGACTTGGACGGGCAGGTGGCCTGGCGTTCGCTTTTGGCGAACACGTCAAAGCTGGCGCGCGATGTCGAAGGATGGCATCCGGCTGTGGTGCTGGAGTTACGTGGTGCCGCAGCGCGGATTGGCGTTGAAAACTGGGCCAATGGCGTTGATGGGCATTGGATCACGCCCTCGGACCTTGGCTGGATCCGGGGGGCGAACGCTGCGGGCGATATCCTTTCGGTGGGCGATGTGATCCACGTGCGCCACGAAGGGGGCACGCCGGAAGATCCGGTCTTTTCGCTGCGTCAGGTGCCGGGTGTGCAGGGCGGCTTTATGGCAATGGACGTCAACACGGGCCGTGTTCTGGCGATGCAGGGCGGGTTTTCCTATCAGGTGTCGAACTTCAACCGGGCAACGCAGGCGCGGCGCCAGCCGGGGTCTTCGTTCAAGCCCTTTGTCTATGCAGCGGCACTGGATTCAGGCTTTACGCCCGCAACGATCATCATTGATGCGCCCATCGAGGTTGATGTGGGCGGCGGCAAGGTGTGGCGTCCCAAGAACGCGTCGCGCACTTTTTATGGCCCCACGCCCTTGCGCACCGGCATTGAACGCTCGCGTAACCTGATGACGGTGCGGTTGGCCGAGGAAGTTGGCATGCCGGTTGTGGCGGGCTATGCGCAGCGCTTTGGTGTTTATGACCGGATGGACCCGTTTCTTGCCAATGCGCTTGGCAGCCAGGAAACCTCGCTCTACCGGATGGTTTCGGCCTATGCGATGTTTGCCAATGGCGGCGAGCGGGTGGAGCCGACGCTGGTGGACCGGGTGCAGGACCGCTGGGGCACGACGATTTACCGCCATGATCAGCGCACCTGCGAAGAGTGCGACACCAAAGAGTTGGCAACGGGCGATTTGCCTGACATCAAATCGGACCGCAAACGGGTGATGAACCCGATCACCGCCTATCAGCTGACGTCGATGATGCGCGGTGTGGTCGAGCGCGGTACAGCTTCGGGAACGGTCAGATTGCCGGTGCCAACGGCGGGCAAGACGGGCACCACCAACGATGCGCGCGACGTGTGGTTCGTGGGCTTCACCTCGACGATCGCGGCAGGGTGCTATATCGGCTATGATTCTCCGGAACCGCTTGGCCGAGGGGCCTCTGGCGGTGCCATGTGCGGCCCGGTTTTTCAAAAGTTCATGACCGAGGCGATCAAGAAATACGGCGGCGGCCGCTTTGCAATCCCGCGAGGCGGGCGCTTTATCAAAATCGATCGATTTACCGGCGCGCGACTGCCGGATTATGCCGATGGGGATCACGTGGTGGCAGAGTATTTTCGCGAAGGTGAAGAGCCGGTCTTTGGCATCGCCTTTGACGGTGGTTTTGCCATGGGAGCAAACTTGCCACTGTTTACCGATGCCGAACTTGGCAACAACACCACCGAAGTGGAGACCGCCACCGGTGAGACGATTGTGATCCCCGAACAGGCGACTGCGAACGAGATATCCTCGGGCGGGCTTTATTAGAGATTGATTGCGCCGGGCTGGCGCCCGTCGCCTCGCCGGGGGCTTTGCCCCCGGGCCCCCAGCATATTTCTCGACCGATGAAAGCCTATCGCTTCGCTTCGAGGCGGGCGATGTGCTGGGCGCGCAGGGCATCGATTTCTGTGCTTTGGGGTGCATCTTCATAGATATCATGGGTCGTGCCCCAGAGTTGGTCGCAGTAGACCGGATCGTTGCCAGCATAGCGCGGGCCGGATTTGTGTTGCGGGATGAAGGTGTGTGAGGGGAAGATGACCACGCCTTCGGCAGGTTTGGCGGCCATAGCCTTTTTCAGAAACTGGTTTCCGACTGAGCGCCATGCGGCCTGCAAAGTCTCAATTTTTACGCGGCGTTGGATGCGCATGTTGATGTAGTGCAGGTACGGGTGGTTTGGTGTCGCAGCCAGAAAGGGGGAAATGAGACCGGGCTTTTTCTCCTCGTTCTCATAGACCGAATAGAGGGCTGGTTCTGACCAAAGCTCGTCTGTCGGGCGCAGGCAGATGCTGTCGGCTTCCGGAAGAAAGCCGCCCATCTCGTGCAAAATCTGGTAGCGCATCAGATCGGAGACACCTGCGTATTCGCCGCGGCGGTAGTATTCGGTGATCAGTGCCTGATGGCGCCAGCGGCGCGAGAAAAGCGCCTCGTTGTCATAAAGCACATAGTTCCAGTCTGGGTGGTGGTCTTTCCAGCTTTGCATCCACGCCTGGGGTGGCGGGAGATGCCCGATCCAGATATGTCCAAGGGTCTTGGGAATGCCAAGTGCCATTTGGCCCCCTAGTCTTCGGCTTGTGCTTCGTCTCGTTTCAGGCCTGATACCCCCATCGCCAGCGTTGCGGCCATCAACCCGTCAAGGTCGCCATCAAGCACGCCGGAGGTGTCCGATGTTTCAAACCCGGTGCGCAGGTCTTTCACCATTTGGTAGGGCTGCAGCACGTAAGATCGGATTTGGTTGCCCCAGCCCGCGTCGCCCTTGTTTTCGTGCGCCTCCTGGATCGAAGCCGAGCGTTTGTCGAGTTCCATCTGGTAGAGCCGAGATTTCAGGGCTTTCATCGCGATATCGCGGTTCTGGTGCTGGGATTTTTCCGAGCTGGTGACCACAATGCCGGTGGGGATGTGTGTGATGCGCACCGCCGAGTCGGTTTTATTGACGTGCTGTCCGCCCGCACCGCTGGCGCGGAAGGTATCAAGGCGGATGTCGGACGGGTTGACGTCGATCTCAATATTGTCATCGACAACCGGATAAACCCAGACGCTTGAAAATGAAGTGTGGCGCTTGGCGGCGCTGTCAAAGGGGCTGATGCGCACCAGCCGGTGCACACCGGATTCGGATTTCAGCCAGCCGTAAGCATTGGGGCCAGAGATTTTATAGGCCGCCGATTTGATGCCTGCCTCTTCGCCGGCACTTTCGGACTGCAGCTCGACGGTGTAGCCGTGTTGCTCGGCCCAGCGGACGTACATGCGTGCCAGCATCGAGGCCCAGTCGCAGCTTTCGGTGCCGCCTGCGCCGGAGTTGATC
>JABDJX010000085.1 GCA_013003245.1 Silicimonas sp. | reverse complement strand
CCCCCCCCCCCCCCGCCCCCCCCCCCCCCCCCCCCCCCCCCCCCCCCCCCCCCCCCCCCCGGATCGCAGCACGAAGTGCTGCGAAACCAATCAGGTAATGGATGCGGCGTAAATGCTGTCGATCGACGACGCCAGCATCTCATTGAACGCCTCGTCCGATTGCGCATCCGAAAGCCCCTCGGCCAACCCCCGGCTGAAGGACGCAATCATCCCGGTGTTCTCGGCCAGCAAACGATTGGCCTCGTCCCGGCTGTAGCCACCCGAAAGCGCAACAACCCGCATGACCTTGTCGTGGTTGATCAGCGGTGCGTAAAGGTTCGCCTTTGTTGGTAAGGACAGCTTCAGCATCACCTCTTGATCTATCGCTTCAAGGTTTTTCAAGATTTCGTCCAAAAGGATGTCTTCCGCCTCAGCCTTGTCGGCAATGGTGATGTTCACCTCGGGCTCAAGAATTGGCATCAACCCATGGCCCAGAATCTGGCGTCCCACCGCAAATTGCTGTGCGACGTTCGCGGCAATGCCTTGCGCGTTCGCCGCCTGGATGACCGAACGCATCTTGGTGCCAAACACCCCCAGACCTTTTGCGCGCGCCAAAAGTCCGTCCAGAGCGCCCATGTCCTTCATCAGTTGCGCGCCGTTGGCCTCATCCTCAAGGCCCTTGTCGCACTTCAGGAACGGCACAACGCGCTTTTTCTCCCAAAGATAGGATGGCGCGGACTGGCCTTCAAACTCGCGGTCCATCGTCATCTCGAAAAGGATCGCGCCAATGACCTTGTCGCCGGTAAAGGCGGGAGAGGTCACAATGCGTGTGCGCATGGCATGCACCAGATCAAACATCTCGGCATCCGTACTATAGCGGTCAGCCTCAATCCCGTATTGCGCCAGCGCCTTGGGGGTCGAGCCGCCCGATTGGTCCAATGCGGCCACAAAGCCCTTGCCGCTGCGCATCTGGTCTGCTTGCTCATCGTAAGACATCAAATTCCCCTCGTTATGTGACGTTGGCCTGTCTTTGCGGGCAGGGGCCGATCCTGTCAACGATGGTGCCGCTAACAGGCGGAATTTTTGCTCAAGCCTGATCTAAGGCGGCAACACCGGGAAGGGTTTTGCCCTCCATCCACTCCAGAAAGGCACCACCGGCGGTGGAGATATAGGTGAAGTCATCGCCGTGCTCTGCGGCATTGATCGCTGCCACCGTATCTCCGCCACCTGCAACCGAGACGAGCTGTCCGGCGTTCGTCTGTGCGGCAATCGTGTCGAGCATCGCAAACGTGCCCGCGTGGAAGGGTTCAAGCTCGAACACGCCCAAGGGCCCGTTCATAATTAGGGTGTTGGATGCTTCGATGGCGTCTCTGATCCGCGCGACCGACTTTGGGCCTGCGTCGAGGATCATCGTGTCGTTTGGGCATTCGGTGACGTCGACTGTCTCGCTTTCAGCCCTTTCCTTAAACGCGCGCGCGCAGACCACATCCACGGGCAGGATGATCTCGCAGGCCGCCTCATCGGCGCGCGCCAGGATATCGCGCGCGGTCTCGGCCATTTCGTGCTCGGCCAGCGATTTGCCCACATCAATCCCTTGCGCGGCCAGAAAGGTGTTGGCCATGCCGCCGCCGATCACCAGTGTGTCTACCTTGCGCACAAGGTTGCCCAGCAGATCGAGCTTGGTCGAGACCTTGGCACCACCCACCACCGCGAGCAAGGGGCGCTTGGGGTCGGTGAGGGCTGCTTCCAGCGCGCTCAATTCGGCCTGCATCAAACGGCCCGCCGCACTTGGCAGCAGCCGCGCAATCCCTTCGGTCGAGGCATGGGTGCGGTGGGCCGCAGAAAAGGCATCGTTCACATAGATGTCGCCCAGGGCGGCAAGTTGTGCTGCAAAGTCCGGGTCATTGGCCTCTTCTCCCGGATGAAACCGCGTGTTCTCCAGCAAAAGCATCGAGCCTGCGGGCAGGGCGGCAATGGCTTCGGCCGCCGTATCCCCCACGCAGTCTTCTGCAAAGGCAACCGGAACACCCAGGACATCTGCCACAGTGCCCAGAATCTGGTCCAGCGACATCTCCGGCACCCTCTTGCCCTTGGGCCTGCCGAAATGCGCCATCAAAACCGGCTTGCCACCGCCGCCCAGAATCGCGTCGACCGTCGGTTTAATCCGCTCGATCCGCGTCGCATCGGTCACGCGCCCGTCTTCAAGCGGCACATTGATGTCCACCCGCACCAGAACGGTTTTGCCGTCCATGTTAAGGGCGTCGAGCTTTTTCCAGGCCATGTCGATATCTCCTTAAGCAGCGCACATTCTGCCTAGTCGCCCCTGCGCCAAGGTCAACCCTTTCCCTTGCCGCACGGAGCCACTAGGGTCGCGCCGAATATGAGCAAACGGAGGGCCACATGGCCGAGTATGACGATCCCGAAAACACCATCCTGATCGAGCTGAAAGACGGCACCGTCGCGATCCAGCTTTTGCCTGATGTCGCGCCGCAGCACTGCGACCGGATGAAAGAACTGGCGCGCGCGGGTGAATATGACAACGTGGTTTTCCACCGCGTGATCGACGGCTTCATGGCGCAAACCGGCGATGTTGAGCACGGCGATTTTGAGGATGATTTCAACCTGCGCCGCGCGGGCACAGGCGGCTCCAAACTGCCCGATGTGCCTGCTGAGTTTTCCAAGATTCCACATGATCGCGGCTCTATCGGGGCGGCCCGCAGCCAGAACCCGAACTCGGCCAACAGCCAGTTTTTTATCAACTTTTCCGACAACGCCTTTCTTAATGGGCAATACACCGTCTACGGCCGCGTGCTTAGCGGTATGGAGCACGTTGACGCCATCGCGCGCGGTGAGCCGCCGATGAACCCCGACCGGATGCTCAGCGTAAAGGTGGCCGCCGATGTTGCGTAAACTCACACTGATCACCGCCCTTGTCGCGGCCCCCGCATTCGCGCAGGAAGAAGACGGCCCCGGCCCGAACCTGATTATCGAGGTGGACGGCGAGGCTTCTGGCCGCATCGTCATCGACATGTTCGAAGACACCGCTCCGCAGCATGTTGCGCAAATCACCGAACTGGCCGAAGAGGGCGCTTATGACAACGTCGTCTTCCACCGGGTGATCGAAGGCTTCATGGCGCAAACCGGTGATGTCGAGTTTGGCAAGATGGGCGGAGATATGCGCATGGCGGGCCGTGGTGGCTCGACCCGCGATGATCTGCCTGCGGAGTTCAGCGACATTCCCTATGACCGTGGTATCGTCGGCATGGCGCGCAGCCAGTCGCCCGACTCAGCCAACAGCCAGTTCTTTATCATGTTCGCCGAAGGCTATTTCCTGAACGGCCAGTACACCGTGGTCGGTCGGGTGATCGAAGGGATGGACGTGGTCGATGGCATCAAGCGCGGTCAGGGCCAAAGCGGCGCTGTCGTGGGCCAGCCTGACGTGATGACCTCTGTGTCGGTCGAGCGCTGAGGTTTTGAACAACACCCGCGCCATCTTTCTGATGATCGGAGCGATGGCGGGGTTTGCCTCGGTCGATGCGTTTTTCAAGCTTGCCACGGCCACTCAAAGCCCCGGACAAATCCTTGCGCTGACCTCGATTGGCAGCCTGGCGATTTTCACCGTAATACTTTGGCGCAACGGAGAGCGTCTGGTGCACGCCGATGCGCTTGTGCCCCTGGTCCAAATCCGCGCCGCCGCCGAGACAGCGGGCACATTCGGGATCGTCATGGCGCTGGCCGTGGTGCCCTTGGCAGAAGTGACGGTCATTGCGCAATCGCAACCGCTTGTTGTGACCCTGATGGCGGCGGCGTTCCTTGGCGAAAAGGTCGGGCCGCGCCGCTGGACGGCGGTGGCGCTTGGCCTGTTGGGCGTGATCATCATCATGCGCCCCGGCCTTGGCACCTTTGATCCAAACCACCT
Source organism: Silicimonas sp. (assembly GCA_013003245.1). Classification (GTDB taxonomy): domain Bacteria; phylum Pseudomonadota; class Alphaproteobacteria; order Rhodobacterales; family Rhodobacteraceae; genus JABDJX01. The sequence goes on along the minus strand of JABDJX010000085.1, from coordinate 5,228 downwards.
TTGGGTGTTGCTTTACGTGGTTGGCCTCAGCTTTCGCGATGTCGCCAGCCGTGCCTTGCCGTCAAACCTGTCAACAGCGTTCGTTGTGTCATGGTCGCTGATCTGGATGATCTGTTTCGGCGCATTCCTGATGCCGTTCCAGGGCGGGTGGCACCCAATTGACAGGCAAACTGCGTTCTATCTTGCCGGGATCACGATCACCGTTTCAATAGCGCTTGCATTAATCACCATGTCGTTCCGTGCAGGAGAAATCGGGGCCGTCGCCCCGTTTCGCTATGCGCGCATCGTGTTCGGTCTGGCACTGGCGTGGCTGGTCTTTGGCGAGACGCTTGATCTGATCAGCTGGCTTGGACTGGCCCTGATTGTGGGGTCCGGTCTTTATGCGTTTTGGCGTGAAAATCAGCTGTCTCGGGGATAGCTGCCCTGGCGCGAGCGGTTGGTGCAAACCGCTCGGCCAGAAGTGCAGCGTTGTGTAGTGCGAGTGAGCGCTGTCCCCAGTGAGGTGTGTGTGTGCCTCGGTGTGTGATGCCAAATAATCGGGGAAATGTGATCGGATTGTGACCATCCACAGGCAGTCTTTGGGCGATGTGAAGACGTCTTGATTGTGGCAAGAAATGCGCCCAATCCGGCGACAAAGTTTTGCGGCACCCGGCATTGTTTGCGATGCGTGAACCAAGACGCGCGGATTCCCGCCGGACGTGCAAGTCTCACCCCAAAATATTCTTAGGCGCGACCGCGTTTAACTCTGCCAAATCCGCTGGTATAGACCTATGTGAACGCTAACATCGCAGGAATCACATCCCCATGAGCACCATCATCGATATTCACGCCCGAGAGATTCTCGACAGCCGCGGCAACCCCACTGTCGAAGTTGATGTGACCTTGGAAGACGGCACTATGGGCCGCGCAGCTGTGCCCTCGGGGGCCTCTACAGGTGCGCATGAAGCGGTTGAGCGACGCGATGGCGACAAGGCGCGTTACATGGGCAAGGGCGTGTTGGGCGCAGTCGAGGCGGTGAATGGCGAGATTGAAGAGGCGCTGATCGGCTTTGATGCGACCGAGCAGGAAGCCGTTGACGCAGCAATGATCGAACTGGACGGCACGGCGAACAAGGGCCGCCTTGGCGCCAACGCCATTCTGGGCGTCTCGCTTGCAACCGCAAAGGCCGCGGCAGACTACACCGCACAACCGCTTTACCGCTATGTCGGCGGGACCTCGGCCCGGGTTTTGCCGGTGCCGATGATGAACATCATCAACGGGGGTGAACACGCCGACAACCCGATCGATATTCAGGAATTCATGATCATGCCGGTCAGCGCGGAAAACATCCGTGAGGCCGTGCGCATGGGCTCCGAGATTTTCCACACGCTGAAAAAAGAGCTCTCCGCCGCAGGCCTCTCGACCGGCATCGGGGACGAGGGTGGCTTTGCGCCAAACCTGTCGTCCACCCGTGACGCCTTGGATTTCATCCTTAGGGCGGTTGAAAAGGCAGGCTACACCCCCGGCGATGATATCATGCTGGCGCTGGATTGTGCCGCGACCGAATACTTCAAGGACGGCAAATACGAGATCTCGGGCGAGGGCAAATCACTTGGCTCAGATGAAAACGTCGCCTACCTTGCCGCGCTTTGTGCCGACTATCCGATCCTTTCCATCGAAGACGGCTGCGACGAAGACGACTGGGCCGGCTGGCAGGCGCTGACGGCCGAGCTTGGCGACAAGGTTCAACTGGTCGGCGACGATCTGTTCGTCACCAACCCCGAACGTCTTTCGCGCGGCATCACCGACAAGGCCGCCAATTCGCTTCTGGTCAAGGTCAACCAGATCGGCACCCTGTCCGAGACGCTGATGGCCGTCGACATGGCGCACCGCGCAGGCATGACCGCGGTAATGTCGCACCGCTCGGGCGAAACCGAAGACGCGACCATCGCCGATCTGGCGGTCGCCACCAACTGCGGTCAGATCAAAACCGGCAGCCTTGCGCGCTCGGACCGGCTGGCAAAATACAACCAGCTGATCCGCATAGAAGAAATGCTGGATGAAACGGCGGTTTTCGCTGGCAAATCCATTCTGCGTTAATGGCCGAGGCACTTGCTCCTACGGGCGACACGGCGACCGACCCAAGCACGGGCTGGTTGGTGGTGCGCGCGTGGGAGGGCAGCCCGGCCGCTGCAGCAGGCATCGAGACGGGCTGGCGGCTGATGTCCATCGATGGGGCGCCCCCTTCTGAAACGGGGCTGTTCCTTGCAATGCGCGATGGCCGCAAACGCCTGGATTTTGCCGATAGCGAGGCTCGCGTCTGGGCCTGGAGTGTGCCGCAATACCCATTCGGTCTCAAGTTCTCGGCACCAATCGACGCCAGCTTCCGCCGCGCTCTTTCTGACATTAACCGCAACCGCGAGGCGCTGATCGACCAGTTCGAAGACGGCGCTTTGGCAAACTTCGGCGCGCTCGAGCCGGACTTTCGCAAGGTCCTCAGCGCCCCCGCCGGCTGGCTCACCAAACTTGGTTTGCGCAAAGGTCCGGCAGCCGAGACGGTCCCGCCCTCTGATGACTTTGAAATGCTGACCTTTCTGTCGCTGGCCTACGTGGCAAACGACCAGTTTGACGTCGCTCTTCATGCCGCCGAGGCCGCAGAGGACGCCCGCGCGCGCGTCGGCCAGTCCAGTTACTCCGCCAATATCCACGCCATCGACCATTATGTCCGCGCACGTGTGGCCGAAGCGCACGACCAGCTTGGCGAAGCGAACCGGCACATTCGCGCTGCCGCCGACATGAAGCCCGGTAATCCCCTGATCCGCGTCCTTTTCACGCGCCTTACGGGCACAGAGCCGCCGCCCGACAGCCCGGTTAGGATCGGCACGCCCTTCCCGGTCTCCTATACCCTTCGCAACGTCGACCCGGTCGGCGAATTGCCCGCCCACGGTCATGACCTGTCGCTGGCCGCTACGCTTGCGTCGATGGACGATACCCAGGTTCTGATCATCCTTGCGCTCGGCGGCTATCGTTCGAATTACTACGCCAACCTCGATATCGAGCGGCTGGCCATGGTGCACCGCTGCCGTCCGGGCGTGATCGCCGATGTGCACCTGATCGTCAGCAGCGACTATGCCCTGGACGTCCGCCACCGCCATGACAGCGAGAGGCTGGCCCAAAGCACCGGCCTGCCGCTGACCATCCTCTTTGATCCTGACAGCGAAGTCATGTCACAAATCGACACCCACACCTCGCCCGCGCGGTTTATGCTCAACAAGAACGGCGTCGTGCTTTCAACGCGCGAGCTGGCCGATGAAAGCGGATTCTGGGAGGCGATTGCCGCCCTGTGACGTGCCACGTCTAAACTTCATCGGTCGAGAAATATGGTGGGGGTCCGGGGGCAAAGCCCCCGGCGCCGCGACGCGGCGAAAGCCGCGGCGCAATCACTCATCCAAAGACCCGTGGATCGCGAACTGATCCAGCCCCGCCTCGCGCGGCTCTATGATCCGATAGCTTTCTTTCACGCCCGCTTGCGTCAACTCCCGCGAAACGGTGATCACCGTATTGGCCGCATGCTCGTCACACAACTCCATCATATGCGCCACCTCGTCGCGCGCAGCCGGCAGAGCAGCCTCGACCGAAGGGGCACCGTACATCTGCACAAAATGCACGGCCAAAGATTGCGTGATTGCCTCCACTTCCGACGGCTCCACCTGCGTGGTTGCCACAAAGGTCACCCGCCCGAAGGTCTCTACCCCCAGCCAACCGTTGGCAAACGCCTGCTTGGCCTTGCCGCTCAGATCACCCTCGGACCAGTTGGAAAACTCAAAGCCGCCCGAGACGCACCACTCACCGGTGCGGGCGGGAGAATGAAAGACGTTCATGTCGCTTTCATCGAAATGGATCGCGCGCGCCAGTTTCATCGCGTCCCCTCCAGCAGATATGTCAGCGGGACAAGATGCGTGGTCTCGGCATCGCGGATCAGCAATCCAAAGTGCTCATCCACCCCAAGATAAGTCCCTGATGTCCCGTCCATTTCAATCTCTTCGCCCATCCCGTGCGCTAGCCCGCGCCACTCCTTATGCAGCGCTGCTGCACCGTCGTCGGCCCAAGTGTTGATACCCACAAGCGTGTGCTTGACCCAGGCCTCCAGCAAATCGCGCGCATTCACATCCGCGCAGCCTTCTGCATAAAGCGTTGTCCTGTCCGGTGTCTCGCCCGGATCGTCGCTTTGGGGCCAAAGCGGCAACTCCAGCCCCACGACCAGCCAGTGCGGCTCTGCATCCGGCTCGCAGTCAGAGGCCGCCACGCGCAGCCGCCCACAAGAGGCCCCGTTGATACGCACACCGCCGCCCCAATCGAGGTGCACGGCCACCTCGGGCGGAGCGAGTGCACCAAGCGCGTTCTGAAACCCGACACCGCAGACCGGCAGCATCGCCATCGCCTCGCGAAGCGCCACATCTGGGGCAAAGACAATCGCCGCCGCAAGCGTATTCGCGCCAAGGTTATAGACCACAAGCCCGGCATCGCAGCCTTTCACCGCCTCGACACAGGCCTTGTCGAACGGATCAATCGCCCCCTCGACGGCTTGCCCGGTGAAAAGCGGCGGAAAGGTTGCCTCGCTCATGCCTGACCTGCGTCGATCAGGGCTTTGGCCACGCGCGCAAACCCTTCGGCCTGCGCCGAATTTGGCTTAGAAACCACAATCGGTGCGCCGCCGTCTGCCGCCAGTCGTATATCCAGATGCAGCGGGATCTCGGCCAGCAAAGGCACGCCCAGTTTCGCGGCCTCCGCCACAACGCCGCCGTGTCCAAAGACATGCTCTTCATGCCCGCAAGCCGAGCAGATATGCGTGCTCATGTTCTCGATCATGCCAATAATAGGGGTGTTCATCTGCTTGAACATATCGATCCCCTTGCGCGCATCAAGCAGCGCCACGTCCTGCGGGGTGGACACGATAATCGCGCCATCAAGCTGCGCCTTTTGCGCCAGCGTCATCTGCACATCGCCGGTGCCCGGCGGCAGATCGACGATCAGCACATCCAAAGCCCCCCATTGCACCTGCATCATCATCTGCTGCAGCGCACCCATCAGCATCGGGCCGCGCCAGACCACGGCCTGATCCTCGTTTGTCATCAACCCGATCGACATCATCGTGACGCCAAAGTTGCGCATCGGCAGGATCGTTTTGCCATCGGGGCTTTGCGGGCGACCGGACACGCCCAGCATGCGTGGCTGAGAGGGGCCGTAAA
>JABDJX010000056.1 GCA_013003245.1 Silicimonas sp. | reverse complement strand
CCGCGATCTTGATCGCCGCACGCCAGAGTTTTCTGACGTTATGGAGCATATGGTCATCAACCCGACATGGAATGTGCCACGCTCGATTGCCGTCAAAGAGTATCTGCCGCTTTTGCAACAAAACCCGAATGCGGCAGGTCACATGCGCTTGGTCAACGGGCGCGGTCAGGTGGTGTCTCGCGAGGGGCTGGACTTTACCCAGTTCAACGAACGCACCTTCCCGTTTGATATCAAACAGCCGCCCAGCCGCCGCAACGCGCTTGGTCTGGTCAAGTTCATGTTCCCGAACCGGCACAACATCTATCTGCACGATACACCTGCCAAAAAGCTCTTTGGCCGTGAAACCCGTGCCTTCAGCCACGGTTGTGTGCGTTTGGCCGATCCGTTCGATTTTGCCTATGCGCTTTTGGCCAAGCAGGAAAAGAACCCGGAGGCTTATTTCCAGTCGGTTCTGGCCACCCGGAAAGAACGCGTGGTGCCGCTGGAGCAACAGGTCCCGGTGCATCTGGTCTATCGCACGGCCTTTACTCAAGCCAAAGGCAACGTACAGTTCCGCCGCGACGTTTATGGCCGCGATGCCAAGATTTGGCGCGCCCTTGAACAAGCCGGGGTTTCGCTCGGGTCCGTTCGGGGGTAAATCTGCGCCCAAAGAGGGCAGCAGATGACGTTTACAGTTGGACAAATTGCGGCAGCGCTAGAGGCGGAAGTCTTTGGCGCTGCTGACATAGTGGTCACCGGAGCATCTGAGCCTGCATCGGCCAAGGCCGATCATCTTGCGCTGGCGATGACCCCCGAATTTGCCGACGGGCTGGCCCAAGGGAGCGCCCGTGCAGCCGTTTTGTGGGACGGCGCGGATTGGCAGGCGCTTGGTCTTGAGGCCGCTATCGTTGTGCCGCGCCCGCGTTATGCGATGTCAGGTATCACCCGTGTGATGGACCCGGGGCCGGACATTGCCCCCGGCATCAGCCCAATGGCCAGCGTCGATCCTTCCGCTGAGATCGGTGAAAACACTGCGATTGGTCCGATGGTGGTGATTGGCCCGCGCGCCAAGATCGGCGCAAACACCCGCATCGCCTCGCACGTCAGCATTGCCGAAGACGCTGTGATCGGCGACGATGCCCTAATCCACGCAGGCGTACGCATCGGCGCGCGGGTGCAGATCGGCGACCGTTTCATTTGCCAACCCGGCGCGGTGATCGGCTCTGACGGGTTCAGCTTCGTCACACCGGAAAAAAGCCGTGTTGAAGAAGCGCGCAAATCGCTTGGCACCGAGACCGAAGCGGTAAATGCCGAGTGGACACGCATCCATTCGCTGGGCACCGTGACCATAGGCGACGATGTTGAGATCGGCGCGAATACCTGCATCGACCGTGGCACGATCCGTGCCACCAGCGTCGGTCACCGCACCAAGCTCGATAACCTTGTCCACATCGGCCACAACGTCGAGGTCGGCTGCGACACGCTGCTCTGCGGTCAGGTTGGTGTCGCAGGCTCTACTCGCATTGGCGATCGCGTGGTTCTGGGCGGCCAGGTCGGCGTGTCCGACAACATTTTCGTGGGCGACGATGTGGTCGCGGGCGGGGCGACCAAAATCATGACCAAAACGCCCGCTGGCCGGGTCATTCTGGGCTATCCGGCGATGAAAATGGATCAATACGTGACAGCCGCACGCAACTGGCGGCGGATGCCGAAAATGCTCGACGACATAAATGCGTTAAAGAAAGCGGTTTTAAAGGACGGTGAGGATGACTAAATATGCCCCATCACCTGAGCAGGCCAACAACATGACGAACGTCAAGGACACGATCGTGGACATCATCGCCGAACAGGCGGTGCTGGAACCCGGCGACATCAAGATGGATCAGTCGCTGGAAGATCTGGGCGTCGATTCGATGGGGCTTGTCGAGGCAATATTCTCCATCGAGGAAAGCTTTGATATCTCGGTGCCGTTCAACGCCAACGAGCCTGAGAAATCCGACTTCGATATTTCGTCCGTTGCAGCCGTTGTGACGGCGGTAGAGCGGTTGATCGCAGAGCAGAAAGCCTGAGCATGAACCGCGTTGTGATCACCGGCGCGGGCACGATCAATCCGCTTGGGGCGTCGGTGCCCGACACCTTTGAAGCGATGCGCGAAGGGCGTTTGGGCATCGGGCCGCTGGATATCCGCGACGTGGACCGGCTTTCGATCAAGATCGCAGGGCAGGTGCGCGGCTATGACCCCGACGTGCGGTTCAACCGCCAGCAACAAGCACTTTACGACCGGTTTACCCAGTTCACCCTGATCGCGGCAGAAGAAGCCATCGCGCAATCCGGCCTTGAGTTCGAGGGGCGCCTGGCTGCTGAAGCAGGCGTTGTGCTGGGCACCTCTGGCGGCGGTCTGAACACGCAGGACGAAAATTACCGCGCCGTTTATGAAGAGGGTAAGAACCGCGTGCACCCGTTCATCGTGCCCAAGCTGATGAACAACGCGGCGGCCTCCCACGTCTCGATGACCCACAACCTCAAAGGCCCGTCGTTCACCGTCGCCACCGCCTGCGCCTCGTCCAACCACGCCATGGGCCAGGCGTTCTGGATGATCCGCATGGGCGCTGCCAAGGTGATGGTCACAGGTGGCTCGGAATCGATGCTGTGTTTTGGCGGTGTAAAGGCGTGGGAAGGCCTGCGCGTGATGTCACGCGACGCCTGCCGTCCGTTTTCCGCCAACCGCAACGGCATGGTACAGGGCGAGGGGGCCGGAGTTTTCGTCTTCGAGGATTATACCCACGCGAAAGCGCGCGGTGCAGACATCCTCGCCGAAGTCGTCGGGTTTTCAATGAGTTCCGACGCCTCTGACATCGTAATGCCTTCGCAACAAGGGGCGGCCCGCGCCATCTCGGGCGCGCTCAACGATGCCAGGATCACGGCCGAGCAGGTTGGATACATCAACGCCCACGGCACTGGAACGGCGGCCAACGACAAAACCGAATGCGCGGCTGTCGCCAACGTCTTCGGCCACCACGCCAACGAGGTAATGATCTCGTCAACCAAATCGATGCACGGCCACCTGATCGGCGGCACCGG
>JABDJX010000048.1 GCA_013003245.1 Silicimonas sp. | reverse complement strand
GGGCTGTCCCATCCGGGTTCTTGACCGACCCAGACACCGTTGCTCACCTCTGCCACGACGGTACAACCGCCCGAGCAGTGGGTGCAGCCGGATTTGACCAGATCAACGGCCGTGTTTGCGGCGGTTTGCGCCGTGGCTTGGGTGACCGTGCCACCGGTGGCCGAGATTGCAGCCAGGCCACCAATGGCCAGACCAGAGCCGCGCAAGAACGAGCGGCGATCGACGGATTTCTCCGCCATTTCAGACATAAGGCCAGTCCGCTGGGAGCGTCGCGCAACCCCGTTGGTCTTTTTCCTTAACATTTTAGTTCCTCCCCTGAGCACACCCTTGCGGGCTTGCAGGATTTCGAATGAACCTATCGCAGTCGGGCGTCACGCAACCAGTCGCTTTAGGCGTAGATGACGGCGCCGTTTAGAACTTGGCGCTGTCGAGGTAGGCGCGGGTATGCGCGGTATCCTGCATCTTGTCGGATGTCAGATCGGCTGGTTCAGCCTCGGCGGTGGTGGTGCCGGTGGCCACTGCAACAGCCGCAAGCGGTGCGGTTGTCGTGGCCATTTTCAGAAAATCTCGGCGACTGGCGCTTTCAGTTTTCTTTGTCATGGGATGTCTCCCTCCCTTTCTTTGGTGGCGGGCATCCCCGCCGTTGTTGCCCCGGGTAGCTAGCCCGAAGTCATTCTGAACGCTTCGCGCTCAATCTCCATAAACGCCCGGCCAAGTGTACCGAGCGAGGCGTAAAGCACCGAGTTCTTCGCAGCCTCGAGGTCTGAAAAGAAATGTCCCGCCCAAGGGGCGATGTGCTTGTTAAAAAACGTTTTCTGATCGTCGAGCGCGGCGGGCGCACCGAAACGGCCAACGATCATGCCGCCCATCATCTCCATCAGGGACGCGATGTTGTCTTCGGGCTCATACACGTTCTGCGCCCGCGTCATCCCGCGCGCTGCCATATCGGCGCGCAAGGTCGCAAGCGGCTTTTCGTTCAGAAACCCGGTGAGGTAGTAAGAGGCGTAGGGCAAAAGCTCGCCCCGACCCAATCCGATGAAAAGCGCGTTGAATTCGCTTTCGACCTTTTTCGGCGAGGTCGCTTTAGCAACGCGCGACAAAGCACTGATTGCCTTGCCAATCTCGGTCTCATCGTCGCCACTTAGCCCTTGTGTCTGGTCCAGCAGCATCTGATCGGGTGGCCCGGCCAGCATCAGGCCCAGATAGTTGTAAAGATCGGCGCGCAGACGATCCTCCGGTGCAACTGTGATATCTTCGGCAGCGTTCACGCGTGTTCCTCGGTTCTGAATTTCATTCGGCGCGGAGTGGGCGGCGCATAGGCCACCTCGTGCTCTTCTTCCGGCACGATTTCTAATCGCTGCGCCGGCTCCTCCTCCGGCGCAGCGGCGAGCAAGACATCTTCGTTTGCGTCAAGCTCTTGGTCTGCAGTGTTCAGTTCTTCAATGTCGTCCGGCGCGTTTTCAGCGGCTTCTTTCTCAGCCGCCTGCCGCGCCATTTCCTCGACATGCTTCAACATGCCTTTGCCGACCTGATAAGTGGTCATCATGTTCTCGACCACCATCGCGCTGTCGGTGAAATCCTCGCCATAATCGACCAGCATATCCACGTTGGCCAAGACCGGGTTTGATTTCCAAAGCACGCGCAAGGCACGGCGGCGCAAGCGATCCGGGATGGCTTTTGACATGAAGACGGAAAAATCGTCGCCCTCCTTCAAAGTATCGGGATCAGGCAGATTGAAGTGCGCCAGCAGGTCTTCGTCTGATTTCTCTTCAAGCGCCTCGTGCTCAGTGGCCAGTGCTTCGGCTTCCAAAGCCGCCTCTTCGGCCTGAACTTCTGCAGCCACCCCAGCCTTGCGGCGGGACCAGAAATTCCGCTCACCGCTCAATGCACTGTCTCCTTGCGGGTCGGCGCGCGGTAGACATCAGCCGTCTGCCGGATACGCGCATCGCCGATGCCGTCTTCCTTCAGATCAATCCGCTTCTTGTCGCGGCGGCGCTTTATGAAGACCTCGTCCTCGTGATGCTCTTCCACGTAATCGCGGATCCAGGCCACCAGCCCCTCGGGCATCGGCACTTTTTCAACCAGTTCTTCGCCGGTGTCCGCGTAATCCTGCGCCTCGTAAGGAGAGGCCGTGACCAGCACCACCTCAAGCGGGCGGTCGTCTTCGCTTTGACGCATCACCACGTAAATCGCGGGCATCTTGGCAGAAAGCCCGTGCAGATATGCCTCTGTATCGGTGCGGAAAAGCTCTAAGGGCAAGGTCGCTGCGTGAAACTCAACCGCGTCACCATCGCGCCGCAGCTCTTTCCAATCCGCCGCCCCCGCACCCGGCAAAACCGCGACGGCTTGCCAAACGTGCTTGGCCCAGCGCGTAACGCCGGGCACCCTGCGGATCACGATCCCCAGCGGAATTGAGACAGACTGTGGCTTCGGATTGGTCAAAGGTTCCCTGTTCTTCCGACCTGTTCGCTACGCCCATGCTGCATGACCTAAAGCGTTTAGGAAAGTGAAATCGTGCATACTGTTGTACACTTTTTTAGCGTTCTGCGCTGCGGCGTGACAGGGGGTGCCAGGCATCGCATCAATCCCCAATAAACACAGCCATTTCAGTGCCATTTAGAATAGTCAAAATCTCCTGATGATGCAGGTGCAGAATGGGCATTATGTCGAATTGAGGTTTACGCCACCCGAGAATCGCGACTAGCCTGCACGTCGCCGACCACATCTCCTGAATTGCCTAGAGGGAAAAATGACCAAGAAACTGGTGCTGTGCGATTGTCTTGGCTCGCAAAAGGTGGACGCGGACGCCATTGCCAAGGGCTCCGACCTTACCTGCTCCAAAGTCTACAAAAGCCTCTGCATGGACCAGATCGGTGACGCCGCCAAGGAGATTGCCTCGGGCGACGTGATCGTCGCCTGCCAGCAGGAGCGCGCGCGGTTCGAGGAACTGGCCGCAGAGCTTGAGGTTGAAACACCAGGATTTGTCGACCTACGCGACCGTGCCGGGTGGAGCGACAGCCCCGCCCCCGCCAAGATGGCCGCGCTGGCGGCAGAGGCGGCGCTGGAACTGCCGATAGGCAAATCGGTCGATGTGATCTCGGAAGGCACCTGCCTGATCCTTGGCGGCGACGCGGCCCTGCAAGCGGCGGCTGATCTGTGCGAGACTTTGGCGGTGACCGTTCTGGTCGAAGGCGACGACATTCCAACGGACCGCCGATTTGATTGCGTTTCGGGCACCGTCAAAAACGCTTCCGGCGCCCTTGGTGGCTTTCAGGTGAGCTTTGACAATCTGCAACAGGTCGTGGCCGGTGGACGCGGCGCGCTGCAATGGAGTGAACCGCTGAGCGGGGCTGCCTCCGATTGCGATATAATCCTGGATTTACGGGGAGATACGCCGCTTTTTCCGGCCCATGAGAAACGCGAAGGCTACCTGCGCGCCGACCCCGCGCACACGCCTTCGGTCGCCAAGGCCGTTCTTGAGGCGTCGCAGCTGATTGGCACCTTTGAAAAGCCGCTTTACGTGCGGCTTGAGGCCAGCCTTTGCGCCCACAGCCGCGCCGAAAAACCTGCCTGCTCCAACTGTCTGAACGTCTGCCCCACGGGAGCGATCACCTCCGCTGGCGAACACGTCGCCATTGATCCGATGGTCTGCGCGGGCTGCGGATCGTGTTCGGCCGTGTGCCCGTCGGGTGCCATCACCTATGACGCGCCGCCGGTAGAGACGGTGTTTCGCCGGTTCTCAACGCTGGCTGGAACCTACGCCAAAGCGGGCGGGAAAGACGCGCGTCTCTTGGTCCACGACGAGGCGCACGGTCGTGTGATGATCTCGCTGGCCGCAAGGTTCGGGCGCGGACTGCCTTCAGACGTGATCCCGTTTGAGGTTGATGCGCTCTCGGGCTTTGGACATGCCGAGATGCTGGCCGCTCTTGCGTGTGGATTTAAACATGTCGACGTGCTGCTCTCTCCCAGGACCGAGCGCGAGGTGATCGAGGCGCAGGCAGACCTGACCCGCGCCATTGCCGGGGCGGAGGCAGTGCATCTGTTGGACCTCGCTGACCCCGATGCACTAAGCGACACACTCTACACCGAAGCTCCAACACCAGTGACTTGCGAGCCGGTCTTGCCCATGGGCACCCGCCGCCAGGTCACCCGCCTTGCGGCCAAGGCGCTGCAACCGGAAGCCGAGGTCCTGGACCTGCCTGCAGGTTCCCCTTATGGCGCGATTTTGATCGACACCGACGCCTGCACAATGTGCCTTGCCTGCACGTCGCTTTGCCCCTCAGGCGCGCTTGGCGACAACCCTGATCTGCCGCAGGTCAGATTTCAGGAAGACGCCTGCCTGCAATGCGGCCTATGCAGCAACATTTGTCCTGAAAATGCAATCACTTTGCAGCCACAGTTAAACTTGACCGACAGCGCCCTGACACAGGTTGTTCTGAACGAAGAAGAGCCCTTTGCCTGCATCGAATGCGGCGCGCTTTTCGGGGTGAAATCAACCGTCGAGAAAATCACCGAAAAGCTGGCGGGCAGCCATTCGATGTTCGCCACGTCAGATGCCGCCAAGATGATCCAGATGTGCGAAAACTGCCGTATTCAGGCGCAGTACCATTCAACAGATAATCCGTTTCAGGGCGGCGAGCGGCCAAAGGTGCGCACGACCGAGGATTATTTCTCAAAACGCAAGGATCACTGATTACGCGACTGGATCGGCGCTCCCAGATCGGCGGGTGCGATTGACCCGACATAGGCGGTGATCGCCTCGATCTGGTTCATCGTCACCTCGATAGGAGCGATGGGCGATGGCAAATGATCAGGGAACGGGTCTGTCACATTGGCGACTTGGGTAAAGGCCCCGTGGGGTTTCAGCAAAAAGAACGTCTCGAACCGCGACTGCCAGTCGGGAAAGTTGCGCATCAGGGCAAACGACGGGGTTGAGCCGATGGCGTTCATCCGGTTTGTGTCGTTCACCACGTGACAGCGCCCGCACTTGGCAAGGCTCTGCTTTTCTCCCAAAGCCAGATCGCCTGTAAGTTCAGCAACTTGCGTCTCTTCCCTGACCGAAACGTCGCCACTGAAAAGAGAGCCCCCCTCTGACTTGAACCCTTCGATGGTATTGATGCCGACATCGCTTTGCAGCCAGTCCAGAAATGCGTCCGTGTGTGGCCCGCTGGCTGCCTTAAAATGCCAGATCGTCTCGCCCTGCCGGAACACAGGGGTTCCTTCCGCTCCGAAGGTCGCATCGCCCTGCTCGCCCACCACCGTGATGCGGATACCGGTCTTTAGAGAGAATCGCGGCAACAGGTGTTTGAGAAACCCGGTGGCAACCAGATCGTCGGGTGCGGCCAAATCAAACGCTTTTTGCTGCGCATATACCGGCGTTGCCATAATC
>JABDJX010000040.1 GCA_013003245.1 Silicimonas sp. | reverse complement strand
TTGCAGCGCATTCTGGGTTTTGCCCGGTCTGCCACGCTTGGCGGGACGATAAACGCAGGCGATATCGCCGCTTGGCGCAAACTGACCAGCGATGCGATGCGGATCGAGGTTGAAACGCCACGCACGTTCAAGGAAAGCGTTGATCTCTTTCGCATCGGCAAGGCGGAAGTAAATGCAAACCCCGACGGGATCGACTTTAGTGGCCCGTTGTTTGAAGCCATGGCGATCACCGGCGTGATGACGCGTGAAGCAGCGCTTGATACAAGCTCTACCGCCTATAGCGAGGGCATGAAGGCTGTCTTGGCCACGACGGAAACCGCCATGGGGCATCTTTGGCTGGTAACACCCGAAAACAGCCGTGAAGACCAGATCGCGGCCGGGGCCGATTGGTTGCGCGTAAACCTTGCCTGCACCGCCGAAGGACTTGGGTTTCAACCGCTCAGTCAGGCCTTGCAGGAGTATCCCGAGATGGACGCGCATTATCGCGAAACTCACGCGCGGCTTGCACCGAATGGAGGCACGGTTCAAATGCTGGCACGGATCGGATACGGTCGGCAAGTGGCCCCCAGCCCACGCTGGCCCATTGAAAGCAAGATCGGAACTGCGTGACCAAGACAAAAGATACATCAGCAGAGATTTTCGGCTTTTTCACCGAGATCGGCATTATCAATCAGTTGTCGACCGCGCTTTTGGCCAAAAGCCTTCCCGATGGCGTGCATCCGTCGCATTTCAGCATTCTGAACCACCTTGTTCGCACTGGCGAAGGCAAGGCACCCGTGCGGATAGCCGCGGCTATGCAGGTGACTAAGAACACGATGACCCACTCGCTCAAGGTGCTGGAGGATCGTGGGTTTATTGAGGTGAAACCCGACCCGGACGATGGGCGGGCAAAACTGGTGTATCTCACACTGGACGGCCGCCGTTTTCGCGAAGAGGCGATCCAAAATGTGACAGCGATGTTCGAGCGCATCATCGGACCAGAGCAGATCAGCATCATGCGCCGCACGCATGACGACTTGGCATCGATGCGGCGGCACCTGGACGACAATCGCTGAATTCGTGCCCTGACGCAGATGTGATTGACTATTTTTCGGGCGCGCTACTCTTTCAGCATCAGATATAACCGTCCGGAGGACTCTATGACAGACATCACCCTTTCACGCCGTACCTTGCTTGCCGGTGCAGCCGCACTTCCTGTGGGCGCAGCCGTTGGCACGCCCGCACTGGCCGGCGGTCACTCTGGGCCACAAAATGCCATCCAGCACTCATTTGCGATTGGTGATTTCGAGGTGTCCACCTTGCTGGCCGGAACGCGCACGGTCGAGGATGATCCGCAAGGCACGTTTGGCATGAACGTCGAAGCCGAAGAATTCAAATCGGTGAGCGAGGCCAATCTGATCCCGGCAGACAAAACGCAGTTCTTCTTTACGCCAACGGTTGTGCGCACCGGCTCGGAAATCGTGCTGTTTGACACCGGCCTTAACGCAGACGGTATCACGGCAGCCCTTGAGCAAGCGGGTGTTGCGCCGGGTGATGTGACGATCGTTGTTCTGACGCACATGCACGGCGATCACATCGGTGGCCTGACGAACGACGCGGGCGAAGCAACCTTCCCCAATGCGCGCTATGTCACTGGTCAGGTCGAATACGATCACTGGGCCGCGGCAGAAAACGAGCGCTTTGACGGCAAGGTGAAGCCATTTGCCGAAAAAATGAGCTTTATCGGCGACGGTGGGTCGGTTGTGTCAGGCATCACTGGCGTTGGTGCGTTCGGTCACACACCCGGGCACATGGGATACATGCTGGAGTCAAACGGCGAGCAGTTGTTCCTGATGGCGGATTTGGCCAACCACTATGTCTGGTCGCTGGCCTATCCTGAGTGGGAAGTGCGCTTTGACATGGACAAGGAAGCTGCCGCCGCGAGCCGCAAAAAGGTTCTTGGCATGGCCGCTGCGGATCGCTTCCCGCTTGTGGGCTATCACATGCCCTTCCCTGGTGTTGGTTTCGTGACAACCGAAGGCCCGGGAGCGTTCCATTACGTGCCAGCCACGTATCAGTTGATGCTGTAAAAATCTTGGCAGCCCCGGTTTTGCCTGTCAGGGTGAAATCGGGGAGGCGCCGTGCGTGGAAAGCCAGGCCAAGTTTCTAGAGGGAAATCTTTTCCGTCATATCACGGTGATGTCGCTGACGGCTTCGGTCGGGCTGATGGCGGTTTTTATTGTCGATTTCGTCGACATGATCTTCATCTCGATGCTGGGCAAGGCAGAGCTTGCTGCCGCCATCGGGTACGCAGGCGCGATCCTGTTTTTCACTTCGTCTTTCGGTATAGGTATGGCCATTGCGGCAGGCGCGTTGGTATCGCGCGCTTTAGGCGCCGGCGATGGAGAGCTTGCGCGCAGGCGGGCGACGAACACACTGATTTACGGCGTTCTTTTTGGCGCTGTTTTCGCTGCGGGCGTGTGGATGAACCTGGCACCTCTGTCGGCCCTGATGGGCGCATCGGGCGAAACGCTGGATCTGTCGGTCTCGTATCTGGCGATTATCATACCGTCGTTGCCGTTGCTTATCTTCGGGATGGTGGGCAGTGCGATTTTAAGGGCCTATGGCGATGCGCGCCGCGCGATGATGGCAACGGTCTGGGGCGGTGTGGTGAACGCCGTGCTGGATCCGATCCTGATATTCGGGCTGGATCTTGAGCTGACCGGCGCAGCTCTGGCGTCAGTCGCGGCACGGTGCACAATCGCGTGGTTTGGGATCATGCCCTTGATTCGGCATCATCGCGCTTTGGCGCGGCCGCAAAACGTGAGCCAAGATTTGATGCCCGTCGCCGCCATCGCAGCCCCGGCCATCCTGACGCAACTGGCAACCCCGATCGGGCAGGCGTATGTCACCCGCTCAATGGCCGAGTTCGGCGAAGCAGCCGTCGCCGGCATGGCGATCATCGGGCGGATGACGCCGATTGCATTTGGCGTGATCTTTGCACTCTCTGGCGCTTTGGGGCCAATCATCGGCCAGAACGCAGGCGGTGGGCGACAGGACCGGGTGCGCGAGGCGATGCGCGATGCGATTTTGTTTATGGGGCTGGTGGTGGTTCTCGTCACAGGCATTCTGTTTGCCATTCGCGGCCCGATTGCAGCACTTTTCGCCGCCGACGGCGTCACGCTTGAGCTTATCTTCCTGTTTTGCGGCCCGCTGGCGCTGGCGTTTTTCTTCAACGGCGTGATCTTTGCCAGCAATGCGGCGTTCAACAATCTGGGTCATCCATTTTACTCGACCTGGATCAACTGGGGGCGGCACACGCTTGGGACGATCCCGTTTGTTCTAATCGGTGCCGCGGGGTTTGGCGCGCCAGGCGTGTTGATCGGCCAAGCACTGGGCGGCGTGATCTTTGCCGGCATCGCCTTTGCGCTGACCCGGCGTGTTTTAGCGACGGCGGCTTTGGATGCCGGTGAGAACGCGCCGTTCGTACGCCATTCGCGCATGCATCAGCTGTTTCACGTAAGGCGGTGATCTTTGAGCCCTACCTGGTCCGACGTACCGGGGTTTTCACCCCCGGACCCCCAGAGTATTTCTGAATAGATGAAGTCAGAATATCCTGCATCCCAGCCGTGCAAGATGGTGATCTACAAGGTCAGACTCAAACACCGTGAGGCGTTGGTGACGCGTGTAAATCGGGGCATCACGGTCATTTCTGATCGGCGCCTCCCAACCATCAGTTGTGTCGAAAAATTTCGTCACTCCGGCTTCTCCAAATTCTGTCAGGTACCCCTGGACGACCACATCAAGATAGCTGAGCAGAACCGGATGCTGCACGGTGGCGGGGCGGTGCAGTGCAGCAGGCGCATGGTAGAGATGAACTTCGGGCGCAGGTTCAAGCTGATGCGTCAGGTCACGCGCTATTTCTCGCGTGTACCACGCTTCACGCACGTCAAGCGCCTGCCAATCCGCATTGGGCACAGCGGCAATCAGACCGTCGATGGTCGTTTCTGCATCAGGCACCGCTGTCAGAAAGGCCACGTCGCGGCCTTCGACATGACGCCACGCGCGCCGCCATCCTGTGATCCGCGCCGTGTGCGCACTTGCGTAGGCATGTGTGGCGCGGTTCACCAAAGAGCCATAGCCAAAGAAATAAGGTGATGTCATGCGCTCTGTCTTCGCTGGCGCTTTGGCAGAATTCAAGGTCTTGCACGCGTGGTCCAAAGCGGCGTATCAAAATCCTGCGTGACGGGAGAAGTCGGGGCCAGCCCCCGGTGCCGAAGGAGCAACCGCCCCGGTAAACTCTCAGGCAAAAGGGACCGACACGCTAGATAAAACTCTGGAGAGACCTCTGAGCAAGAGGCGCCGAAGGGATAGCGATCTCAGGCTAAAGGACAGAGGGGGTGCTGGCGGGCAAGGCGATTGCCCGGATGGTACCCGGCGCGCGAGACGTCGGTGGAGGAGAGGCCGATGGACACGTTGAACCGCACACCGCTTTACGATCTGCACGTCTCGCTCGGCGCAAAAATGGTGCCCTTCGCGGGTTATGAGATGCCGGTGCAGTACCGGGCGGGCGTGATGAAAGAGCACCTTTGGACGCGGGCGCATGCCGGGCTGTTTGATGTCAGCCATATGGGGCAGGTGCGAATCACTGGCCCGAACGCCGCATTGGCTTTGGAAAGCCTTGTGCCGGTGGATGTTGCCGGATTGGCGGAAGGGCGGCAGCGCTATGCGATGTTTACCAATGATGCGGGCGGTATTCTGGACGATCTGATGATTGCCAATCGCGGAGACCATTTATTTCTTGTCGTGAATGCTGCGTGCAAGGCCGATGATATCGCACATCTGGACAAGCATCTTTCAAACGCCTGCACTGTTGCACCGATTACGGATCGCGCCCTGATTGCGCTGCAGGGACCAAAGGCCGAGGCTGCGCTTGAAAGCTTAGCACCTGGTGCGGCACAGATGCGGTTCATGGATGTGGCGACCCTGATATGGGACGGAGTGGAGATGTGGGTGTCACGCTCTGGGTATACGGGCGAAGATGGGTATGAGATTTCACTGCCCGAAGAGAACGCCGAAGGGTTTGCCAGGGCGCTACTTGAGCAGGAAAACGTTGTGCCCATCGGACTTGGTGCCCGCGACTCGCTGCGGCTTGAAGCCGGGCTTTGTCTTTACGGATCGGACATCGACACAACGACCTCGCCGATAGAGGCATCGCTTCATTGGGCGATCCAGAAAGCGCGGCGCACCGGCGGCGCACGGGAAGGCGGGTTTCCCGGTGCAGATCGCATCTTGCGGGAATTGGGCGAAGGTGCGTCGCGCAAACGTGTCGGACTTTTGCCGGAAGGGCGCGCACCTATGCGGGCGGGCACTCCGCTTTTTGACGGCGCCACACAAATTGGCGAGATCACTTCTGGCGGCTTTGGCCCGTCGCTGGAACGGCCTGTTTCTATGGGCTATGTTTTGACGATCCTGTCTGAAACTGGCACCACTCTGGAGGCAGAGGTGCGCGGCAAACGCATGCCCGTGACGGTTGCGGACATGCCGTTCCGGACTTCGACATACAAACGATAAGAATTGGGGAGTTTTGAGAGATGAAATACACCGAAGAGCACGAATGGCTGCGCGTTGACGATGATGTTGTGGTTGTGGGGATCACCGAGCATGCGTCTGAGCAGCTGGGCGATGTGGTATTTGTGGAATTGCCGGAGGCGGAAACCAAAGTGGCCAAGGGCGACGACATCGTTGTGATTGAAAGCGTCAAAGCGGCTTCGGACATCACGGCGCCGCTTGATGGCGAGATTATCGCGGTAAATGACGATCTGGTCGACAACCCCGGCCTCGTTAACGAGGATCCGCTGGGGGCAGCTTGGTTTTTCAAGATGAAAGTCGATGACCTGAGCCAGATTGATGCCTACATGGACGAAGACGCGTATCAGGACTTTATCGGCTAGGCGCAAATTTCTTACCAAGAAATTTGGATAAATCTTGGAGATTTTTGCCCCGTTTGGAGAGCTTTTCGATGACTTTCACACCGACTGACTATCTGCCTTACGATTTTGCCAATCGTCGTCATATCGGCCCCTCGCCTGCTGAGATGGCCGAGATGCAAACGACGCTTAATGTGGGCTCGCTTGACGAGTTGATTGACCAGACGGTGCCCGCTTCGATCCGCCAAAGTGAGCCTTTGGAGATGGGCAAGCCCAAATCGGAACGCGAGTTAGTCTGGCACATGAAGCAGGTTGCCAAGAAGAACGACGTCTTCACAACGATGATCGGGCAAGGGTATTACGGGACGGTCACGCCACCTGCGATCCAGCGGAATATTCTGGAAAACCCGGCATGGTACACGGCCTACACGCCCTATCAGCCCGAGATTTCACAAGGGCGGCTTGAGGCGCTTTTGAACTTTCAGACGATGATCTCAGACCTGACCGGGCTTGAGATTGCCAATGCGTCTTTGCTGGATGAATCGACTGCAGCGGCCGAAGCGGTAACCATGGCCCAGCGGGTGGCCAAGTCGAAATCGAAGACGGTCTTTATCGATGAAAATTGCCATCCGCAGAATATCGCGGTGATAAAGACGCGCGCGGCACCTTTGGACATTGAGGTTATCGTCGGCGCTCCAGATGATCTGCGAGCAGACGAGGTTTTCGCAGCAGTCTTCCAGTATCCGGGCACTTTTGGTCACGTGCGCGACTTTACCGATCAGATAACGGCTTTGCATGACGCCAAGGCGCTTGGCATTGTGATCGCCGATCCGCTTGCCCTGACGTTGTTGAAAGAACCCGGCGAGATGGGTGCAGATATTGCCGTCGGATCGACCCAGCGCTTTGGCGTGCCGATGGGCATGGGCGGCCCGCATGCCGCCTACATGGCATGCCGCGATGCCTATAAGCGCGCAATGCCCGGGCGGCTTGTGGGCGTGTCGATCGATGCGCGCGGCAACAAGGCCTACCGTCTGTCGCTGCAAACCCGCGAGCAACATATCCGCCGCGAGAAGGCGACATCGAACGTCTGCACAGCACAAGCGCTTTTGGCGGTGATGGCATCGTTTTACGGCGTCTTTCATGGACCAGAGGGCCTGAAGGCCATCGCGCAGCGTATTCACCGCAAAACCGAACGCCTTGTGATGGGGCTTGAGGCGGGCGGTTACACTGTTGAGCCCGAGCTTTTCTTCGACACGGTCACTGTTGATGTGGGCGCGCTTCAGGGTGTGATCATGGAGGCTGGTCGACGCGAACGGATCAACTTCCGCCGTGTGGGCGAGACCAAGATCGGAATCGCGGTGGATGAGACCGTGCGGCCTGCGGTTCTGGAAGGCGTTTGGCGCGCATTCGGGCTGAATTTCAATGCACCGGACTTTGAGGCGGGCTATACCCGCCTGCCCCAGCAGTATCATCGCACCTCTGAGTTCATGACCCACCCGGTGTTTCATATGAACCGGGCCGAAACCGAGATGATGCGCTATATGCGCCGCCTTGCGGATCGCGATCTGGCGCTTGATCGCGCGATGATCCCGCTGGGGTCATGCACGATGAAGCTGAATGCCGCTGTCGAAATGATGCCGGTAACGTGGAACGAATTTGCCAACATTCACCCTTTTGCGCCTGCCGAACAGGTTGCGGGCTACACCCAGATGATTAACGAGTTGGCCGAAAAACTTTGCCAGATCACCGGGTATGACGCGATGTCGATGCAGCCCAATTCGGGCGCGCAGGGCGAATACGCCGGGCTTTTGACGATCATGGCCTATCACCGCTCGCGCGGCGATATGGAACGGCGCATCTGCCTGATACCTGTGAACGCGCACGGTACAAACCCCGCAAGCGCCCAGATGTGCGGGATGAAAGTGGTTGTGGTCAAATGCACGGAGCGGGGTGATATCGATCTGGAGGATTTCCGCACCAAGGCGGCAGAGGCAGGCGAGCATCTTGCCGCAGCAATGATCACCTATCCCTCGACGCACGGGGTCTTTGAAGAAACCGTGCGCGAGGTGTGCGACATCACGCATGAGTTCGGCGGACAAGTGTATCTGGACGGCGCAAACCTGAATGCGATGGTCGGTATTTCAAAACCCGGCGAGATTGGTTCTGACGTCAGCCACCTGAACCTGCACAAAACATTCTGCATCCCCCACGGCGGCGGTGGACCGGGCATGGGACCGATTGGCGTGAAAGCCCATTTGGCCCCTTTCCTGCCAGGGCATCCAGAGACTGGTGGACGCGAAGGCCCCGTGTCAGCGGCACCTTTTGGATCAGCGGGCATTCTGATGATCTCTGAGGCGTATATTCTGTTGATGGGGGGTGCCGGACTGACACAGGCCACGAAGGTGGCGATCCTGAACGCCAACTACATCGCGAAGCGACTTGAGGGAGCCTATAATGTGCTGTTCACCGGCGCAAAGGGGCGGGTCGCGCATGAGTGCATTCTGGACACGCGTCCCTTTGAGGAAAGCGCTGGCGTGACGGTGGACGACATTGCCAAACGTCTGATCGACAATGGATTTCACGCGCCCACGATGAGCTGGCCCGTTGCGGGCACGTTGATGATCGAACCAACAGAGTCTGAGACAAAAGCCGAATTGGACCGGTTTTGCGATGCCATGCTGTCGATCCGCGCAGAGATCCGCGCGATTGAAGAGGGCAAGATTGATCCCGCAAACAATCCGCTGAAAAACGCGCCGCACACGGTTGAGGATTTGGTGGGAGATTGGGACCGGCCCTATACCCGGGAGGAAGGCTGCTATCCTGCGGGGGCGTTTCGGGTCGATAAATACTGGCCGCCGGTCAACCGGGTCGATAATGCCTATGGTGACCGGAACTTGGTGTGCACATGTCCGCCGCTGGAGGAATATCTGGAAGCGGCCGAGTAAGGGTTTTGCGACGCCTTTCGGCGT
>JABDJX010000023.1 GCA_013003245.1 Silicimonas sp. | reverse complement strand
CAGCCGAACTGCGTGACAAGCTTGGGATACCCGATCGGCACCTCGATGATCACACCATCCGCCCCGCACTCAAGCGCCATATCAATGTCGGTCTTCATCGCACGCGCGAAGGTGTAGATCTTTGATTTCAGGCCAAGTTTCGAGATTTCCTTGATCGCCTCGGCATCCTGAGGAGACACGGCAGGCATCCCCGCTTCGATCCGGTCAACGCCGATCTCGTCCATCTTGGTGGCAATGCGAATTTTGTCATCAACAGAGAAAACAACGCCGGGCGTTTGCTCACCATCGCGCAGGGTTGCGTCATGAATTTCGACCTTCTCGGGCAGATCGAGCGTTTCGCGAACTTCCGGGACGAAATTGTAAGGGCTTACCCAGTATTTACCTTCTTCGTGAAACGTCTGACGCATCGTCGTGCTCCCATTTTCGTTTCCCGATTTTATACCTATTTTTCGCCCGATCTCAATAAAAAAACCATATTTTATCAACGAAAGCGTTGACCCAAGGCATGCCAAAAATCACCATCAAATCAGGCAATCAAATGGAAAAAACGATATTTATTGAGTATCGCGGGATAAACTGGCACGCTCAGGTCATGGACAAAGCCATCACCGAAAACCAATCGACCCAGTCGTCAACTCAGCGCGCTTATCTTGCGCTGCGCAACGACATTATATTTGGCCGGATTCCCCCCGGACAGCGCCTGAAAATCGACTCGCTTAAGGAAACGCTTGAAACTGGAGCGTCGCCAGTGCGCGAGGCGCTGAGCCTTTTGACCTCTGACCAGTTGGTCGACCGGATCGATCAGCGCGGGTTTCGCGTTGCCCAGACAAGCCGTGAGCAATTTCAGGAGATTCTCGATCTGCGTTGCAATCTTGAAGACATGGCCGTGCGCGAAAGCCTGAGCCATGCAGACACCGGCTGGGAAGATGCCTTGGTGTTGTCGCATCACCATATGGTCCGCGCGCGCAAACAGGATCAGGAAACGTTTGAAGCTTGCCACAAGGCCTTTCACATGGCGCTTCTGGCGGCCTGCCGGTCGCCCATTTTACTGCGGTTCTGCAGCCAGCTTTATGACCTGAACGTGCGCTATCGCTATCTTGCGGGCCAATCCAAGGGCTATGCGCGCCGCGATGTGGACGCCGAGCATCAGGGGATTCTGAATGCAGCGGTCGAGCGTGACACGGAAACCGTCAGCACACGGCTGATGGAGCATTACCGGAACACAGGCGCCTTTCTGGCCGAGCAGATCAGCTAGCCAGCGGAACCAGCTTTAGGTCGAAGTCGGCGACAAGGAACGTCTCGTTCACCTTACCTGACAGATCATAGCCGTCGGGAAATGCATCGGCGGGTTGCGCGATGTATTTCATCACCAGATCCTCGCGCACGCCAAAGACGGTGTCTTCGTCAAGATACGGATCATCATCGGGGAAAATCTCGGTCACCAGCGGGCGATACCCGTCTGCCGTGATGATGTAGTGCAGATGCGAGGGCCGCCATGGATGCCGTCCCGTGGCGAGTAGGATCTCGCCCACCGGCCCATCCGTTGGCACGGTATAGCTGACGGGTTTGACCGTGGTGAATCCATAGGCGCCGTCCGCATCCGTCCTTTGAATGCCGTGGAATGAATAGGTGTCCTGATCAGGATCCTGGCTGGAATAAAGCCCGTTTGGCGCGGTCTGCCAAATATCGATCTTGGCCCCTTCGATCGGCATACCGCTTGGGTCTGTCACCTTGCCCTTGGCCAAAAGCACCTCGCCTTCAAAGTCGCGCTTCATGTCAAAGCCAAAAGGAATGTCGGGCGCACCCGAAATATGAAATGGTCCCAAAACGCTTGATGACGTCCCCTCGGGCACCGAATTGATCATATCGACCAGCGACGACAGGCCCAGCACGTCGGACAAAAGCACAAACTCATGCCGCTCTTCGTCTGAAATGTTGCCGGCCCACTCCAGAAACTCGATCCCCTTTTGCCACTCCGCATGGGTCAGGTTCACCTCTTTGGCAAAGGCATGCAGATGGCTGACCATGCTCAGCATCACCTCTTTCAGGCGCGGATCGGTGTCGGGGCCGAAATAGGACATGAAGACATCGGTGATATTGTCCTTGGTCACAGTGCGCATTGATTGGTCTCCTAAATTACAAGATGGCCGTGCTGAGCCACGGGAACCGGATTAGCAGGATCAGCACGATCAGCATCACAAGCGCGAAGGGAAATGCGCCGATAAACACATCTTTGAGCGCAATGCGATCATCATTCAAGGTGGCCTTGATGACAAAGCAACTGATGCCCAGCGGTGGTGTCAAAAGCCCGATCTCGGCCCCCACAACGGTGACGATTCCGAACCAGACAAGCGACAGACCCATTGGTTCGATCAGCGGCAAAAAAAGCGGCACAACGATCAGGATGATCGATGCTGTATCAAGGATCGTACCAAGAAAGATCATCAGAAGCACGTAAAACACCATGATCCAGAAATAGCCCAGCTGGCTTTGATCCAGCATCACGCCCAGTTGGTTCGGCACGCCCGCCAGCCCCAGCATCCGCGAATAGATCGAAGCGGCCGTGATCAGAAACAGGATTGCCGCCGTGATATGCCCGGTTTCCAACAGCGCATCCCAAAAGCCCTTGAGGTTCATCTTGCCGCGCGCAACGGCGATGATCAGTCCAAGCAAGGCGCCCGCGGCGCCTGCCTCAACCGGGGTCAGCCAGCCGGTATAGATCCCGCCCAGAACGACCGTGATCAGCCCGAAGGTCGGCAGCGTTTTCGAGGCGATCTCGCCAACACTCATCCACTCCATCTCGTCGCTGGGGCGTCCGCCCACATAAGACGGTGCAAACCGGCCCATGGCCCAGATCGCCACGACATAGGCAATCGCCAACAAAATGCCTGGCACAATGCCTGCCAAAAACATCTCGCCCACCGATTGCTCGGCCACAAAAGAATAGATGATCAGCATCGCCGAGGGTGGAATGATCATGCCCAGCACGCTTGATCCGGCGACTACGCCCACGGCAAATCGCGGGTTATAGTCAAAGTTCATCATCTGTGGGACGGCCACTTTTGAAAACACGCTGGCAGAGGCAATCGATGATCCCGTCACAGCGGCGAAGACGGCGTTCGCCCCCACCGTCGCCATGCCGATCCCGCCTTTCACCTTGCGAAAGCCGGTGTTCATGACCTCGTAAATGTCAGCCCCCAGCCCGGCCTTTGAGACGATAAGCCCCATAAAGGTAAAGAGCGGCACAGTGGCAAACGTGTACTCCATCACGCTGTCGCCAACGGCGATCTTCAGCAGGTTCATCGCCAGATCGAAGTTGTCGCGCATCAGCCAGATGGAAACGAAACTAACGACGCCAAGGGCAATGGGGATGTAAAGCCCGATATAGACCAGAATGACGATGGCAACGACTGACGCGATGCCAATCTCAACGGGGCTCACGTGTCATCCCTCTCGCCAAGGCGCACCGGAGCGACGTCTTCACGCCCATGCAGCACCTTCAACACAAAGACCAGCACACACAGAACCGCGCTGAGAAAGATCACCAGCTTTACCGGCCACCAGGGGGCTGTGAAAACGCCCGGCACGCCAAAGTAATCCTGCGTCTCGAACATCTTCAGAAACTCGGGCCAGATGGCGATGGCCACCAGCGTCATGAAGGCTGCAGAGATCGCGTTGATCACGTGGCGGATGACATTGGCCGTCTTGGGAAACCGTCCGCCAAGGATCGTCAGAAACCCGTCCGAGCGTGTCAGCCGGTTGACCCGGCAGACATCCGGCAACTGCAAAAAGACAATCAGCACCATCGAGAACTGGACAACCTCGACAGCCCCCAGAAACGGGCTGTTAAAGAGGCTGCGCGCGATGGCGTCGTAGTTGACGATGCCCACAAGCACCAACACCACAAGTGTGCCAATGGCGTTCGCAGAGATTGCGACGCCATTGACCAGTTTTGTCACCGCTGAGAGTGCGGAGCCGAACACCTTAGTTGGTCGCAGCTGCCCAGTCGCGGACCGGCGCATAGCCAGCCTCGGCCAGCTTGGCGAGATATGCGTTCAGCATGTCCGTTCCCGGCTCGCCCTTGGCATCAAGACCAGCGGCCCATTCCTGCGCCACGTTGGGCATGGCAGCAGCCCAAGCCGCACGCTGCTCGGCGTCCATTTCAACAATCGTGCCACCACCATCGACATAGGCCTGACGGCTGGCTTCGGCGCGGTCCATCGCAATGCCGGCCACGTGATCGCGGTAAAGCACGGCAACCTCTTGCAGCACGCCTTTCACCTCTTCGGGCAGACCATCCCAATAGTCCTTGTTCACGGTGACCGTCTTCGAGTTCACCGCCCCCAGATCAGCGCGCAGCATGTAAGGGGCCACTTCTGCGATCTTGAATGTCTTGGCAGCCTCTGGCCAAAGCATCGCATGATCGACAAGGCCGGTTTGCAGCATGTTGTAGAAATCGGTCAATCCACCGCGCACTCCGGCGGCCCCTTCGATGCCTTCAAGATAGCGCAGGTTCATACCGGCACCGGCGACCTTGCTGCCTTCCAGATCAGCGAGCGTATTGACGGGCGTCTTTGAAAAGACCTGATAGGTATCGAGCACAACACCCGTCGCCAGATAGACCTGATTTTGTGCCTCGAATTCCTTCTGCATTGTCGGGAATTCCTTGGCGATCTCGTCAACCGCCTTGGCCACGGCCCGCGCATCCGGCGCGATAAACGGCGTAACAGCCGAAATCGCCTGACTTGGCAGCTTGGAGTTGTGGAAGATCGTGGTGACGATGCCGATGTCGCCAAGCCCAAGCTGGATGCCCTCAAGCACGCCCTTTGGCTTCACGATGGCACCACCATAGCTTTCCTGCCACTCCATCTGATAGTTGCCGGACTCCGCCAAGCGCTTGTCGACCTCGGGAATGAAGAAGTCGGTAAACTCCTTTACCCAGAGCGCGCGCGCGGGATACCCGTCGATCACCACGGCCTTGATCGTTTCTGCTGCCATCACCGGAGCGGCGGCCACTGTCAGCGCCAGCGCAATGGCCGTGCGTCGTGTTATCTTTCCAAGCATTGATTTTCCTCCCTAAAACGGCGCGTCTATCCCTTGCGCCAGGTAATCGTCAGGTTCGTGCCTGACTGTTCATAAAGTTTTGATATTGGACAGAATTTATCAGTTTCGCGAGCGACCTTCTGCAGGTCATCCTCGCTTGCTGACCCGTCGGCTGTGACCATCAAGCGAATGGCCTTGAACGGCACATCCACCTCTTCCATCAGCAACACGCCGCGGCGGTCGAAATCGACCTCCATCTCAAAGCTCAAATGACCGATGTCGACGCCAAGCTTGTCAGCACATTTGTTGCCGATGACGTTGGTGCATCCGATCAACGCCGAATACGCAGTCGCCGTGGGCGACGGGCCTTCATCGGTTCCGCCGCGGGCCACAGGCTCATCGATGACGATGTTTTGCCCATCGATGTGCGTCTCGCTGCGCGCATGGCTTGTGCCACGCCCCGTCAGCTTGATTGTCATTTCAGTTTTTTGCCGGATCGCCATAGCTGCCTCACACGAATTTGCAGGCTTCGTCGAAGGCGAAGCGCGGAAGTTTCTGGAAAAGGGCTGTTTCGTCAGCATACCCCAGATTGATCAAAAAGTTTGATTTCAGAGTGGTTCCCGAGAAGAACTCCTCGTCCACATCCTGATTTGAAAAGCCTGACATGCCGCCGATGTCCAGCCCGGCAGCGCGTGCCGCTATGATGAAATACGCACCTTGCAATGTACTGTTTCGAAATGCGGTTTCTTCGATATGTGCCGCCTTGCCTTCAAAAAACGGCCTTCGGTCTTCATGCGGAAACAAAAATGGCAGGTGCGTCCAGAACTCAAGATCATAGGCGACGATGGCAGTCACCGGTGCCGACCGCATTTTTGCGACGTTGGCCGGTTTCAGCGCTTTCTCAAGCCGATCTTTGCCGTCTTGGGACGTCACAAAGACAAATCGTGCTGGGCACGTATTCATACTTGTTGGCCCCGCCGCAGCGATTTCATAAATGGTTTCAAGCAGTTCACGGGACACGGGACGCTCTGTCCAGGCATAGTGATTGCGCGCTCCGCGCAGAATGAGATCGATGCTATCGTCGTCCAACGAGGCTTTGCGGGAACGCAAATCGCGGATAGCAGCGTGGGCTTCTGCCCGTAATGTATCAAGATCACCTTCTGTGGTGGAAGTCATGCGTGGTCCTAGCCTGATTTCAAATGCAACAGGACGACGCCTGCGCCGCCCCCTTTGCTGACCCTTATTTTTTGCCGACGTTTCTTTCTCTTGTCAAATAAAATCGATATTTTATGCTATGGACAGGCACGAGGGAGAAATCGATGGTTGTCTGGACCTTATTGAAAGAGACCACACTTGGTGAAACCGCAAGAACCTGCATCGCTGTCATGCGCAAATGGCTGGTAAGTGAAGGCAGCCAAGCTATTTCTTCATTAGCCCCTACCCGAACAGTAATTTCAAACTGAGTGCACAGTAATGATTGCCACAAATCCGCTAAGCGACCTTTTGACAACGCTGCTTGACCGGCGCCCTTTCGGTCGCAAAGACATCAACGGCCAGGACATCCAAAATGCCTGCATCCGCCTTTTGTCCGAGCGCGCCGAGATTTCGGGACTGCAACTGGCTGCAAGTATTCTAAGCCAATACCCGATGCTGAATGATGAACAGTTGATCGCCTTCTTCGAGTTTCTCAATAACGATCTGGATATCGATGCCACACGGGTCGCGGAACTGGCCGTCGAGTATAAAACCGACCCCTCGCCCGAGACTTTCGCCGATCTGCAACGCGCGTGCGAGCCTGCGCGACAACGGCTTTTTCGGCGGCTAAACGAGGCACCCGGCGCCACGGCCGTGATCGTACGGATGCGGCGTGACTTGCTGAAGCTTTTGAAAGAGCGCCCGGAACTGGCCAAGACCGATCACGACCTGAAACGCTTGCTGCGCAGCTGGTTCAATCGCGGCTTTCTGGTGATGCAGCAGGTTAACTGGGACAGCCCGGCGACAATCCTGGAAAAGATCATCGCTTATGAGGCGGTCCACGAGATCCACAACTGGGACGATCTGCGCCGCAGGCTGCAGCCCAGCGACCGGCGGTGCTTTGCGTTCTTTCATCCCTCGATGCCGACCGAGCCTTTGATTTTCGTCGAAGTGGCGCTGACCAAGGAGGAATTCGATGCGATCTCCGAGACAAGTGCCGATACGGCAGTGTTTTATTCGATCTCGAATTGCCAGGCCGGATTGGCGGGTGTTTCCTTTGGAAACTCTCTGATCAAACAGGTGGCACGCGATCTGTCGCGGGATCTGCCAAACCTGAAAACCTTTGTCACGCTGTCGCCGATCCCCGGTTTCAACAAGTGGCTGAGCACCGAAGGATTGAAGCAAGACGACCCTGCAAAGCTGGAACGGCTGGTTGCGAAATACTTGTTAGAGGCGAAGGACGAATTCGGCAGACCGGCTGATCCTGTGGCCAAATTTCATCTTGGCAACGGGGCCATTGTTCACGCTGTCCACAGCGGTGCAGACACATCAGAACGCGGGATGAAACGCTCGTCCGGCCTAATGGTGAACTATCTCTATGATCTGAACCGCATTACGCACAACGCCACGCAGTTCATGAAGACCAACGACATCGCAGCCTCGTCCGCTGTCAAAGCCCAGGCCCGGCGCGCCTGAACGTAACGGAGGTTTACTTGCTAAAACTTTACAACGCAGGAACCAGCGTCTGCTCGGTCAAGGCGCGGATCGGATTGGCGGAAAAGGGATTGGCGTGGGAAGACGAGCTTTTGGTGCTTCCCAATGGCGACCAGTACAAGCCTGCATACCTCAAACTGAACCCCAACGGTGTGGTGCCCACGCTGGTTGATGGCGATACGGTGGTGATCGAGTCGAGCGTCATCCTGCAATACATCGACGCGTTCTTCGACGGGCCGCAATTGATGCCGCAAGGCAAAGCTCTGCAGGCCGAAACACTGGTCTGGCTGCTGCGCTGCGTCGAAATTCATCAAGCCATAAACACAATGAGCTTTGCCACGGCCAATCGCGAGCGAATCCTGAACTCGAAATCGCCTGCGGAAATCGATGCCCTGATCGCGGCGATGCCGAACCCGCGACTTGCGGCGAAACGTCGGGACCTGATCGAAAATGGCTCTGATTCCGCCCACCTTGAGGCGGATTTTTATGTGTTGAAGCGCGTCTTTGACGATATGAACACAGCACTTTCAACACGGGAATGGATGAACGGCGACAGCTTTGGCATGACCGACATCGCGCTTTTGGCCTATATCGACCGGCTGGACCGGATCGCCATGTCGGGCATGTGGGAAAGCCGCACGCCACGGATCGGCGCATGGCTCGACGCAGGCCGCGCACGCCCTAGCTACTCTCGCGCCTTGGACAGCTATGTATCATCTCAGGAACACGCGAAATCGCGCAGTGTCGGTGAACGGTTCTGGCCCGACATTGGCGCGCGCTGGTCTGCGTTTCTGGCCGCTTAGACGGTGCCACAAAAAAACGCGCCTTGAGGGCGCGTCTTTTCAATTAAGTTTGGTAGCGCAAAGGTTTACGCGGCGACCTTCTCGGCGGCTGCAGCCTCTGCTGCGTGCCTGCGCTCGCTTTCCTCGCGGCTTAGCGCGACCGATGTGCGTACACCTTTGCCCACAAATTCCATCAGACCTTTGACAACCCGCTCGTTGGGATCAATGCCTGCACACGACAGCACCTCGCGCCCATCGCGCGAACGTGCCCAACGGGCGATCTGCTCTGGCCCGTTGCCGTATTTCTTGTCGTCGGCGATAGCATCATCCAGCGCTGCAAGCACCACAGCCGCAAAGAGTTTGCGTGCGCGGTTGCCCTGCTCGTGATTGAAAGCCGTGCCGTCCACAAAATCTGCCATCTTCCGTCCTTTTTCTTTTTGCTCTTACCGCATTTGACTGGCGTGAGACCCTTTATGAAGGATTACGCGCCGGTTTGCTTTTCTTTTTTGGAATAGCTGCCATGCATTCAGCGCATAGCTTGGCTCTTCCTCCCCAGGATTGCCCGCTTCTTGCAGGCCTTCTTGGACTGGAATATAGGGTTTGTGACTGATTTTTCAACAAAAACCTCCGGAGACGGGATGCCTAAGATTAACGGAAACGAAATCCGCCCAGGAAATGTGCTTGAACATAACGCCGGATTGTGGGTTGCGGTTAAAGTAGACCATGTAAAGCCCGGAAAAGGCGGCGCTTTTGCGCAAGTTGAGATGAAAAATCTGCGCAATGGGTCAAAACTGAACGAACGCTTCCGGTCGGCTGACAAAGTGGAAAAGGTGCGTCTTGAGCAGAAGGACCAGCAGTTCCTCTACGAATCTGATGGCATGCTGGTCTTTATGGACAACGAGACTTTCGAGCAGATCGAGCTTCCATCCGACATTCTGGGCGACCGCCGCCCGTTCCTGCAGGACGGCATGACGATTCAGATCGAGTACTACGACGCCGAGGCGCTCAGCGCGTCATTGCCGCAAAAGGTGACCTGCAAGGTGATCGAGACAGAACCCGTGGTGAAAGGCCAGACCGCCGCCAACAGCTTTAAGCCAGCGGTGCTGGACAATGGCGTCAAAGTGATGGTGCCGCCGTTTGTGGGGCAGGATGAGGATATCATCGTAAGCACTGAGACGATGGAGTATATGGAGCGGGCT